>JAEUNQ010000364.1 GCA_016790365.1 Thauera sp. | reverse complement strand
GCTCCATGTCGTGCTGGAGCCAGGCGGGGGAGGGGGCGGAGTGCTGGAACATGTTCGGGGTGCCGTGCGGTGGCCGCAAACGGCGGCCGGTCGAGGTTCGCCCGCGAGTCTATAGGCGCGCCGCCACGCTGACCAGCCGCGGGCGCCTCCCACGCGGTACAAGACGCTACAAGCCGGACACATGCTGTGGTGCACAATTCCCGCATGGGATCCGCTGCCTCATGGCACCCGCATCCCGCTCGAAGGGAGCCATCATGAAAAACATCAAATCTGCACTTCTCCTCGTCCTCGCTGCGCTCAGCCTGCTGTGGTGGTGGGCCGATCCGCTGCTGATCCAGGGCGACACCTACTTCGCGCTGCGCACGCTCGCGGTCAATTACACCGGCGTGCTCGCCATGGGCGCGATGAGCGCGGCGATGATCCTCGCCCTGCGCCCGGCCGCGCTCGAGCCGCTGCTCGGCGGCATGGACAAGGCCTACCGGCTGCACAAGTGGCTCGGCATCGCCGGCCTGTCGGTCGGCGTGGTGCACTGGCTGTGGGCCAAGGGCACCAAGTGGGCGGTCGGCTGGGGCTGGCTGGAAAAGCCCGCGCGCGGCCCGCGTCCCGAACAGACCGTCGAGCTGTTCCGCTTCTTCCAGGAGCAGCGCGGCCTCGCCGAGAGCATCGGCGAGTGGGCCTTCTACCTCTTCGCCGTGCTCGCCGCGATCGCGCTGATCAAGCGCTTCCCCTATCGCCGCTTCGTGCAGACCCACCGCGTGATGGCGGCGGTGTACCTCGCCCTGGTCGTGCATGGCGTGGTGCTGTTGCCCTTCACCTATTGGACGCAGCCGATCGGCATCGTCATGGGCGTGCTGATGGCCGCCGGCAGCTGGGCCGCACTGCGCTCGCTCGCCGGCCGCATCGGCAGCGGACGCCGCGCGCACGGCCGCATCGAGCGCGTGGTGCAGCATCCCGCCAACCAGGTGCTCGAGGTCGGCCTGCGCCTCGACACGCCGTGGCCGGGCCACCAGGCCGGGCAGTTCGCCTTCGTCACCTTCGACGAGCGCGAGGGTCCGCACCCCTTCACGATCTCGTCCGCCTGGGGCGGCGACGGTCGCATGGACTTCATGATCAAGCCGCTCGGCGACTACACCGGCCGCCTGCCGGCGACGCTGAAGGCCGGCGACCCCGTGCGCGTCGAGGGCCCCTACGGCCGCTTCGACTTCGGCGGTGCCCAGGCGCGGCAGATCTGGGTCGCGGGCGGCATCGGCATCACCCCCTTCGTCGCCCGCATGCAGGCGCGCGCGCAGGAAGAAGCGCAGCCGGGCGGCGCCGCGCCGGTCGACCTCTTCTACAGCACCAGCGCCCCCGACGAGGGCTTCATCGCCCGCCTGCGCGAGCTCGCCGCCCAGGCACGGGTGAAGCTGCACGTGCTGGTCTCGCAACGCGACGGCCGCCTCGACGCCGACGGCATCTGCCGCAGCGTGCCCGACTGGAAGCAGGCCGGCGTGTGGTTCTGCGGCCCGGCCGGCTTCGGCGCGATGCTGCGCGACACCCTTGCCGCCCGCGGCCTGCCTGCCGAGCGCTTCCACCAGGAGCTGTTCGAAATGCGCTGACCGGGGGCATGCGGTGGCGCGGTAGCGCGACCGCAAGGCACGCGCCGCGGCCCCTCCGCCTCACCCGCAGTGGTCCGCCCGCCCGCGAGACGGCACAATTCCAGCGATGAACGACGCCCTCGCCACCCCCGCCGCCTTCGCCGAGCGCCGGCTGTTCGAGCCGATCGCGCCCTGGCTGGCCCGCTTCACCGCGCCCGGCGTGCCCGCGCGGGCGGCGCTCGACGCGCTGCTCGTCGAGGCCGCGCCCGCGGCGCGCAGCGGTGGCGGGGCACGGATCCGCTTCGCCGCGCCGGGCGAGGACGAGGCCGGCTACGAGGCGCGCATCTTCGCCACCGGCGAGGTGCCGACCCGCGAGGGCGACTGGCACGATTTCTTCAACGCGCTCGCCTGGCGCGCCTGGCCGCGCACCAAGGCCTGCTGCAACCGCCTCCACCTGGACGAGCTGCGCGCCCGCGCCGCCGCCGGCCTCGCCGGGCGCGGGCCGCGGCGCGACGCGCTGACCCAGTTCGACGAGTGCGGCATCGTCGTGGTGTCCGCCGACCCGCAGGTCCCGGCCCTGCTCGCCGCGCACGAGTGGGAAGAGGTGTTCTGGAACCGGCGCGAAGCCGTGCAGCGCCGCACCCGCTTCCTCGTCTTCGGCCACGGCAGCTGGGACCAATTGCGCGCGCCCTTCCCCGGCCTGTGCGCCAAGGCCCTCCACCGCGTGGTCGATCCCGCCTGGCTCGCGCTGCCCATGCCTGCGGCGCTCGCCGAGACTGACGCCTGGCTCGCCGCCCGCCTCGCCGCCACGATCGGCGACTTCGGCCCGCGCAGCCTCGCGCCGCTGCCGCTGCTCGGCATCCCCGGCGTGACGCCGGACAGCGAGTCGGTCGAGTACTACCGCGACACCCGCCAGTTCCGCCCGCAGCGCAGGCCCGCGCGCGTCGCTGCTGGCGCCTGAAGTTCCGCCTGGCAGCGCACGCGCAACACCGCTAGAATCCCTTTGTCATTTACAGGCCTCTCCCGGTGGGGTATTCGGGGAGGCCATCGAGGGCGCAGGCCACTCCGCACCCGAGCGGGTGCTCGGTCGCGAGTCCCGCCTGCGTCGGCGAGGCACGGAAGAAGAGGCGCCGCCGCTCGTGCCCGGACAGGAGGTTCGCTCGTGAGAACGCCCACCCGCATTCCCGCACCGGCCCTGCGCGGGCCGGCCACGCCCCTCCGCAGCCTGATCCTGGCCCTAGCCCTGCTTCCGGTCGGCGTGTGCGCGCAGACCGCGGCACCCATCGACGCACCCGCGCCGCCTGCGGCCATGCTCGCCCTCCGCCACGACCCCGCGATCGACCCTGCGGGCTGGTGGGTGAGCGAGAAGCTCGACGGCGTGCGCGCCTCGTGGGACGGCAAGGTGCTGCGTTTCCGCAGCGGGCGCATGCTGCCGGCGCCGGCCTGGTTCCTCGCCGTGTTGCCGCCGGTCGCGCTCGACGGCGAGCTCTGGCTGGGCCGCCGCCGCTTCGACGCGCTCTCCGGCCTGCTGCGCCGCGAGGATCCCGAAGACCCGCTGTGGCGCGAGGTGCGCTACATGCTCTTCGATCTGCCCGGCGCCCCGGGCGACTTCGACACCCGGCTGACGCACCTGCGCAGCCTGGCCGACGCGGCCGCTGCGGCGTGGGTGCAGGCGGTCCCGCAGCAGCGCGTGGCCGACCGCGCCGCGCTGCAGCGCCTGCTCGACGAGGTCCTCGCTGGCGGCGGCGAAGGCCTCATGCTGCATCGCGCCGACGCCCCCTGGCAGCCCGGTCGCAGCGAGGCCCTGCGCAAGCTCACCCCCTGGCTGGACGCCGAGGCGCGCGTGGTGGGCTACCTGCCCGGCAAGGGCCGGCTGCAGGGCAGGGTGGGCGCGCTGCGGGTCGAGACCGCCGACGGCAGGCGCTTTCGCATCGGCAGCGGCCTCAGCGACGCGCTGCGCGCCAACCCGCCCGCGCTCGGCGCCCTGGTCACCTACCGCTACCGCGAGCTCACCCCCGCCGGCCTGCCGCGCTTTCCGCGCTACCTGCGCGAGCGCGCGCTGCCCTGACGGGCGAGCAGGACCGCCGATTCGCGCCTTGCGGCGCTCCTGCCTGGCGCCGAGCCGCGGTGCTTCGTGTGGGAGCGCCGCAAGGCGCGAATGGGCTCCGCCCGCGCTCAGCCCTCGAGCTGCAGCGCCGCCAGGCGCGCATACAGTCCGCCTTGGCGGCGCAGATCGGCCGGGGTGCCGGTCTCGACGATGCGCCCCGCGTCCATCACCACGATGCGATCCACCTTCTGCACGGTGGCCAGGCGGTGGGCGATGATCAGCGTGGTGCGACCCTGCATCGCCGCAGCCAGGCCCTGCTGCACGAGGACCTCGGATTCGGCGTCGAGCGCGCTGGTGGCCTCGTCGAGCAGCAGGATGGGCGCGCCCTTGAGGATCGCGCGCGCGATCGCGATGCGCTGGCGCTGGCCACCGGAGAGCCGCGTGCCGCGCTCGCCGAGGAAGGTGGCGTAGCCCTCGGGCAGGCGGGCGATGAACTCGTCGGCGGCCGCGGCGCGCGCGGCGGCGATCACCTCGTCGTCGCCGGCGTCGGGGCGGCCGTAGCGGATGTTGTCGAGCGCGCTGGCGGAGAAGATCACCGGATCCTGGGGGACGAGGGCGATGCGCGCGCGCAGGCTGCGCAGCGGCAGGGCGCGGATGTCGTGGCCATCGATGCGGATGTGGCCCTCGCCGGCCTCGTAGAAGCGCAGCAGGAGCTGGAACAGGCTGGTCTTGCCCGCGCCCGAGGGGCCGACCAGCGCGAGCCTTTCGCCCGCCGCGATACGCAGGTCGATGCCGTCGAGCGCCGCCACGGCGGGGCGGGCGGGGTAGCGGAAGACGACGTGGGCGAGTTCGATCGCGGGGTGGGTGGTGGGGGTGTCGGTGGGGGAGTCGGGTGCGGGGTTCGCGGCTGGTGCCGCTCCTACAGGGCGCGTGCTACAGGGGTTCTCGTGTAGGAGCGGCGCCCGCCGCGAACCCCCACCTCCGTCCTCCCGCGCGCTCTCCACCACCTCCACGTCCCGGATCACCGGCTCCGCCCGTAGGAGCTCCAGCAGCCGCCCGGTCGCCCCCGCGGCGCGCATCACGTCGCCCCACACCTCGGCCAGCGTGCCGGCGCCGCCCGCCACCAGCGCGGCGTAGATCACGAAGGCGCCGAGTTCGCCCACCGACAGCGCGCCCGCCTGCACCTGGCGCGCGCCGATCCACAGCACGAAGATGATCGTGCCCATCACCGCGGCGATGATCAGCCCGGTGAGCGCCGCGCGTACCCGCGTGCGCCGCACCGCGGTGGCGAAGCCGGTCTCGGCGCGCGCGGCGAAGCGCGCGGCCTCGTTGGCCTCCTGGCCGAAGGCCTGCACCGTCGGCATCGCATTGAGGATCTCGCCGGCGAGCGCCGAGGCGTCGGCGATGCGGTCCTGCGCCTCGCGCGAGAGGCTGCGCACGCGCCGGCCGATGAGCGTGATCGGCAGCGCGAGCAGCGCCATCAGCCCGAAGATGAGGCCGAAGAGCTGCACGCTGGTCACCGCCAGCATCACCATGCCGCCGACGAACTGGAACAGGCTGCGCAGCCCCAGGGAGATCGAGCTGCCGACGACCGTCTGCACCAGCGTGGTGTCGCCGGTGAGCCTTGAGAGCACCTCGCCGGTCTGCAGGGTCTCGAAATACTGCGGCGACTGGCGCAGCACGCGCGCATACACCGCGCTGCGCAGGTCGGCGGTGACGCGCTCGCCGATCCACGACACGGTGTAGTAGCGCGCCGCCACCGCCGCCGCCCAGAACACCGCGAGCCCGAACAGCGCGACGAAGCGACCGTCCAGGCCCTGCGCGCCGAACAGCCCGGCACCCTCGTGCGCCGCGGCACCGCCCGCGGAGACTCCGCCGAAGCCCGCGTCGATCAGGTCGCGGAAGGCCAGCGGCACCACCAGGATCGCCGCCGAGCCCAGGCACAGCAGCACGAAGGCGAGCGCCACGCGCGCGCGGTAGGGGTGCAGGAAGGGGAGCAGGCCGCGCAGGGTGGAGAGCGCGGCGGGGGAGGCGGTTTCGCGGGGCATGGCGGGATTATTGCGCCAACCGCGCGGACCGGGTGCGCGGCAGGAGGGCTGGGGCATCGCCCGCTCCCACGAAGTCCCTTCGCATTCGACGCGAGCGCCCCGAGGATCCGGCGCTCCCACATCCCGCACCGCAGCGTGCTGGGCTATGCTTGCCCCACCCCGATCGTCCGCCCGGAGCCCCGCATGGACACGCCCGCCACGATCCACGCCTTCTGGTTCGGCCCCGCGGCCGATGAGGACGAGGACGACGCCATCATCGAGCGCCAGTCGGCGCTGTGGTGGAAGAAGCAGCCCGAGGTCGATGCCGCGATCCGTGCTCGCTTCGCGCCGCTGGTGGGCCGCGCCGCGGGCGGGGAGCTCGACGCCTGGCTGGGCGGGTTGCGCGGACGCCTGGCGATGGTCCTGCTGACCGACCAGTTCCCGCGCAACATCTGGCGCGGCGAGGCCGCGGCCTTCGCCTTCGACGTGCTCGCGCTGCGCTGGGCCAAGGAGGCGCTCGCGCGCGGGCTCGACGGCGAGCTGCGGCCGATCGAGCGCGTCTTCCTGTATCTGCCGCTGGAGCACTCCGAGAATCTCGCCGACCAGCGCGAGGCGGTGCGCCGCTTCGACGCGCTCGCCGCCGCGGTCGAGCCTGCGCTGCGCACGGCCTTTGCCGGCTACCTCGACTACGCCCGCCGCCACCTCGAGATCATCGAGCGCTTCGGCCGCTTCCCGCACCGCAACGCCGCGCTCGGGCGCGAGACGAGCCCCGAGGAAGCCGAATTCCTGCGCCAGCCGGGTTCGCGCTTCTAGAATGCCCCACCCCTTCCACCCCACCCCACCCCACCCCACCGCCCCGGCACACCATGAAAGCCCACATCCTGCAGCACGTCCCCTTCGAAGGTCCCGGCCACATCGGCGACTGGCTCGCCGCGCGCGGCGCGGACATCGGCTCGACCCGCTTCTGGGAAGCGCCGGTGCTGCCCGACCCGGCCGCGGTCGATGTGCTGGTGGTGATGGGCGGGCCGATGAGCGTCAATGACGAGGCCGAATTCCCCTGGCTGGTCGCCGAGAAGCGCTTCATCGCCGAGGTGGTCGCGCGCGGCCGGCCGGTGCTCGGCATCTGCCTGGGCGCGCAGCTGATCGCCAGCGCGCACGGCGCCCGCGTCCATCGCAACGCCGACAAGGAGATCGGCTGGTTCGAGGTCGCCGCCAGCGGCGCCGAACACGACGCCGAGGAAGCCCCGCCGTGCTTCCCCTTCCCTGCGCAAGCGACCGTGCTGCACTGGCACGGCGAGACCTTCGAGCTGCCCGCGGGCGCGCGCCTGCTCGCCTCGAGCGCGGCGTGCAGGAACCAGGCCTTCCAGCTCGGCGCGCGCACGATCGGCCTGCAGTTCCACCTCGAGATGACCGAATCCAGCCTGCGCGCGATCGTCGACAATTGCCGCGGCGAGCTGGTCCCGGCACGCTGGATCCAGGACGAGGCAACGATCCTCGGGCGCGCCGGCGCGCACTTCGCCGCAACCCACGCGCTGATGGACGGCCTGCTCGAGTGGCTCACCCGGGACTGAGTGCGCCGGCTGAAACGCATCGCGCACGAGCGTCTTGCCACCCTGGTGCCCTTCGCGGAGAACGCGCCGGGCATTCGCCGGCACGGTTGCTAGAATCGAGCCCTCCGCCCCCGCCACGGCGGAGCCCATCATCGACGATCCGGAGCCTCCTCATGCACGCCACCGCTGCCCTGCCCCGACGCGGCATCGCCCGCAGCCTGCTCGCGCTGTTCGGCGCCCTGCTCGTGCTCGGCCTCGCCGGCTGCGCCAGCCTGATCCAGCGCGAGCCGGTGCGCATCAACGTCGTGGGGCTCGAACCCCTGCCGGGCGCGGGCATGGAGATGCGCTTCGCGGTGAAGCTGCGGGTGCAGAATCCCAACGAGGCGGCGATCGACTTCGACGGCCTTGCCCTCGAGCTCGACCTCAACGGCAAGCCCTTCGCCACCGGCGTCAGCGACCGCAAGGGCAGCGTGCCGCGCTTCGGCGAGGCGCTGGTGGAGATCCCGGTGTCGGTCTCGGCGATCGCGGTGGTGCGCCAGGCGCTCGGCGTCATCGAAGGCGAGCCGAAGACCGAGGTCCCCTATACCCTGCGCGGGCGGCTCGCCGGCGGGCTGCTCGGCGGTACCCGCTTCATCGACACCGGCACGCTCAAGCTGCCCGAACCGCTGCGCAACCCGCGCTGAAGGCCGGGTCCCCGCACTTCGCCGCCGCCGCGGCACCGATCCATCCGCCGGCCACCAGGAGAACCACTCGATGAACCTGCCCACCGTCCGCGACGCCCGCCTCGTCCTCGAAGACCGCGTCGCCACCCTGACCCTCGCGCGCGACGACGTGCGCAACGCGCTCACCGGTACCGCGCTGATCGACGACATCGTCGGCGTGGCCGAGTGGGTGAACCGCTGCGAAGACGTCTCGGTCCTCGTCATCACCGGCGAGGGCGCGGCCTTCTCGGCGGGTGGCAACGTCAAGGACATGGCCGCGCGCGGCGGCGACTTCGCCGGCGACGTGGCCGAGGTCGCCACCCGCTACCGCCAGGGCATCCAGCGCATCCCGCTGGCGCTGCAGGGGGTCGAGGTGCCGATCATCGCCGCGGTCAACGGCCCGGCGATCGGCGCCGGCTTCGACCTCGCCAACATGGCCGACCTGCGCATCGCCTCGACCAAGGCGAAGTTCGGCGAGACCTTCCTCAACCTGGGCATCATTCCCGGCGACGGCGGCGCCTGGTTCATGCAGCGCCTGATCGGCTACCAGCAGGCCTTCGAGCTGACCCTGTCGGGCCGCATCGTCGGCGCCGAGGAGGCGAAGGCACTCGGCATCGTGCTCGAGGTGGTCGAGCCGGACGAGCTGCTGGTGCGCGCGCAGGCGATCGCGGCGCGCTTCGCCGCGCAGCCACCGAAGGCGCTGCGGCTCACCAAGCGCCTGATGAAGATGGCGCAGCGCATGGAGCTGAAGGACTTCCTCGACCTGTCCGCCGCCTTCCAGGGCATGTGCCACAACGAGCCCGAGCATCTGGCCGCGGTGAACCGCATGCTCGAGCGCAAGTAGGCCCGGGCTCCGAACCCATGGACCGCCGCAGCCCGCATTTCGCCCCGCAGGCCTTCGCCGCGCCCGAGGCCGCGCTCGCGCGCGTGCGCGAGATCTACGACGCCTCGGTCGGGCACCTGCGCGTCGGCCTGCAGCGCTATGTCGATGGTGCCGGGCCGGGCCGCACCAGCGCCTGCTACCCCTTGCTGCGCGTGCGCACCGACACGGTGGCGCGCGCGGACTCGCGCCTGTCCTACGGCTTCGTCGCCGGGCCGGGGGTGTTCGAGACCACGCTGACGCGGCCCGACCTTTTCGGCGACTACTACCTCGAGCAGTTCCGCCTGCTGGTGAAGAACCACGGCGTGGCGCTCGAGGTGGGCAGCGGCGCGCAGCCGATCCCGGTGCATTTCGCTCTGCCCGAGCACGAATATCTCGAAGGCCAGCTGGCGCCCGAGCGCCGCCGCCTGCTGCGCGACCACTTCGACCTGCCCGACCTCGGCGCGATGGACGACGGCATCGCCAACGGCACCTTCGATCCCGCACCGGGCGAACCGCACCCGCTCGCGCTGTTCACCGCGCCGCGGGTGGACTACTCGCTGCAACGCCTGCGCCACTACACCGGCACGCGGCCGGCTTTCTTCCAGAACTTCGTGCTGTTCACCAACTACCAGTTCTATATCGACGAGTTCATCCGCCTCGGCCACGAGCTCATGGCCGGCACCGCCGCCGATCATGGCTACGAGGCCTTCGTCGAACCCGGCAACGTGGTCACCCGCGCCGCCGGCCGGCCGCCCGAGGCGGGCGACGCCGAGGGCAGCCCCCCACCGCGCCTGCCGCAGATGCCGGCCTACCACCTGGTGCGCGGCGACCGCGCCGGCATCACGATGGTCAACATCGGCGTCGGCCCCGCCAACGCCAAGACCATCACCGACCATATCGCGGTGCTGCGCCCGCACGCGTGGATCATGCTCGGGCACTGCGCCGGCCTGCGCAACAGCCAGCAGCTCGGCGACTACGTGCTCGCCCACGGCTACGTGCGCGAGGACCATGTGCTCGACGAGGAGCTGCCGCCCTGGGTGCCGATCCCGCCGCTCGCCGAGGTGCAGCTCGCGCTCGAGGCGGCGGTGGCCGAGGTCACGCAGCTGTCGGGCTACGAGCTCAAGCGCCTGATGCGCACCGGCACGGTGGCCAGCACAGACAACCGCAACTGGGAGCTGCTGCCCTCGCACGGCATGGCGAGCAGCCCCGAGCGCCGCTTCAGCCAGAGCCGAGCGATCGCGCTCGACATGGAATCGGCCACCATCGCCGCCAACGGCTTCCGCTTCCGCGTGCCCTACGGCACCCTGCTGTGCGTCAGCGACAAACCGCTCCACGGCGAGATCAAGCTGCCCGGCATGGCCGACCGCTTCTACCGCGAGCGCGTCGACCAGCACCTGCGCATCGGCATCCACGCGCTCGAGCTGCTACGCGCGCAGGGCGTCGATCGCCTGCACAGCCGCAAGCTGCGCAGCTTCGCCGAGGTGGCGTTCCAGTAGCGCCTGCGGCATCCTCGCCTCCCTGCCAGAACGCCCTGCCCGCCATGTCCACCGCCGCGCCGCCCGCCACGCCCGAACCCACAGCGCCGCCCACACCCGCCCGGCAAGGCGGCGGTGCGCTGCGCGTGCTCTCCGTCATCCCGCCGATGACGCAGCTCAACACGCCTTACCCGTCCACTGCCTACCTCACCGGCTTCCTGCGCTCGTGCGGCGTCGATGCGGTGCAGGAGGACCTCGCGCTGAAGCTGGTGCTGCGCCTGCTCTCGCCCGCCGGGCTGGACGACATCCGGGCCTGCGCGGAGGCGCTGCCGAAGAAGCGGCGCACGCCGCTGGTGCAGGGCTTCATCGAGCACTTCGCGCGCTACCGCTACACCGTCGGCCCCACCATCGCGTTCCTGCAGGGCCGCGATCCGACCATCGCCCATCGCATCGCCAGCCGCAGCTTCCTGCCCGAGGGGCCGCGCTTCGACACCGTCGACGCCTATGTCGACCCCGACGACCCCGAGGGCGGCGATCCGCTCGCCTGGGCCTTCGGCGCCATGGGTCTCGCCGACCGCGCGCGCCACCTCGCCACGCTGTACCTGAACGAGCTCGCCGACATCCTGCGCGACGCGGTGGATGCGCGCTTCGAGTTCGTGCGCTACGCCGAGTCGCTGTCGATGAGCCAGCCGACCTTCGAGCCGCTTGCCGCGGCGCTCGCCGCCGCGCCGACGCTGGTCGACGAGTATTTGAAAGACCTGACCCTCGAAACCCTCTCCCACCACTCGCCGCAGGTGGTGCTGGTCTCCACCCCCTTCCCCGGCTCGGTGTATGGCGCCTTCCGCATCGCGCAGGCGATCAAGGCCGCGCACCCGGAGATCGTCACCGTGCTCGGCGGCGGTTTCGTCAATACCGAGCTGCGAGAACTGGCTGAACCGCGGGTGTTCGACCATTTCGACTACGTCACCCTCGACGACGGCGAGCGCCCGCTGCTGGCGCTGCTCGAGCACCTGCAGGGCAGGCGCGGCAGGTCGCGCCTGGTGCGGACCTTCGTGCGCGATCCGGATACGGGCCAGGTGCGCTACATCCACCTCGCCGAGCCCGACGTGCCCTTCGCCGAGGTCGGCACCCCCACCTGGGACGGCCTGCCGCTCGATGGCTACCTGTCGGTGCTCGACATGCTCAACCCGATGCACCGGCTGTGGTCGGACGGGCGCTGGAACAAGCTCACCGTCGCCCACGGCTGCTACTGGAAGAAGTGCACCTTCTGCGACATCAGCCTGGACTACATCGGCCGCTACGACGGCGCCGCCGCCAGCCTGCTGGTCGACCGCATCGAGGCGATCATCGCCGAGACCGGCCAGACCGGCTTTCACTTCGTCGACGAGGCCGCGCCGCCCAAGGCCCTGCGCGCGCTCGCCGAGGAGCTGCTGCGGCGCGGGGTGGCGATCTCGTGGTGGGGCAACATCCGCTTCGAGAAGTCGTTCTCCACCGAGCTCTGCCAACTGCTCGCCGACAGCGGCTGCATCGCGGTGTCGGGCGGGCTGGAGGTGGCCTCGGACCGCCTGCTGCAGCTGATGAAGAAGGGCGTGTCGGTGGAGCAGGTGGCGCGCGTCACCCACGCCTTCACCGAAGCCGGGGTGCTGGTGCACGCCTACCTGATGTACGGCTTCCCCACCCAGACGGTGCACGACACGGTGGACGCGCTCGAATACGTGCGTCAGCTCTTCGAGGCCGGCTGCATCCAGTCGGGCTTCTTCCACCGCTTCGCGTGCACCGTGCATTCGCCGGTGGGCAAGAACCCGGAGGAGTTCGGCGTCACGCTCGTGCCGCTGCCCGAGATCCGCTTCGCGAAGAACGACGTCGGCTTCATCGACCCCACCGGGGTGGACCACGATCGCCTGGGCAGGGCGCTCAACAAGGCGCTATACAACTACATGCACGGCATCGGCCTCGACGCCGATGTGCGCACCTGGTTCGAGGACAAGGTGCCGCGCTCGCGCGTGGCGAAGCACTTCATCGCGCGCGCACTGCGCGCCTGAACCTCACCCGCAGGCTGTACGCGGAAGATTTGCCTCGGGTTCGCCCCATTGGCACCAACAATGTGGGGAGGGCTACAATTCGCCGGCCCCGCAAACGGACAATCGCGATCGGATCGCGCTGGAAACATGAACAAGGAGCTCCCGGAAGGCCCGGAACTGGAAGTCTCGTTCGACGAGCTCACGCGCACCCTGAGCGTGAGCATTGCGTACGACCCCCATTTCCCGCGCATCGACGCGGTGTGGCTGCGCCGACGCCTCGAGGTCGCAGGCTACGCCGAATTGCAGATCCGGCCCGATCCCATCAAGCGCCTGATCTCGCAGTACAACGCCGCCGAGTCGGTGGCCCCGGTCGAGATCGCGCAATGCGTGGATGCGTCGATGCAGATCGGGGTCTCGCTCGACGGCCTGGTTGCGCGCCTGAGCATCGTGCCTCCCAAGGGCGGAAGGCCGGCGAGCAAGACCGAGCTGCTCGCCCTGATCGAGTCGCGCGGTATCGTCGAGGGCCTGCTGCTGGAGGAGATGAACCGCGCGATCGCCACTGGTCAGGCCGACGACCTGGCCATTGCGCGAGGCCGCGAACCGGAGCCGGGAAAGGACGGCTGGCTCGAATACCTGCTGCCCGAAACACGCGAGCGCGTACCCAGCGTCCGCCCTTGCGGTCGCACCGATTACCGCGACCTCGGCGAGATCCTCGTCGTTCATGCCGGCGACCCCCTGATGCGGCGGCACCCGCCCCAGCCCGGGGTCGACGGCGTCAACGTGTACGGCCGGCCGATCGTGGCACGCCGCGGTCGCGACCAGCGTTTCGCCCCCGGCCTGCGCGGCACCACGAGCTCGCCCGACGACCCCGAGCTGCTCGTGGCCGCCTGCGACGGCCAGCCGCTGCGCGTGCGCAACGGCGCGATGGTGGAGCCCATCTTCACCGTGGAGGCGGTCAACCTCGCCACCGGCAACATCGACTTCGACGGCACCGTCCGCATCCGCAACGACGTCCAGGCCGGCATGACGGTGCGCGCGACCGGTGACATCGAGGTCGGCGGCGTGGTCGAGCCGGCAACGCTGGAGGCCGGCGGCAGCATCGTGGTCAAAGGTGGCGTCCTCGGCGGGCTGGGTGGCAAGACCGCCGGTAAGGACTACAGCGTGCACGCGATCCGCTGCACAGGCAGCTTCTGCGCCACCTACGCGCAACAGGCGCGCATCAGCGCGGGCGATTCGATCTTCATCGACGACGTCGCGATGCAATGCCAGCTCGATGCACGCAACCACATCCGAGTCGGCAAGCGGTTGCGCGGCCTGATCGTCGGCGGTAACTGCCGCGCCAGCCTGTCCATCCATGCGCGCACGATCGGGTCGAGCAGCCACATCCGCACGGAACTCGAAATCGGCACGGAAACCGGGCTGGAGCAGGCCATCCAGGAGAAATCGGAGGCGCGCGACGCGCTCGAGAACCGCCTGCTCGAGATCGGCAAGATGCTGACCTTCGCCGACCGCCACCCCGATCGGGTGAGCCCGGAGATGGTGGGACGCGCCGAGCAGACCGCGAGCGCGCTGTCTGAAGAGATCGAGAGCTTGCGCAGCGAGGAAGAGGAACTGCAGCACCGTCTCGCGCTGACCCGCGAGGCAAGGGTGAATGCCGACCGCGAGATGTTCGAAGGCTGCATCGTGCGCATGGGCGAGCAGATGCTCAAGCTGTCCCAGGACCGTGGGCCGACGACGGTGCGCCTGGCCACCCAGGGGCTGGGCGTGTTCGCGCTCGAGGACGACAGCCGCTTCGACGAGCCGGAGCGCCCGGCGGCGGCGAGCGCATCGACCAGGCGCTGAGTGTCGCCACCTCAGGCGGTGGCGACACTCGCTGAACCGTGGCTTACTTCAGCGCGGCGAGCGCGGCAGCGTAGTCCGGCTCTTCCTTGATCTCGGGCACGAGCTGCGAATACACCACCTTGTCGTTGCCATCGACAACCACGACCGCACGCGCGGTCACCCCGGCGAGCGGACCGGAGCTGATCGCGACGCCGTAGTCCTCTGCAAACTTCGGGTTGCGGAAGGTCGACAGCGTGTGCACGTTCTTGAGGCCTTCGGTCTCGCAGAAGCGCTTGGCGGCGAAAGGCAGGTCGGCGGAGACGACCAGCACCACGGTGTCGGCCAGGCCGGCGGCCTCGGCGTTGAACTTGCGGGTGGAGGTGGCGCACACCGGGGTGTCCAGGCTGGGGACGATGTTCAGCACCTTGCGCTTGCCGGCGAAAGCCTCGAGACCGATGTCGGCGAGGTCGGCGCCGGTCAGCTTGAATACCGGCGCGGCCTCGCCCGCCTGCGGGAAGCGGCCGGCGACGTCGATCGGGTTACCGCCAAGGGTCACTTTGCTCATGTAGATCTCCTCTTCGTTGTGGGGTACGCCGCGGCTTGTCGAGGGCCGACGGTCGGCGCAGTCCGTAGCCTACACCATGCCCGTCGTTGCAGCAGACCGCCCTCGGCGATCGTCTGCGAAGGACTCGGCGCGGTCTTGCGACCTCGACCCCTTCCACCGTGCGCGCCCGCGCTCCGGCTGCCGCGCACACGGCTCAGCGCAGCGCGCGCAGGCGGGCGATGCGTTCCTCGGTGGCGGGGTGGGTGGAGAACAGCCCGCGCAAGCCGCCACCCGAGAGCGGGTTCATGATCATCATCTGCGCGGTTTCCGGGTGGCGCTCGGCGGTGTGCATCGGGATGCCGCGGGCGTAGGCATCGATCTTCGCGAGCGCGCCGGCGAGCGCCTCGGGGTCGCCGGAGATCTCCGCACCGCCGCGATCCGCACCGAACTCGCGGGTGCGACTGATCGCCATCTGGATCAGCATGCCGGCGAGGGGCGCGAGGATCATCAGCGCGATCGACACCACCGGGTTGGGGCGGTCCTCGCCGTCGCGACCGCCGAAGAACATGCCGAAGTTGGCCAGCATCGAGATCGCGCCGGCGACGGTGGCCGAGATCGTGGAGATCAGGATGTCGCGGTTCTTCACGTGCGCCAGCTCGTGCGCCATCACCCCGCGCAGCTCGCGTTCGGAGAGCATGCGCATGATGCCGGTCGTGGCGGCGACCGCTGCGTTCTCGGGGTTGCGCCCGGTGGCGAAGGCGTTGGGCTGGGCCTCGTCGATGATGTACACCCTGGGCATGGGCAGCTGGGCACGCTGCGCGAGCTCGGCGACCATGTTGTAGAGGTAGGGCGAGGAGGCGGCATCGACCTCGCGCGCCTTGTACATCTTCAACACCATCTTGTCCGAGAACCAGTAGGCCCAGACGTTCATGGCGCCACCCATCAGGAGCGCGATCAGCATGCCCTGCTGGCCGCCGATGGCCGCGCCCATCGCGCCGAACAGCGCGACGATGCCGGCCATCAGGATGGAGGTCTTGATCCAGTTTCCGAACATTGCGGGTCCTTCCTGCAGGAGATTGATTCGTCAGTGTAGCTTGGGGCGTCGGCGACGGGCTTCAAGCCCGCCGCGAACGGCCGGCGCGCTCACACCGCCGGCGCGAAGCGTTCGCCTGCAGAGACCGGGAACCCGCGCAGGAATTCCCCCGCGGGCAGGCGCTTGCTGCCCGGGCGCTGTAACACCGTACAACGCAGCGCGTCGCGTCCGCAGGCCACGACGATGCCGTCCGCATCGACCGCGAGCACCCGGCCGGGCTCGCCCTCGCCCGCGACGACCTGCGCCTTCCAGCACTTGATCGCGGTGTCGCGCAGGGTGGACACGGCGCCCGGGAACGGGTCGAAGGCGCGCATGGCGCGCTCGATCTCCGCCGCCGGCCGGCTCCAGTCGATGTCGGCCTCGGCGCGGCCGATCTTGGCCGCGTAGGTCACGCCCTCCGCCGGCTGCGGCGTCGCCGCCAGCCCGCCGGCGACGAGCGTGCCGAGGGCCTCGACGATGCATTCGCCGCCGAGCGCGGCGAGGCGGTCGTGCAGGCTGGCGGTGGTGTCGTCCGCGGCGATCGGCAGCGCGCGCCGCAGCAGCATCGGGCCGGTGTCGAGGCCCTCGTCCATCTGCATGATGGTGATGCCGGTCTGCGCGTCACCGGCCTCGATCGCGCGGTGGATCGGCGCCGCACCGCGCCAGCGCGGCAGCAGCGAGGCGTGGATGTTGATGCAGCCCAGGCGCGGCAGCGCGAGCACCGCGGGCGGCAGCAGGAGGCCGTAGGCGGCGACCACCAGCACGTCGGGCGCGCACGCGGCGAGGCGGGCGCGCTGCTCGTCGGTGCGCAGCTTCTCGGGCTGGTCGACCTCGATGCCGTGGGCGAGCGCGAGTTGCTTGACCGCGCTCGGACTGAGCTTCATGCCGCGGCCGGCAGGGCGGTCGGGCTGGGTGAGCACGAGCGGGACCGCGTAGCCGGCCTTCAGGATGGCATTGAGCGCCTGCGCGGCGAACTCGGGGGTGCCGGCGAAGGCGACGCGCAGGCCGCCGGCCACGGATGCGGTGGCGGCCATCACGCTGTGATGCGGGCCTTCTTGGCCAGCTTGGACTTGATGCGGCCGAGCTTGAGCTGCGACAGGTATTCAACGAAGACCTTGCCGTCGAGGTGGTCGATCTCGTGCTGCACGCACACCGCGAGCAGTCCGTCGGCCTCGAACTCGAAGGATTCGCCGTTTTCGTTCAGGGCGCGAACTTTCACACGCTCGGCGCGCGACACCTTCTCGTAGATTCCGGGTACGGACAGGCAGCCTTCCTCGCACACCTGCTCGCCCGAACGCTCGAGGATCTCGGGGTTGATCAGCGCCATCAGGCCGGACTTGTCCTCGGAGACGTCGATGACGACGATGCGCCTGTGCACGTCGACCTGGGTGGCGGCCAACCCGATGCCGGGCGCCTCGTACATGGTCTCGGCCATGTCGGCGACCAGCTTGCGGATTTTGTCGTCGACCTCCGTCACAGGTGCGGCGACCGTGTGCAGGCGGGGATCGGGGTAGCGGAGAATGGGTAGGAGAGCCATGAATACCTTGCTGGGTTAAGCCTTTGAGTGCAGAATTTCAAGCGTTTTCACACGCTTCGGCATGTATTTAGCCGGAATATCCGCGACCGGTTGCAGGACGCGCGCAGGGCGCGATCAACTGCTTCGACCCGGGCGCGCACCCAGCGTTCCGGGTCGCCCCCGGCACGCAAGGTCCCGATCGGATGCGTCCAATGATGCGAATTATATTCCCTCTGCTCGTCGCCTTCGCGAGCCTCCTGGGCACCGGCGCGCACGCGCAGTCGAACGTGCGCCTCGCCGCCGACGCTCCCGACAGCTACACGGTGGTGCGCGGCGACACCCTGTGGGACATCTCCGGGCGCTTCCTGCAGGAGCCCTGGCGCTGGCCCGAGGTCTGGCGCCTGAACCGCGACGAGATCCGCAACCCCCACCTGATCTACCCGGGCCAGGTGATCCTGCTCGACCGCAGCGGCCCCTGGCTCAGTATCGGCCGGCGAATCGGTGGCGGTGGCGCCCAGGACGGCCGCCTGCAGCCCAGGATCTATAGCGAGCCGATCGCAGAAGCGCTGCCGAGCATTCCGCTGCAGATCATCGAGCCCTTCCTGAACCGCCCGCTCATCATCGATCAGCCCCGTCTCGAGGGGTCGGCCACGATCGTCGCCACCGAGACCAGTCGCGTGCTGACCGGGACGGGCGACACCGTGTTCGCCAAGAACGTCGGCGACGAGGCCGAGGTCTGGCACATCTACCGCCCCGCCCGCCCGCTCGAGGACCCGCAGACCCGTGAGCCGATTGCCTGGGAAGCCGCCTATCTGGGTACCGCCCGCGTCACCGAGCGCGGCGAGCCGACCACGCTGGAGATCGTCTCGGCGGTCGAGGAGATCGGTACCGGCGACCTGATGATGCCGAGCGAGCCGCCGAGCGTGTTCTCCTATGCGCCGCGCGCGCCCGACTTCGACGTCGAGGGCAGGATCATCTCCATCCACCGCGGCGTCAGCGAGACCGGCCGGCTCAACGTCGTCGCGCTCAACACGGGCGAGCAGGACGGCCTCGAGCGCGGCCATGTGCTTGCGCTCTATCGCAACCGCGGTGTGGCCGAGTATCGAGGCGAGGACGGCAAGGAGAGCTTCCGCCTGCCCGAGAAGCGCTACGGCGTGGCCTTCGTGTTCCGCGTCTTCGATCGCGTGGCCTATGCACTGGTAATGGATTCCGACGGTCCGGTGACGATCGGCGACACCGTCCGTCGGCCCTGACTCGCCAAGGGCAAGACGCAGCCCTCGCATCGTGACCGGGCCTGCCGACGACCTCGCCGACTGGCTGCGCCTTGCCTGCGTGCCGGGTCTGGGTGCGCAGGGCCAGCGCGCGCTGCTCGCAGCCTTCGGCCTGCCCGGCCACATCTTCGCTGCCGGTCGCGGCGCACTCGCCGCCGTGGTGGGTGGCACGATGGCCGATACCGTGCTGTCCGCGGCCCCGCATGAGAGTATCGAGCGCGCGCTCGCATGGGCGGGCGAGGCCGGCAACCACATCCTGACCCTGGCCGACGCCGACTATCCACGGCGGCTGTTCGACATCGCCGACCCCCCGCCGCTGCTCTACGTCAAGGGCGAACCCGCGCTACTCTCCCGCCCCGGCATCGCGCTGGTCGGCGCGCGCTCGGCCACCGCGGCTGGCGAGGCCAACGCCGAGGCCTTCGCACGCGCACTCGCCCAGCAAGGCCTCGTCGTCATAAGCGGGCTGGCGCTCGGCATCGACGCCGCAGCGCACCGCGGTGCGCTCGCCGCCGGCGGCGCGAGCGCCGGCACGGTGGCGGTGATCGGCACCGGCATCGATCGCATCTACCCCGCGCGCAACGCCGCGCTGGCACGCGAGATCGCCGCCTCCGGCGCGGTCGTCAGCGAATTCCCGCTCGGCACGCCGCCCCTGCAGCACAACTTCCCGCGCCGCAACCGCCTGATCGCCGGCCTGGCCGAAGGCGTGCTGGTGGTCGAGGCGGCGCTCGGCAGCGGCTCGCTGATCACCGCCCGCCTGGCCACCGAGACCGGGCGCGAGGTGTTCGCGATCCCCGGCTCGATCCACTCGCCGCTCTCGCGCGGCTGCCATCGCCTGATCCGCGACGGCGCCAAGCTGGTCGAGACCGCCGAGGACGTGTTCGAGGAACTGCGTGGCCGCCTCGGCTGGCCCGCACCGGTCGTCACGCCGGCAAAGGGCCATCGTCGTCGTGGCGCGGAGCCCGCCACCCCGGCCGAACCGTCCCTGCAGGCCGCGCTCGCGCTCGACGGCGAGACCGCCCGCGTGCTCGAGGCGATCGGACATGATCCGGTGGACCTCGACACGATCGCCGCGCGCTGCGGCTTGACGGTCGACGCCCTCTACGCCATCCTGCTGCCACTCGAACTGGAAGGGCGCCTGGCCCAGCTGCCCGGCGGACGCTTCCAGCGCATCACCTGAAAGAGCGGCCGCGAGCCGCCGTCCCCCATACCCCCGCGGGGGGCCGGCCCTTCCGCCTCCCCTGCCGATCCACGAGAGGCCGCCTTGTTCGACATCCTCGTATACCTCTTCGAAAGCTACATCCACGCCGACGCCTGCCCGGAAGGCGAGCTGCTGAGCCGCAAGCTGTCTGCGGCCGGGTTCGAGCAGGACGACATCTCGGAGGCGCTGGAGTGGCTTGCCGGCCTTCGCCGTGTCGCTCGCGACATCCACCCCGGAACGGCGCCACAGGCCGGGTCGGTGCGGATCTACACCGAGGAGGAGCAGGCCCTGCTCGACGGCCGCTGCCGCGGCTTCCTGAGCCTGCTCGAGAGCGCCGGCGTGCTCGGAACCGCCCACCGCGAGCTGATCATCGAGCGCGCGATGGCGCTGGCCGACTTCAACATCACGCTGAACCGGCTCAAGGTCATCGTGCTGATGGTGCTGTGGCAGCAGGAAGAGCCGATCGACACCTTGATGGTGGACGAGCTGCTCGCCGAGGAAGACGACTGGGCCTACGAGCCCACGGTGCACTGAACGGTCCATCCGTGCGGCTTGCCTGTTCCGACGGGCGCTCCTTATCATCCGCCGCTTCCGAACCCACGCGCCCTCGCGGCGCGACCCTCGTTGACTGTCGAGCATGAGCAAGCAACTGATCATCGCGGAAAAGCCTTCCGTCGCGCAGGACATCGCCCGTGCGCTGGGCGGCTTCACCAAGGAGAAGGACTACTTCGAGTCCGACGAATATGTATTGTCGTCGGCCGTCGGCCACC
>JAEUNQ010000363.1 GCA_016790365.1 Thauera sp. | reverse complement strand
CTCGTACAAGCGCCTGGTGCCGCACTACGAGGCCCCGACCAAGCTCGCCTACTCGGCGCGCAACCGCTCGGCCTCGATCCGCATCCCCTACGTCGCCAACCCGAAGGGCCGCCGCATCGAGTCGCGCTTCCCGGATCCCCTTGCCAACCCCTACATGTGCTTCGCCGCGCTGATGATGGCGGGCCTGGACGGCATCCAGAACAAGATCCACCCGGGCGACCCGGCCGACAAGAACCTGTACGACCTGCCGCCGGAAGAAGACGCGCTGATCCCGACCGTGTGCACCAGCCTCGAGCAGGCGCTGGATTACCTGGACAAGGATCGCGAGTTCCTGACCCGCGGCGGCGTGTTCTCGAACGACTTCATCGACGCCTACATCGCGCTGAAGATGGAAGAGGTCGATCGCATGCGCATCACCACCCACCCGGTGGAATTCGACATGTACTACAGCCTGTAAGTCGGCAAGTCCTGCGCAGGACGGAAGGGACGGGCGTTGCCCGTCCCTTTTTTCTGGGGTCTAATCGGGCCTGACCCGCAAGGATGACGGCATTGCAGACCGTTTCTGCCGTCCCCGCGACCCTCCGGACATGCGCATGCGACCGTATCGAATCCTTCCGCTGCTCCTGCTCGCCGGCCTTGCCCTGCCGGCCCATGCCGAAATCTACAAGTGCACCGACGCCGATGGCCGCGTGACCTACACCAACGACCGTTCGCTCGCACGCGGCTGCGTACGCCTGCAATCCGACCAGCCGGTGTCCTCGGTGCCGGCTCCGGTGCGCCGTCCGCCCGCCCCCGGGTCGCGCGAGGCACAGCAATCGGCCGACTTCCCGCGGGTGAGCCCGAACGAACAGCGCGGCCGCGATGACGCTCGCCGCCAGGTGCTGCAGGAAGAGCTCCGCACCGAAGAGCAGAAGCTGGCCGAGGCCGAGAAGGCGCTCGCCGAGCAGGAATCCATCCGCCACGGCGACGAGCGCAACTACCAGAGGGTGCTCGAGCGGGTGCAACCCTTCAAGGACAAGGTCGAACTGCACAAGCGCAACGTCGAGGCACTGCGCCGGGAGATCTCCGGCCTGCGATGACCCAGACCTGGCGCGCATCTTGCATGTCCTCCGCCAAACAACAGGACGCGCCCATGCCATCGCACCCCACCCACGCCGCAGGCGGACCCAGCAGCCCGTTCGCCGGACTGGACCTGCTGTCCTCGGCCGTCGTGCTCGTCGACGGAGCGCTGGCGATCCGCTATCTCAACGCGGGTGCAGAGAACCTGTTCGCGATCAGCCAGCGCAAGCTGCTCGGCCAGCCGCTCGAGCGCCTGCTCGGCAGCCCGCCCGGCCTGGGCGCGGCGCTCGACAACGCACTGCGCACCAACTGGAGTTACACCGGCCAGGACATCAGCGTGCAGCGTGGAGAGGCCGAGCCACTGCGGCTCGACTGCACGGTCACCCCGGTCGACGCCGCCAGCGTGCGCCTGCTGCTCGAGTTCCGCCCGATCGACGCCCAGCTGCGCGTCGCGCGCGAGGAGCAGCTGCTGCACCAGCAGCAGGCCAACCGCGAGCTGATCCGCAACCTCGCCCACGAGATCAAGAACCCCCTCGGCGGCATCCGCGGCTCGGCACAGCTGCTGCAGCACGAACTCGACGACCCGCAGCTGCGCGAGTTCACCGACGTCATCATCGCCGAGGCCGACCGCCTGCAGGACCTGATGAACCGGCTGCTGAGCTCGCACTGCATGATGCGTCCGGCCACGATCAACATCCACGACGTGCTCGAGCGCGTGCGTCGCCTGATCCTCGCCGAGTTCCCCTCGATCGGGATCGTCCCCGACTACGACCTCAGCCTGCCCGAGCTCACTGCCGACCGCGAGCAGCTCATCCAGGCGGTGCTGAACATCGTAAGGAACGCAGCACAGGCGCTCGGCGGCCACGGCGAAATCCTGCTGCGCACCCGCATCGCGCGCCAGGTCACGCTCGCGAAGCGCCGCTACAAGCTGGCACTGGAATTGCAAGTGATCGACGACGGCCCCGGCATCCCCGAGGAGATCCGCGACCGGATCTTCTATCCGCTGGTGTCGGGACGCGAGGGCGGCAGCGGGCTGGGCCTGTCACTCGCGCAGAGCTTCATCGAGCAACACCAGGGCATGATCGAGGTGGATAGCCGCCCCGGGCGCACCTGCTTCACGATCCTGCTGCCGATTACCGAGCGCGCATGAGCGCATGCGGCGTCCCCCTTGCGGAACGCCACACGCGCAGCGCGCACCAGAATAGTGCATACGATATGAACACCGTCTGGATCATCGACGACGACCGCTCGATCCGCTGGGTGCTGGAAAAGGCGCTCGGCCGCGAGGGCATCGACCATGCAAGCTTCAGCTCCGCCGGCGACGCCCTCGCCGAGCTCGAGCGCACGCCGCAGCCGCCCGCCGCCCTGCTGTCGGACATCCGCATGCCCGGCGAATCCGGGCTCGACCTGCTGCAGAAGGTGAAGGAGCGCCACCCGCAGCTGCCGGTCATCATCATGACCGCCTACTCCGACCTCGACAGCGCGGTGGCAGCCTTCCAGGGCGGCGCCTTCGAGTACCTGCCCAAGCCCTTCGACGTGGACCAGGCGGTCGCGCTCGTCCGGCGTGCATTGGAGCAGACCGCGCACCAGAACGGTGCGAACGAGGAGACCTCGCTCGCACCCGAAATCCTCGGCCAGGCTCCGGCGATGCAGGAGGTCTTCCGCGCCATCGGCCGGCTCGCGCACTCCCACGCCACCGTGCTGATCAACGGCGAATCGGGCAGCGGCAAGGAGCTGGTCGCGCGCGCCTTGCACCGCCACAGTCCGCGCCGCGACGCGCCCTTCATCGCCATCAACACCGCCGCCATCCCGCGCGACCTGCTCGAGTCCGAGCTCTTCGGGCACGAGCGCGGAGCCTTCACCGGCGCCGCCACCCAGCGCCGCGGGCGCTTCGAGCAGGCCGACAGCGGCACGCTCTTCCTCGACGAGATCGGCGACATGCCGGCCGAGTTGCAGACACGGCTGCTGCGTGTGCTCTCCGACGGCCACTTCTACCGCGTCGGCGGCCAGCAGCCGATCCGCGCCAACGTGCGGGTGATCGCCGCCACCCACCAGGACCTGGAAGAGCGCGTGCGCCAGGGCCTGTTCCGCGAGGATCTCTTTCATCGCCTCAACGTCATCCGCCTGCGCCTGCCGCCGCTGCGCGAACGCCGTGAGGACGTCCCCCTGCTCGTGCGCCACTTCCTGCAGAAGAGCGCACAGGAGCTCGGCGTCGAGCGCAAGCGCATCTCCGAGGCGGCACTCGAGTACCTGCAAGCCCAGCCCTTCCCCGGCAACGTGCGCCAGCTAGAGAACCTCTGCCACTGGCTCACCGTGATGGCGCCGGCGCAGGTGGTCGAGGTGGCCGACCTGCCACCCGAGATGCGCGAGCAGCCCGGCCGCGAGTCGCCGTCGAACTGGATGGAAGGCCTCGGCAGCGAGGCCGACCGCCTGATCGCCTCGCGCCCCGGCGAGGTGTTCGACCGCCTCACCCGTGAGTTCGAGCGCACCCTGATCCGCCGCGCACTCGCTGCCACCGGCGGGCGCCGCATCGAGGCGGCGCAGCTGCTCGGCATCGGCCGCAACACCATCAGCCGCAAGATCCAGGAGCTCGGCATGGACGAGGAGCGCGCGCCGGAGGCGGAGGAGAGCGGGCGCTGAGCGCCCCGATGACATCGCGGCGGCAGGGGCGACGCACACGCCGCATCGCATCCATGCTGCGGGAGGCACATGCACGCCGGTCTTGGCGGATAATGCGCTTTTAGACCCGCCGCGCCCGCACTTGTCCTCGATCCCCCCACCAACGCCTTCGGCAATCGCCTGCACGACCGAACTGGCCACCTGTCTCGGCGCGCTCGCGCACGATTTCGCCATCGAATGGGTGGCCTGCTGCGACTCGACCAACGCCCGCCTGGTCGATGCGCCGCCTGCCGACGATGGTCGCGTACATGTACTCGTGGCCGACCGCCAGACCGCGGGCCGCGGGCGGCGAGGACGGCAATGGCTGTCCTGGGAAGGCGCCAGCCTGACCTTCTCGCTGTTGTGGCGGTTCGCGCCGGGAGCACCTGCACCGGCCGGGCTCTCGCTCGCCGCCGGGCTCGCGCTCGCGCGTGCGCTCGAACAGCTGGGTGTCGACGGCGTGCAGCTGAAGTGGCCCAACGACGTCCTGGTGCATGGCGACAAGCTCGCCGGCATCCTGGTCGAGCTGCTGCCGGTGCGCGGCCGCCCGCCCGCGGCGGTGATCGGCATCGGCCTCAACCTGCGCCTGCCGGCAGACGCTGCCATCCCCGAGCAGACGGGCGTCGCCGATCTCGCCGGCGCGCTCGGCGCCGAACCGCCCTCGCGGCCGGCACTGCTCGGGGCAATCCTCGGCGAGTTCCACCGCCTGTTCGAAACCTACTCGACCGCCGGCTTCCCCGCCCTGCGCGGGGCCTGGGAACAGCGCAACGCCTTCGCCGATCTGCCGGTGGCGATCCGCGGCGAATCCGGCACCATGCATGGCACCTGCATGGGAGTCGACGACGACGGCGCCCTGCTGCTGCGCGGGGAGGACGGCGTGCAGCGGGTTCTGGCTGGCGACGTCTCGCTGCGTCCGCTGATGGACGGCCCGCGATGATCCTGCTCGTCGATGCCGGCAACACCCGCGTGAAGTGGCGCGTGGTCTCCGCGGACGCCTCTGGCCATACGCTCGCCGAGGGCGCGGTGGGCCATGCCGAGATCGACATGCTCGCCGCCGCCTGCCGCGCCTGGCCGGGGCTGGCGCGCGTTGTCGGCTGCAACGTCGCCGGGACCAGCGTCGCCGCCCGTATCGCTACCGCCTGCGCACCGCTGCGGGTGGGCTGGCTGCTGCCCACCGCAGCCTGCGCCGGCGTGCGCAACCTCTACGAAAACCCCGAACGCCTCGGCGCCGACCGCTGGGCGGCGCTGATCGGCGCACGCCACAGCCATGCCGGCCCCTGCCTGGTGGTCACCGCCGGCACCGCGACCACGGTTGACCTGCTGTCGGCAGCGGGCGACTTCCTCGGCGGCCTGATCCTGCCCGGGGTCGAACTGATGCAGCAGGCGCTCGCCCGCGGCACCGCACAACTGCCGCTCGCGGAGGGCCGCTTCGAGTGGCAGCCGCGACGCACGGTGGATGCGATCCGCTCCGGCTGCCTGCAGGCCCAGACCGGCGCGGTCGAGCGCATGTTCCGCCAGATCGCGGCGGACCCCGATGCGCTCTGCCTGCTCGGCGGCGGCGCCGCCGACAGCTTCGCCGACCTGCTCGAGATCCCGCTGCGACGGATCGACAATCTGGTGCTGACCGGCCTGGGCACGGTCGCCACCCTGTCCCCCACGCCCACACGCTGACAAGAACCGAAAGGGAGAAAACAACGATGGAAGCCACCCGCATCCTGCTCGACGCCGCCGACATCCCGACGCACTGGTACAACGTCGCCGCCGACCTGCCGACGCCGCTCGCGCCGCCACTCGGCCCCGACGGCAAGCCGGCCACGCCCGAGCAGATGGGGGCCATCTTCCCGCCCGCGATCCTCGAGCAGGAGATGAGCGCCGAGCGCTGGATCGCCATCCCGCAGGAGGTGCGCGAGATCTACCGCCTGTGGCGGCCGAGCCCGCTGTGCCGCGCGGTGCGCCTCGAGCAGGCGCTCGGCACCCCGGCGAAGATCTTCTTCAAGTACGAGGGCGTCTCGCCCGCCGGCTCGCACAAGCCCAACTCGGCGGTGCCGCAGGCGTTCTACAACAAGCAGGCCGGCATCAAGCGCCTGACCACCGAGACGGGCGCCGGCCAGTGGGGCTCGTCGATCGCCTTCGCCGGGCAGATGTTCGGGCTGGAGGTGCGCATCTACATGGTCAAGGTCAGCTACGACCAGAAGCCCTACCGCCGCCTGATGATGCAGACCTGGGGCGGCGAGGTCTTCGCCAGCCCC
>JAEUNQ010000353.1 GCA_016790365.1 Thauera sp. | reverse complement strand
CTCACGCACGCAAGGCATCGAAAAGCGCATATCCCGCCCAGGTCATCAGTACCGAGCCGGCCACGTGGCCGGCCAGGTGAGCGCCAAGCCAGCCGATCGCGCCGCGTTGCAGCAGGTGGAAGGCCTCCGCGGAAAAGGTGGAGAACGTGGTCAGGCCGCCGAGCAAACCGGTGGTGAGCAGGAGCTTGAGCGC
Source organism: Thauera sp. (assembly GCA_016790365.1). Taxonomy (GTDB): domain Bacteria; phylum Pseudomonadota; class Gammaproteobacteria; order Burkholderiales; family Rhodocyclaceae; genus Thauera. The sequence continues at coordinate 5,782 of JAEUNQ010000353.1, read as the reverse complement.
CGGCGACATCGTCGGCCAGGCCTGCACCGCGGCGAGCGCGACGCCCATGAGGAAACCGCCCAGCAGGTTTGCCGCCAGGGTGCCGAGCGGGACGAGCGCGAACACCGGGTTGAGCCACAGCCCCAGCCCCCAGCGCAGCCAGGCACCACACGCCGCCCCGACGCCCACCGCCGCAAATGCCGCCAGATTCATCGCCCGTGCTCCATCCCGCCTCCAAGATGCGGCTCGCCGACCGCACACCTGCGCTTCCGCGGGATTCTACCCCCCGCCGCAGCCCGCCCTGCAGGCACGACCCGCAGCGCTCAGCGGCTGGACCCCGCGAGCAGCGCCCCGGCACCGACGAAGAGGCCGCCGAAGATGCGGTTCTGCAGGCGCAGCAGGCGCGGGTTGTGCAACAACGGACGGAAACGCGTGGCGAGCAGCGCATAGCTGGACATGACCATCATATCGACCGCGACCATGGTGGCACCGATGATCGCGAACTGCGGCCACTGCGGCCGGTCCGGCACGATGAACTGAGGCACCAGCGCGGCGATGAACACGATCGCCTTCGGGTTGGTCAGGTTCACCAGGATGCCCTGGGCGTAGAGCTGGCGGCGCGACTGCACGCGCAGCGCCTCGCCGTCCCCGCCGATCGGTTCGGGCGGCGAGCGCCACTTCTGCACGCCGAGCCAGATCAGGTAGGCCGCACCCGCGAACTTCACCACCGCGAACGCCGTCTCCGAGGTCGCCAGCACCGCGCCGAGGCCGAGCGCCACCACGCACAACTGCAGCAGCAGCGCGATCTGCAGGCCGGTGATCGCACGCAGCGCGGCACCGTAGCCGTAGCGCAGGCCGGTCGACATCGACAGCACGGCGCCCGGCCCGGGCGAGACCGCGATTACCAGCGCGGCGGCGAGAAAGGCGAGCCACATCGTCCAGCTCATGGGAGTCTCCAGCAGATTCGTCCGGCGCGTTGTCTCATCGGGTTCGTTCAGGCGAAGATGCTGTGCAGCATCTTGGCACACAGCAGGACCAGCATCCCGGCGAACACCTTCTTCAGCGTCGGCACCGGCAGGCGGTGGGCGAGCCGGGCGCCGAGCGGTGCGAAGAAGGTGCTGACCACGGAGACCAGCACCAGCGCCGGCAGATAGACGTAGCCGAAGGTCAGCGCGGGCATGTCGGATGCGCCCCAGCCGTTGACCAGGTAGCCGACGGTGCCGGCGATCGCGATCGGCAGGCCGATCGCCGCCGAGGTGCCGATCGCGCTCTGCATCTTGACGTTGCACCAGGTCATGAAGGGCACCGACAAGGAGCCGCCGCCGATCGCGACCAGCGCCGAAACGCCGCCGATCCCCAGGCCGGCCGCGCTCATGCCGAGCGTGCCAGGCAGCTCGCGCGAAGGCTTGGGCTTGATGTTGAGCAGCATCTGCACCGACACGTAGGCCATGAAGACGGCGAAGAAGATCGCCAGCGGCACGGTGGACACGCGCGACGCGACGAAGGTGGCGGCGAAGGTCCCGACGAGGATGCCGGGCGTGATCGCCCGCACCACGTCCCAGCGCACCGCGCCCCGGGCATGGTGCGCGCGCAGGCTGGACACCGAGGTCAGCACGATGGCCGCCATCGAGGTGCCGAGCGCCATGTGCACCACCTGGGACTGCGGGAAGCCCTGTGCGAGGAAGAAGGTCGTCAGCATCGGCACCATGATGCCGCCACCGCCCACGCCGAGCAGGCCGGCGAAAAAGCCCACCGCCGCGCCGAGCACCGGGTAGGCGAGCCACCAGAGGTCGAAGTTCATTGCGTTTCCGTTCGGATTCGAGGTGCGCTGCGTGTTGCGGTGCGCAAAGAGCGGAACTATCGGTCAAAGCGGAGGGGCTGTGCAAGCGAGCCGTGGGTTTGCCTGCAGCTGGGCCGCGGGTGCGGGCGTGGCGGGACGAGCGCGCTGGTACCATCGCGACATGGCCCTGCCGACCCCACGCGCGCGCCTCGTCGTCCGCAACCCGCTGCTCAACTACCTGCTCGCCGCGCTGGCGGCCGGGGCGGTTGCGCTGCTCGGGGCACCGCTGCTCGGGCAGTTCGACCTCGCCAACATCGCGATGCTGTTCCCGCTCGCGGTGCTGTTCGCGGCGATCCGCCTCGGGCGCGGGCCGGCCGTGTTCGCCGCCTTCCTGTCGGTGGCGCTGTTCGACTTCTTCTTCGTGCATCCGCACTTCACGCTGGCTGTATCGGACCTGCAGTACCTGCTGACCTTCGCCGTTCTGCTCGCCGTGGCACTGACCACCGCAGAGCTCGCCGCACGCCTGCGCCGCGAGCGCGACACTGCCGAGGCCCGCGCCGAAGAGGCTGCACAGGCGCGCCTCGCGGCAGAGTCCGAGCGCCAGCGCAATACCCTGCTCGCCTCGCTTTCGCATGACCTGCGCACACCACTCACCGCGCTCGCCGGGCTGGCCGAATCGCTGCCGCTCGCCGGCCCGCCGCTGCCGCCCGCGCAGGCCGAGCTGGCCGAGGCGATCCGGACCGAAGCCTTGCGAACCCACACACTCGCACGCGACCTGCTCGACCTCGCCCGCCTGCAGTCCGAGACGCCGCGCCTCGCGCTCGACTGGCTCGCGGTTGATGAGCTGGTCGGCAGCGCCCTGCAGGCGCGCGCCCATGCCCTGCGCGAACGTGCGCTCACGTTCGACCTGCCCGAGGACCTGCCGCTGCTGCGCGCCGACGCAGTGCTGATGGAGCGCGTGGTGTGCAACCTCATCGACAACGCGATCGCGCACACCACGGCGCGAGGGCAGATCGTGCTGTCGGCGCAATCCGGCGCCGGCTGGCTCTGCGTCAGCGTGTGCGACGACGGCTGCGGTCTGCCTCCAGGGCGCGAACAGGCGATCTTCGAGCGCTTCGTGCGCGCGCCACATCCGCCCGGCGCGGCCGCCGCACCGACGGCGACCGGCGACGCCGGCACCGGGCTCGGCCTGGCGATCGTGCAGGCGATCATGGCGGCTCACGGCGGCCATGTGAGCGCACGCAACCGCGCCGGCGGCGGCGCCTGCTTCGTGCTGCACCTGCCGCTGCCCCCCCAGCCCGAACGCCCGCCGCCAGAGGACAATGGCGGAGAGCCGTCATGATGAAGAACCCGCACCCCCCTTCCCCCGTCGTGCTGCTGGTCGAGGACGATGCCGGCATCCGCCGCTTCGTGCGCACCGCGCTGGAATCCGCAGGCTGCACGGTTCACGAGACCGCCGCGCTGGAGCGCGGCCGCATCGAGCTCGCCAGCCGTCGTCCGGACCTGCTGGTGCTCGACCTCGGCCTGCCCGACGGCGATGGCATGACCCTGCTGGCCGAGTTGCGCGGCTGGAGCGGCATGCCGGTGCTGGTGCTGTCGGCACGCAGCGACGAGGCCGACAAGGTGGCCGCGCTCGATGCCGGTGCCGACGACTACCTCGCCAAGCCCTTCGGCGTCGCCGAACTGCTCGCCCGCTTACGCGCGCTGCTGCGCCGGGCGCTGCGGCCGGCACAGGCCACGGCGCGCATCGGCTTTGGCGACGTGGAGCTCGACCTCGAGCAGCGCCGGGTGAGCCGTGCGGGCGAGCCGGTGCATCTGACCCCGATCGAGTTCCGCCTGCTCGGCCTGCTCGCCGCCGCAGGGGGCCGCGTGGTGACGCAGCGCCAGCTGCTCGCCGGTGCCTGGGGACCGAACCACGTCGAGCATGCGCACTACCTGCGCGTCTACATGGCCGGGCTGCGCCGCAAGCTCGAGCCCGATCCGCGCCTGCCGACCCATATCCTCACCGAACCGGGCGTGGGCTACCGGCTGGCGCTCGAGCCGCTCAGCGCCGCCAGAACGCCGGCGTCAGCACCACCAGCAGGGTGAAGATTTCCAGCCGGCCGAGGATCATGGCGAAGCTCATCACCCAGGTCTGGAAGTCGCCAAGGCCCTGGTAGTTGCCCGCCGGCCCCAGCGAGGACAGCCCGGGTCCGGCATTGTTGATGCAGGCGACCACGCCGGAAAACGCGGTGACCAAGTCCAGTCCGGATGCTGCCAGCACCAGGGTCAGGGACACGATGCTGACCATGTACATGAAGCTGAACGCAAGCACGGCGTGGAGCACGTTGTCGGAAACCCGCTGGCTGCCCAGGCGCAGCGGCACCACCGCGCTCGGATGGAGCGAGCGCACGATCTCGCGATGCACCTGCTTGTACAGGATGATCGCACGCATCATCTTGATGCCGCCGCCAGTCGAACCCGAGCAGGCGGCGAAACTGCTGAGGAACAGGATCCAGACCTGCGCGAACATCGGCCACAGGGTGTAGTCGTAGGTCGCCAGCCCGAGCGAGGTGGCGAGCGAGACGGCGTGGAAGGAGACGTGGCGGAACGCGAGCGCGCCGTCCTGGTAGGCGCCGCCCTCGAGCAGATACACGGTCAGGAACACCACGGTGACCGCGAGCACGCCGAAGAACCAGCGCAGTTCAGGGTCCTGGCCGTAGGGGCGCGGCGTGCGATGCACCAGGGCGAGGTAGTGGGTAGCGTAGTTGATCCCCGAGAGCAGCGCGAAGACGATGGTGACGGTCTCGATCGGCAGGCTCTCGAAGGCACCGAGGCTGGCGTCGCGGCTGGAGAAGCCGCCCAGGCCCATGATCGAGAAGGCATGGATCACCGAGTCCCAGGGCGCCATGCCGGCCTGCCATAGCGCGAGGCCGCAGCCCGCGGTGAGCACGACATAGACGCCCCACAGGCCCTTGGCGGTTTCGGCGATGCGCGGGGTGAGGCTGGATTCCTTCATCGGCCCGGGCGTCTCGGCGCGGAAGATCTGGCGCCCGCCGATGCCCAGCAGCGGCAGCACCGCAACCATCAGCACGATGACGCCCATGCCGCCCACCCAGTGCATGAAGCAGCGCCACAGGTTGATCGAAACCGGCATCGTGTCGAGCCCGGTGAGGACCGTCGCACCGGTGGTGGTGAGCCCGGAGGCAGCCTCGAAGTAGGCATCGGTGAGCGACAGCTCGGGCAGGTAGAACATCAGCGGCAACGCGCCGAACACCGGCGTGATCAGCCAGGTCGCGGCCACGAGCAGGAAGCCGTCGGAGACGCGCAGGTCGCGCCGCACACGCCGGCCACCCGCCCACATCGCCAACCCGGTGGCGAAAGTGGCAAGGATGGCGAGATCGTAGGCCGCGGTGGCGCCGTCATCGAGCGCGAAGGACACTGCGAGCGGAAAGCCCATCACCAGCCCGAACAGCATCAGCATGATGCCGAGGACACCGAGGACAGGGAAATAGGCCTGCATCGCAACAAGGGCGGGGAAGACCGCCGAGCGGTTTAGATGCCGCGGATGCTAGGACTGCAGGCGTAAAGATGGCGTTAAGATTCTGCAGTGCACCACGAACGCGAGGAACGAGGCCTCGGGAGTGTGGATCGGGATAGGGGCGGCCAGCTTACCTGACCGTTCCCCTCCCACACCACCCGGCATGCGGGTCCGCACCGGGCGGTTCGAGTCGTTGAGGTCATGAGAGCCGGGGCACGCCGAGCCGATCAAAGTAGGCAACAGGCATTGCGCGGTTCAGCAGGAAGCGGCTGTTACGCCACCACCTTCGACTGTTCGCGGCCACCTGTCGAGCGTCCGTTTCCGAAGCGCCCAGCGCCTTCAATTCCCGGTACATCGTCGTGCCCCGACGCCAGTGCTTGAGCTGCACCGCACGCAGCCGGTGTCTTATCCACTTGTCGAGTTCGCGGAACACGTTGGGTGTCTGCGCGAGCTGGAAGTACGCCTTCCAGCCCGGCATGTAGGCCCGCAGCCGTTCGGCAATC
>JAEUNQ010000352.1 GCA_016790365.1 Thauera sp. | reverse complement strand
GCATGTAGGCGATTACCTTGCGCGAGGGGTCGGCCTCCTTCCACTTCCTTGCGGCGGTGAAATCGAGGTCTTCGTAGAGCGCTTCACAGCGCGCGATGATGTCTGCCGTACTCATGGTCAACGGTTCTCCCAGTTTGCAGGACGCTTCTCGAGAAAGGCCCGAAGACCTTCCACCGCATCGTGGCTGGCCATCAGCTCCTCGAGATACATGGCCTCCACGGTTTCCAGTTTTTGCTTGATCGCCGGCACCCGGTCGCAGCGCGCGGCACGGACCGCGAAACGCAGCGAGCTGGCGCTCAGCGCAGCAAGATGTTCGTCGTACCACTTCAGCGCGGCCGCCTCGGGGTCGTCGGCGAGCACGTCGGCCAGGCCGATGCGGAACGCCTCGGCGCCGTCGATGCTGCGCCCCGAGAAGAGCAGCTCCTCGGCACGCGACTGCCCGACACGCGGCGGCAGCAGGCAGGAGGCCGCAGGAGCGAACACGCCCAGGCGAATCTCCGGCTGGCCCAGGCGCGCATCCGGCGCGACGAAGAGCAGGTTGCCCGCCGCCGCCACCTCCAGGCCGCCACCGAGGCACTGGCCGCGGATCGCGACCAGGATCGGCACCGGGCTGTCCAGCATCTGCCGCACCAGCGCGTGCAGGGTCTTGAGCATCTGCGCGCACTGGTCGGGCATGTGCTCGTCGACGCTGGCGCCGAAGCTGAAGTGCGGACCCTCGGCGTCGAGCAGCACCGCACGCAGCGCCGGCGAACCCAGGTGGGCGCCGAGCGCCTGCTGCAGCGCGCCGATCATCGCGGCATCGACGATGTTCGCCTTGGGCCGCGCGAGGCGCAGGCGGAGCAGGCCGCCGTCGCGCTCGAGCCAGGCCTTGAGCGGATTGATCGCCTCGCCCATCACTTCGCCCCCGGCATCAGGCTTTCGATCAGCTCGGGCGTCCAGGGCGTGCCGACGGCGAGCGCAGCGCGCAGGTCGGTGAACTCGATCTCGCGCCCGGTCTCCTTGTTGCCCTCGTTGAAGGCGCGGAAGCCGGTGCGGGCCTCGTTCATCATGTTGAGCGCGAGCCAGGCGCGGCTGTTCTCCTTGTTGCGGTTCCAGGCGTCGAGCTTGGGCTTGCGCAGCTCCTCGAAGCTCTTGGTCAGGCACTCGGGGAAGGTGGAGATGAGCTTGGCGCACAGCTTCTCGACCGCCTCGTCGAGCAGGGAGAGATCGATCTCGCCGCGCTTGAGCACTTCCTTGCCGGCAGCCAGCTCGTCGCCAGTCTTGAACTCGCCATGGATGATGCGGCCGAACTCGTCGAGGTAGCGATCGGTGATCACCAGCGGGTTGGCGACGAACTTGCCGTCAACCTTGAGCGCGGGGACGATCTGCGACGAGATGCCGAGGCGGTAGGCCTTGTGCGCCGAGAACGGCTCGCACAGCGTGCCGGAGACCATGGCCTGCTCGCAGCCGATCATCACCGGCAGGAAGTCGGTGGCGCCGCCGATCGCGGCCGAGCCGTGCTTGGGTCCGGCCTGGCCGAAGTTGGCGAGGTCCTGGGCGACGGTGAAGTCCGCCGCCATGCCGATCTCCTGCCCGCCGCCGATGCGCATGCCATTGACGCGGCACACCACCGGCTTGTCGCACCCCAGGATCGCCGACACCATGTCGTTGAAGAGACGCATGTACTGGCGGTATTCCTGCGGGTTGCCGGCGTAGTACTCGGCGTATTCCTTGGTGTTACCGCCGGTGCAGAAGGCCTTGTCGCCGACCGCGGTGAACACCACCGTGGCGACGTCGCGGGCGCAGGACGCGGCGCGGAAGGCGAGGATCAAGCCCTTCACCATGTCGGTGGTGTAGGAGTTGTACTGCTTCGGGTTGTCCAGCCAGATCCAGGCGTTGTACAGGCCGGGGACGACCTCGCCCTGCAGGTTGCGCGCGGGGCGCTTCTCGTAGATCACGCCCGGCACCACGGTCTCCGGCACCAGGTTGTGGTCGACCAAGTGCTTGGGCGCGGTCTGGTCGATCACGCGTTGCGTCGTCTCTTTCATCTCGTATGGCTCCTCTGTCTGCTCTCTTGTCGGTATGGAAGGGGATGCGGGAATCAGGGGGTCAGGATTGCGCGCCGGGTCAGCTTGTGGGCATGGGCCGCCTCGAAGACCTCGTTGATCTGCGCGAGTGGATGGCGCTCGACGAAGTTGGCGAGGTTGATGCGGCCGTCGAGCACCAGGTCGAGCGCAGGCGGGTAGTACTCGGGCAGGCAGCCCCAGTTGCCGAGCGCGCGGGCGTGAAAGGCCATCAGGTTGGAGAGGCGGACCTCGACCTTGTCCATCGTGAAGCCGACCACCGCGAGCGTGGCGCCATGGTTGATCAGGCTGTAGGCGTTGGTCTGGCCGGCGCCGCTGCCCGAGCACTCGAAGATCTTCCAGCGCGTGGTGCGCAGGCCGTTGGCCTTGGCGTGCGCCTCGATCGCCTTCTTGAGGTCGCGACCGGTCACCTCGCGCGCATTGAGCGTCAGCGCCGCACCGTACTTCGACATCAGCTCGAGCTTGGCCGGATCGACGTCGATCGCCACCACGCTCGCGCCGAAGGCATTCGCGATCTGCACCGCATAGCCGCCGACACCGCCGACGCCGATCACGATCGCGACATCGCCCGGCTCGACGCCGGCCTGCGTCACCGCCTGGTAGGGCGTGGTGACCGCGTCGGCCACCACCGAGACGTCGGCGAGCTGCAGGCCGGCGGCGGCGAGGCGCTGCTCATCGACCGCGCACAGGCCGCGCGCCGGCACCACGATGTGGGAAGCGAAGCCGCCCTGGATGTCGTTACCGGGCATGACCTGGGCGCGGCAGATCGTGCCGTGCCCGGAGGTGCAGAGCTCACAGGTCCCGCACGGCATCACCGCCGGCACGATCACAGCGCGGCCGACCCACTGCCCCGCCGCGCTGCCCGCACCCACTACCCGGCCGCTGATCTCGTGACCGAGCGCGAGCGGCAGCGGCTGGTTGGTGCGCACGCCGTCGTAGTAGTAGCCGAGATCGGTGTGGCAGACGCCGCAGCCGGCAACCTCGACCACCACCTGGTCGGCGGCCAGCTCGCCGAGTTCGAACTCGGTACGAACCATCGGCCGCCCCGGCTCCACCATCATCCAGCGATACGGTTTGGTGCTCATCTACCCACTCCTTCCGTTTACGTTCGCGTCAACTTTAACCGACCCGTTCGGCAGCCGGATCCACTTCTTCCCTGCCGCCGCGTTGGATGCAAAGTTAAATCAGCCCGGCAGGAAGGCAGTTGACCAATGTCAACAGATTGACGTTTGCGTCAACGTAAACTTTGTCGCATCGGAGCTGAGTGCACGTGGCGAGCGCTGCAGACCACCAGGCCTCCGGTTGGCGCCGCACCGGCCTCACCCGAGGGGACGCGCGCATGGGCCCTGAACAGGACCGCGCCGGCATCCGCCGGCCGAAGGTCGAACATTGGAGAACGAGGATGACAGCCCGATCGGTTTCAATAACATTCGCCGGCAGCGGCGGTGCGGGGGTGATGACCGCAGGCAACATGCTGCTCGACGCCGCCGGCCGCGCCGGCTGGTACGCCTATATGACGCGCTCGTCGGGCGCGCAGATCCGCGGCGGAGAGGCCGCCGCGATGATGCGCCTGTCCACGTCGCCGGTGCAGTCGCACGACGACCACTTCGACGTGCTGGTCGCGATCGACTGGCAGAACGTCGGCCGATTCTCCGCCGAGATCCCGATGACGACCGACGGCCTGGTGCTCGGCGACCCCGACGGCGGCGAGTTCCCCGAGCAGATCGGCGCCAAGGGTGCGCGCTCCGCCGACATCCCGTTCAAGAAGATGGCCAAGGAGATCGAGGGCGGGCGGCCGAACATGATCGCGCTCGGCGCCGTTGCCGGACTGGTGGGGCTGCCCGAGGACGCGGTGCTCGGCGTGGTGCGCGACTCGCTCGCCAAGAAGGGAGAGGCCGCACGCACCGCCAGCGAGGCTTCGGTACGTGCCGGCATGGCCTTCGCCGCCGGGCTGCCTGCCTGCCCCCGCCTGGCCGCTGCCGAAGGCCAGAGCGAGCGCCTGTGGAGCATCACCGGCAACGAGGCCGCCGGCCTCGGCGCGGTGCGCGGCGGCATCCGCTTCGTCGCCGCCTACCCGATCACCCCGGGCACCGAGGTGCTGGAGTGGCTCGCACCCAACCTCGCCAAGCTCGGTGGCGTGCTGGTGCAGGCCGAGGACGAGCTCGCCTCGATCAACCAGATCATC
>JAEUNQ010000331.1 GCA_016790365.1 Thauera sp. | reverse complement strand
GACGCCCTGCAGACCGTCGCCGCCCACGCCCTGCGCGGCTACAAGGTCACGCTGCTGCCGATGCTGGTGCACAGCCTGTGCTTCTGGGGCATCGGGCTGGCCGGCGGCTACTGGCTCAGCTTCCACGCCCCCTGGCGCGCCGAGGCCCCGACGGTGGCCGGCTTCTGGGAAGCCTGCGTCCTCGCCACCCTCGCCGCCACCCTGCTCTTCGGCGCGCTGCTGCGTTCGGTCTCCCGCCGCCACGTGCACGACGCGGCCATGTAGGAGCGCCGCAAGGCGCGAAGGCGGCGGTCGTTCGCATCGGCCAGGGCGATCGAAGAACGGCCGAATTCGCGGCTTGCGCCGCTCCTACACGGACCCCGTAAGGGCGGCGGTCCATTTCGCGGACCCCGTAAGCGTGGCGCTTGATGTAGAAGCGCCGCAAGGCGCGAATCACGCGTTGGAGGCGGCGATGTGCCTGTTTCGTGCAGAGCCTTCCCGCCACGTCACGGCGCCAGGCGTTGCCGCGTCCAGCTGCCGTCGGGCTGCAGCCGGTAGGCGATACGATCGTGCAGGCGGGATGTGCGCCCCTGCCAGAACTCCCAGTAGTCCGGCACCAGGCGGTAGCCGCCCCAGTGCGGCGGGCGGGGCGGGTTGAGGCCGAACTTGAGCCCGTATTCCGCTGCGCGCGAAACGATCGTGGTGCGCCCGTCGATGGCCTCGCTCTGCGGCGAGGCCCAGGCGCCGATGCGGTGGGCGAGGGGGCGGCTGGCGAAGTAGGCGTCGGACTCCTCCGCCGCAACCTTCTCGACGCGGCCCTCGATGCGCACCACGCGCTCCATCTCCACCCAGTGGAACTGCAGCGCTGCGAAGGGGCGCGCCTCCAGCTCCCGCCCCTTGCGGCTGTGGTAGTTCGAGTACCAGACGATGCCGCGCGCGTCGCAGCCCTTGATCAGCACGGGCCGGATCGACGGTCGGCCATCCTCGCCGACGGTGGCGACGGTCATCGCGTTGGGTTCGGGGAGCCCGCGCTCGAGCGCCTGCGACAGCCAGGCCTCGAACTGCTGCAGCGGCTCGTTCGCCGAGTCGTGCTCTTCCAGCGTGCCTTGCTCGTAGCTCTTGCGCAGATCCGACAGGGGGGCGTTCTTGCTCATCGTTCTTTCCAGGGGATGTTGCGGGAAGTCACTGCTCCCATTGTCGCCAAATCGTTCCTCCGTGCGTCAGGTTTCTCCCATGTGGAGCGCCGCAAGGCGCGAACAGGGCGGCCCGGCGACCGCCGCGCGCCGAATCCGACCGCCGCGTTCGCGCCTTGCGGCGCTCCTACAGGAACCATCGCAGGGCCGATGCAGGAGCATCGCGAGGCGCGAATGCGGCGATCGAGGCGGCATTCGCGCCTTGCGGCGCTCCTGCGGGAACCCGACACGGATCCGATGCGGTGTAGGAGCGCCGCAAGGCGCGAATCGGGCGGCCGAGAAAGCTCTGCGCGGACTGCACGCGCGGAGCGCTCAAGCCGTGGGCAGGTCCTCGACGATCACCACATGCAGATACCGCGGCCCGTGCGCGCCGAGCACCAGGCTGCCCTCGATGTCGGTGGTGCCGCTGGCGCCGGTGATGATGTTGACGTTGCGCGGCGGGCGCTGGCCGGCGGTGGCCGTCGCGTAGTCGTCGAGGTAGGCGAGCACCGTGCTCGCGCGCACCATCACCAGGTGGTGCAGGGGCAGGAAGTTGGCGAGGATCGGGGTCTCGGCGTCGGAATGGAAGACCAGCGAGCCGGTCTCGGCGATGCCCCAGCGCGCGAAGCCCACGGCCAGGGTCTCGTCCGGTGCCACGCGCTCGTGCAGCTCGAAGCCCGCCCAGTCGAGCGCCTGCAGCACCGCCGCGGGCTGCACGGCGATCGCCGCGGGCAGGCCGCGCGCCTCGAGGTAGCGCGCCACCGCGGCGGGCAGCGCGCTTGCGTCGGCGATGCGCTCGGCAGTGGCGGCGACCTTGGGGGTGACGAGGCGGGCGATGAAGGCCTCGACCAGGTCGTCGGCGAGCAGGCCGGGGCGGATCGCGGGCAGGTCTTCGAGCAAGGCGTCGGCCTCGCGGCGCAGCGCCGCCGGGTCGACGCTGCGGTGGCCGAGGGCGCCACGCACGGCATTCAGAATGGCTTCGCGCGCGCTCATCGTGCGTTCTCCTGATCCTTGACCATTTCCATGAAGGTGCGCTTGGCCGGTGCGGGGAACTCGCGGTACGCCGTCCACGCGCCCAGCCCGGGCATCCCCTTGACGAGGCCACCGCGGCTGAAGAGCCGCATCACCCGCACCGCGATCGCCGTGCCCAGGCGGTACAGCCGCGGGTGCGAGGCGACGAAGGTGTGAATACCCAGCCCGAAGCGCACCACCGAGGGCTCCAGCCCCTCGCGCCACGAGCGGTCGCGCCAGCCGCGCAGCAGCGTGGGCAGCGGGATCGCCACCGGGCACACCTCCTGGCACTTGCCGTTCATCGTGCACGCGTGCGGCAGGTCGCGGGATTTCTCGAGGCCGTCGAACATCGGCGTCAGCACCGCGCCCATCGGCCCCGGGTAGGTGCCGCCATAGACGTGGCCGCCGAGCTGGCGGAAGACCACGCAGTGGTTCATGCAGGCACCGCAGCGGATGCAGCGCAGCATCTCCTGCATGCCCTCGCGCAGCATGCGGCTGCGGCCGTTGTCGACCAGCACGATGTGGAATTCTTCCGGGCCGTCGCGATCGCCCGCCTGCTTCGGCCCGCAGTGGAAGGTGGTGTACTGGGTGACGTCCGCGCCGGTGGCCGAGCGCACCAGCAGGCGCAGCATGGCGATGGCGTGGCCCATGCCGGGGACGAGCTTCTCG
>JAEUNQ010000277.1 GCA_016790365.1 Thauera sp. | reverse complement strand
AGCAGCCAGTCGGCGTGCGGCAGGCTCCACTCGCCCTTCTCGTCGAACTTGCCGATCACGCGCGGGCGCACCTCGTCCTTCCAGTTGTAGAGCTCTTCCTTCAGCTGGTACTCGAGGAACTGGCGCTTCTCCTCGATCACCAGGATCTCGTCGAGGCCGTCGGCGAAGCGGCGCACGCCCTCGGCGTCGAGCGGCCATACCATGCCGACCTTGTACAGGCGCAGGCCGATCGCCGCGGCGGTGGCCTCGTCGATGCCGAGGTCGTCGAGCGCCTGGCGCACGTCGAGGTAGCTCTTGCCGCTGGTGAGGATGCCCAGGCGGGCCTGCGGCGGGTCGATCACCATGCGGTCCAGGCCGTTCTTGCGGCCGTAGGCGAGCGCGGCGTAGAGCTTGTGGTGGAGCAGGCGCTCCTCCTGCACCAGCGGCGGGTCGGGCCAGCGCAGGTTGAGGCCGTCGAGCGGCAGCGGGAACTCTTCCGCGCTCGGGATGAGCGTCTCCACCCGGAAGGGGTCGATGTCGACCGAGGACGAGGTCTCCACCGTGTCGGTCAGCGCCTTGAACGCCACCCAGCAGCCCGAGTAGCGCGACATCGCGAAGCCGTGCAGGCCGTACTCCAGGTACTCCTGGATGCCGGCGGGCGCGAGCACCGGCATCATCAGCGCCTTGAACACGTGCTCGGTCTGGTGCGGCAGGGTCGAGGACTTGGCGGCGTGGTCGTCGCCGGCGATCACCAGCACACCGCCGTGCTGCGAGGTGCCGGCGGCATTGGCGTGGCGGAAGACATCGCAGGTCCGATCCACGCCGGGGCCCTTGCCGTACCAGATCGAGAACACGCCATCATGCTTCGCGTTGGGATCGAGACCGAGCTGCTGCGTGCCCCACACCGAGGTCGCGGCGAGGTCCTCGTTGAGGCCGGGCTGGAAGCGGATGTTCATCGGCTCGAGGAAGCGCTTCGCCTTCCAGAACTCCTGGTCGACGCTGCCGAGCGGCGAGCCGCGGTAGCCGGTGACGAAGCCGGCGGTATTGAGGCCGGCGGCCTCGTCGCGCAGCTTCTGCATCATCGGCAGGCGAACCAGGGCCTGGATGCCGGTCATCCAGGCGCGGCCAGTCTTGAGGGTGTATTTGTCGTCGAGGCTGACGTTGGGTGCGATGTTCGACATGGTGGCGTGAACCGCCGCCGGTCGGCAGGCTGGCGCGTCTGGCGCGGGCTGCCGGCGGGTCGGCGTGGTCTCCTCTGCGGGTGGATCGGTACGCCATCGCGGCCGGTTGGGCCCGTGGCGCTTGCGGAAGCACATGCTAGGGCGATCGGCGGAAAAGATTTTTCGCAATCGGGGGTGTAGACCTCGATATAAGAAAAATTTTTTCGCTTATCGAATCGTACGATGCGCGCCAGTCGGACCGAACCGTCCGGCGACCACAAGATGGGTCGGCACGGATCCGCGAACGTGGCGGCGCAGGCATCCCGCTTGGGAGGCGGGCGCCGGACGTTTAGAATCCGCGCCTTTTCCCTCCGCGCCACAAGCGCGTCAAAACTCGAGGAGACTTG
>JAEUNQ010000216.1 GCA_016790365.1 Thauera sp. | reverse complement strand
TCGCGCCGCAGCTCTACATCGCGGTCGGCATCTCGGGCGCGATCCAGCACCTGGCCGGCATGAAGGACTCCAAGGTGATCGTGGCGATCAACAAGGACCCCGAGGCGCCGATCTTCCAGGTGGCCGACTACGGCCTGGTGGGCGACCTGTTCCAGGTGGTGCCGGAACTCACCGGGGCGCTCTGACCGGCCGCGAGGCGCGCGGACATGGATCTCCCGGCGTCCCTGCTTTCGGCTGGCAGCGAGGGGGTGATGTTCGCGCTCGCCGCGCTGGGGTTGCTTGCGCTCGTGCGCTGGCTACCCTGGAGGGAACTGGCGGGCGGGGTGCAGCTGAACCTGCTGCTCGGTTTCGCGGTCTGCCTCACGCTGATGTGGAGCATGAGGGCCGGGGTCAAGCCCGGTCTCAACCTGCACCTCCTCGGCGCGATGGCCGCAACCCTCGCGCTCGGACCGTGGAAGGCGGTCGGCGCACTTGCACTCGCCCTGTGCGGGATCACGCTCAACGGTGCGCTGGGGTGGAGCGATTGGCCGGCCAATTTCGTGCTGATGGTGCTGGTTCCGGTCGCGGTCGCGACCTCCCTGCATCGCCTGGTCGAGCGGTTGCTGCCGGCGCATTTCTTCATCTTCATTTTCGTCACCGGTTTCGCCGGTTCCGCGCTGACCGTGATGGCACAGGGGCTGACCGCCTCGACCGTGCTGACACTGTCCGGCGCCTATTCCGCAGGCTTCCTGTGGAGCGACTACCTGCCGTTCTTCCTGCTGCTCGGGTTTTCCGAGGGCTGGATCAGCGGCGCGATCATCACGCTGATGGTGGTGTATCGGCCCGAATGGGTCAGTGCTTTCGACGATCGCCGCTATCTGCTCGACAAGTAAGGCTGTTCAACCTTTTCCGGAGCGCCAACAATGAGTCAATACAACGCCCCCATCCGCGACATGCAATTCGTGATGCGTGAACTCGCCGGTCTCGACGAAGTCATGCAATTGCCCGGTAACGAGGAGGTTTCCGCCGATCTGGTGGACGCGATCCTCGAGGAGGCCGACAAGTTCGCCAGCGGCGTGCTCGCCCCGCTGAACTGGACCGGCGACCAGGAAGGCGCCAAGTGGAATGACGGCGAGGTCGCCACTGCCCCGGGCTGGAAGGATGCCTATACCCAGTTCGCCGAGTCGGGCTGGACCGCGCTGCCGTGCGACCCGGAATACGGTGGCCAGGGCCTGCCCAAGCTGCTCGCCACGGCGGTCATGGAGATGTGGAAGTCGGCCAACATGGCCTTCTCGCTCTGCCCGATGCTGACCAGCGGCGCGATCGAGGCCCTGATGCTGCGCGGCACCGACGAGCAGAAAGGCCTCTATCTGCCGAAGATGATCGCGGGCGAGTGGACCGGCACGATGAACCTCACCGAGCCGAATGCCGGCTCCGACCTCGCCGCGGTGCGCACCAAGGCCGAGCCGCAGGGTGACGGCACCTACAAGATCTTCGGCCAGAAGATCTTCATCACCTACGGCGAGCACGACCTCACCGACAACATCATCCACCTCGTGCTGGCCCGCCTGCCGGACGCGCCCGAGGGCGTGAAGGGCATTTCGCTGTTCGTCGTGCCCAAGTTCATGGTCAACGCCGACGGCAGCCTGGGCGCGCGCAACGACGTGCACTGCGTGTCGATCGAGCACAAGCTCGGCATCCATGCCAGCCCCACCGCCGTGCTCGCCTTCGGCGACAAGGGCGGCGCGATCGGCACCCTGGTCGGCGAGCCGAACCGCGGCCTCGAGTACATGTTCATCATGATGAACGAGGCCCGCTTCGCGGTCGGCATGGAAGGCCTGGCGCTGTCCGAGCGCTCCTATCAGCACGCGCTGCAGTACGCCAAGGACCGCATCCAGGGCACCGATGCCGGTGTACGCGGTGGTCCGAAGGTCAACATCCTGCACCACGCGGACGTGCGTCGCCTGCTCATGAACATGAAGAGCAAGACCGAGGCGATGCGCGCGCTCGCCTACGTCGTCGGCGCCGCCTTTGACAAGGCGCACAACCACGCCGACGAGGCAGTGCGCGCGCAGAACCAGGCCTTCGTCGACCTGATGATCCCGGTGGTCAAGGGCTGGTGCACCGAGAACTCGATCGACGTCACCTCCGACGGCGTGCAGGTGCACGGCGGCATGGGCTTCATCGAGGAGACCGGCGCTGCGCAGCACTTCCGCGACTCGCGCATCACCACGATCTACGAGGGCACGACCGCGATCCAGGCCAACGACCTGATCGGCCGCAAGATCGCCCGCGAGAACGGCGCCACCGTCGGCGCCGTCGTGCAGATGATGCGTGCGGTCGAGGCCGAAGTCGGCGGCGTGCAGGACGAGGCGTTCGCGGCCATCGCGCGCGCGCTGGGCAATGGCATCGCGGCGGTGGAAGAGGCCGTGGCCTACCTCCTCGCCACCTACTCGAAGGACATCAAGGCGGCCTCGGTCGGCTCGGTGCCCTTCCTGAAGCTGCTCGGCATCGTCGCGGGTGGCTGGCAGATGGCGCGCGCTGCGCTGGTCGCCAGGCGCAAGCTCGAAGCGGGCGAGGGCGATGCCGGCTTCTACAAGGCCAAGATCGTCACCGCGCGCTTCTACGCAGACCACGTCCTCGCGCAGGCCGGCGGCCTGGCCTACACGGTCGTCAATGGCGCGCCGGGCGCGCTCGAGCTGACCGAAGAGCTGTTCTGACCGGGAATCGCTCCGGCGCGGAAGCGCCGGGCGCGGCACGAAAAAAACCCGCTGCCTGGCGTGTGCCCGCAGCGGGTTTCTCTTGCCCTCGATTTCGCGCCTGCCACCACCCCGGCGCCGGTTTGATGCCGGGGTGGTGGTAGGCGCAGACCGGACGGGTGATTACTCGACCTTGGCCTTTTCACGCAGTTCGAGCACGTGGCGCTCGACCTTCTGCTGCTGCAGGCGCTGTTGCAGCTGCGGCTTGACCTCTTCGAACGGGGGCGGCTGCACGTCGCGCACGTCGTCGAGCTGGATCACGTGGTAGCCGAAATCGCTCTTGACGGGGGTCGCGGTGTACTTGCCCTTCTCGAGCTGGATCATCGCGTCCGAGAACGGCTTCACGAACATCGCCGGATTGCTCCAGCCGAGTTCGCCGCCGCGCTCCTTGGAGCCGGGGTCGCGTGACTCCTTGGCAACTTCCTCGAAGGCGGTGCCGTTCTGCAAGCGGGCGATGATCGCCTTGGCCTGGTCCTCGGTCTCGACCAGCACGTGGCGGGGCTTGTATTCCTTGTCTCCCATGCGGCCCTTGATGGCGTCGTATTCCTTCATCAGGTCGGCGTCGCTGATCGGGTTGGCGCGCACGTAGTCCTGCAGGTAGGCACGGATCAGGATGGCCTGACGGGCCATTTCCATCTGGGCCTTGACGTCGGCCTTCTTGTCCAGGCCCTTCTTGCCGGCCTCCTGGCTCAGCACCTCGCGGCGGATCAGCTCTTCACGCACCGCGTTGCGCAGCTGCTCGCCGTCGGGTGCACCTTGCGCACGCTGCTCGGTCAGCATGGCCTCGGCGCGCTCGCCGGGAATCGTCACACCGTTAACCTTGGCCACCGGGGAGGCGGCGAGGGCGGGCAGGGCGAGGAAGCCGGCGAGCAGGGTGATGGCGAGACGGCTCGGGAAATGTTTCATGGAGATTCCTTCAATGTCCTTGTGATTCGGCCTCTACGGCCGTTAGCGCGCGGATGGCGAGGGCATGGATGTCCTTGTGCATCATGTCCCCGACCGCGTCGTAGATCATACGCTGCCGGAGCACTCTGCTGCAGCCCTGGAAGGCCTCCGAGACGATGAAAACCCGGTAGTGCCCGCCGCCCTCGCGGGCCCCCGCGTGGCCGGCGTGCAGCGCGCTGTCGTCACCGACCTCGAGTCGTGTCGGTGCGAAGCGTTCCTGCAGCGCGGCACGGATGCGTTCGACCCTCGTTGCACTCACGGCAGGGTCTTCCGGAACGGGCGCACCGTCGTGCGCGCGAATACGCCTTGCTGCACGTACGGATCCTCTCGCAACCAGGCCTCGGCGCTGGCGAGCGAGTCGAACTCGGCGACGATCAGGCTGCCGGCAAAGCCAGCCGGGCCGGGGTCGGGCGAGTCGATCGCGGGCATCGGCCCGGCGAGCAGCAGGCGGCCTTCATCGCGCAGCGCCTCGAGACGCGCGACATGCTGCGGACGCACGGCCAGGCGAGTCTCGAGCGCGCCGGGGGCGTCCTCTCCGATCAGGGCGTAGAACATCAATTGCTTTCCTCTTCCATGTGACGGGACAGGTAGAAACCCTGGGCGAGCACGAAGGCCAGCATCAGCCCCATGCCACCGAACATCTTGAAGTTGACCCAGGTCTCTTCGGTGAAGTTGTAGGCGACCCAGAGGTTGAGCACGCCCATTGCGATGAAGAAGCCGGCCCAGGCGAGATTGAGGCGGGCCCACACCGGGTCTGGCAGCTTGATCTGCGCCTCGAGCATGGCACGGATGAGATTGCGTCCGAGCAGCCAGGCCGAGCCGAGCAGCACCGCGCCGAACAACCAGTACAGCGCGGTGGGCTTCCACTTGATGAAGGTGGGGTTGTGGAAGAACAGCGTGGCGCCGCCGAACACGACGATGATCGCCAGGCTGATCCACAGCATGGTGTCAACCTTGCGATGCTTCAGCCACACCAGTCCGATCTGCAGGACGGTGGCGAGGATGGCGACGAAGGTGGCGATCAGGATCGGAGCCTGCGCAACCGCGATGCCGTCGCCCAGCCAGCCGGCCGCGAGTGCATGCGCAGCCTCGGGGTTGGCGCCGCCGACCTTGTAGGCGGCAAAGAAGAGGATCACCGGCAGGAGATCGAAGAGGAATTTCATGGTCTGTCTTGTTCGCTTTGCGCGGAGCGCCGCATTCTATCCTGTTCGCCGCTTGGAGCCGCCAGCGGCAGGCAGAGCGCTGCTCGCAGTCCTCCTCCCTCGCGCGGCGACAGTTCGAGTCGGCCATGGTGGGCGCGCATCACCCGATCGACGATCGCCAGGCCGAGTCCGGCCCCCTTGGTGTTGCTGCGCGCCTTTTCCAGCCGGGTGAAAGGCTGGCGCATGCGCTCGATCTCGTTTTCCGGGATGCCCGGTCCGTGGTCGGCAACCTCGATGCGTGCGTGGCCTCCCTCGCTGCAGACCGAGACCTCCAGTGGATCGTTCCCGCCTGCGTAGCGCAGCGCGTTGTCGATCAGGTTGGCGAGCGCGCGCCGGATCGACAGGGCGCGGGCCTGCGCGAACAGGCTCTCCGGGACCTCCAGGCGCAGGTCTACGCCGCGCAACCGGTAGGGCTCGGTCACCTCGCGCGCAAGGGTCGCGAGATCGATCGCCGCGGCAGGTTCCTGCGCGTCGCCCCGACCGAAGTCGAGAAACTGGCCGATGATGCGATCCATCTCGTCGATGTCCGCCACCATTGCGGTGACCTCGTCGTCGGGCGCCCCGGACATCTCGATACCGAGGCGCAGGCGGGCGAGCGGTGTACGCAGGTCATGCGAGACGCCGGCAAGGATCAGCGCGCGATCCTCGTCCATGCGCGCGAGGTTGCCGGCCATCTGGTTGAAGGCGCGCGCGACCAGGGCGATCTCCTGCGGGCCGCTCTCGGGTTGTGGAGGCGGGCGCTCGCCGCTGCCCACCATGCGCGCAGCGCGCGCGAGCTGGCGCAAGGGAGCGCTCACCCGGGCCACGATCAGGAAGGCGCCGAGCAGGGCGGCGAGCAGGGCGCCGCCACCCCAGCCGAGCCAGCCGAAGTCGTCGGGGTTCTCGATACGCTCGGGCGGCAGCATCACCCAGTACTCGTCGTTCGCATCGTCGGGGTCGAGGCGGAAGCTTACCCAGAAGCCTTCGAGCGTCTTCCAGCGCGAAGCGAAGCGGGTGTGGTCGCCGAGCTGGCGGCGCACGTCTGCGGTGAGCAGGCGTAATGGTCGGGTGTCGGCTAGAGGTGCAAGCTCATCGGTGGCCTCGGCCGGATAGATGCGGATGCCTTCGAGCGCCGCCAGGTCGATCAGCAGGTCCATGCGGCGGTCGAAGTCTGCGTTGATCAGCGCGGTGCGGGTAAGGTTGATCACCGACACCACCATCTGGGCGACGTCGCGCGCGCGCGCAGGCTCCTGGAAGTAGCGGAAGATCTGTACCCAGCTGCCGAGTGCGACGACGAGGAGCAGGGCAACCAGCAGGAAGGTCTGCCACAGCAGGGTGCTCGGCAGCAGGCGCGTCCGCGACGCCCCGGACGTGCCCTCGCCGGATCGCGCCATCAGTCCTCGCCGCCGCTGGCGGAGTCCGCCGGCCCGCCGTTGTCCTCGCCCGCCTTCTGTTCGTCGGGCACGAACACGTAGCCGAAGCCCCAGACCGTCTGGATGTAGCGTGGCTTGGCGGGGTCGTCCTCGACCAGCTTGCGCAGGCGCGATACCTGCACGTCGATGGCGCGGTCGAAGACGCCGTACTCGCGACCGCGCGCAAGTTCCATGAGCTTGTCGCGCGACAGGGGCTGGCGCGGGTGGGTCAGCAAGACCTTGAGCAGCGAGAACTCGCCCGTGGTGAGCTGGATCTCCTCGCCGTCACGCACCAGGACGCGCGTGCCCAGATTCACCTTGACCCGGCCAAACGCGACGATCTCGTCTTCCGGCGTCGGTGCCCCCGGCAGGGTGTGCGGCTGCCTGCGCATCACGGCCTGGATGCGGGCTACCAGTTCACGCGGATTGAAGGGCTTGGCCACGTAGTCGTCGGCGCCCATCTCCAGTCCGACGATGCGATCGACGTCGTCGCCCTTGGCGGTCAGCATGATGATCGGGATCTGGTTCTCGGCGGCGCGCAGCCGCCTGCAGATCGCCAGCCCGTCCTCGCCGGGCAGCATCAGGTCGAGCACGATCAGGTCGTAGTGCTCGCGGTGCAGGGCGCGATCCATCATCGGCGCGTCGCCGACGGCCTTCACCGCGAATCCCTGCTCCTGCAGGTAGCGGGACAACAATTCGCGCAGGCGCGCGTCGTCGTCCACCACGAGAATGCGATAGCGATTTTTCTGGTTCATGTACGGAATGCTAGCCTGACTCGACCGACGGTGCCACCCTCCCCGGGGCTGTCCGCCAGGCTGTCGCGGTAACCCTTCGTAAGGTCTGGACGGACGGGCAATATCGCCTTACAAACGAGTCTCCGGTCGCCCCACGAAGGCTTTGCGCACCGGCCGGTTTGCCGTAATGTGAAGGCATTGCTTTTCTCCGTCGGTTCCGGGCCTCGTCGAGGTCGTCGGGACTCGCGCCGTGCTCCCATGACACGCTTGCCGGTTCTTTCCTCATCCAGTCCTCATCTGCCGAGCCTGCTCCGTCTGTCGGGCGTGCGCGGCTCCATCGTTTGTGGCGCGCTCGTCTTCTGTGTGCTGGTTCCGACCGAAGCGAGGGCGCAGCTTCGCTTCATCGTCGGTGGAGAGGAGCAGACGCAGCGATTCCGTCCCGCAGGGGCCGAGGAGCGTCAGGAATGGCGGGAGACCCTCAGCGATCAGCGCAAGGATCGCGAGGGTGTCCGCGAGCGTCGCCGGATGAGCGAGGAGGAACGTAGCGACTTGCGCCGCCACATGCGCGACGCCGCGCGCGGTGCCTACCGCGAGGAGCCGGGGCGCAAGCCGCAGCGCTGATCGCACCGGGGGCGTCAATGCCCCAGCAGGAGGGTCGGAAGACGCGGATGCCTTGGTCGGGAGATGGATCGCACGCCCGTGTCTGGATGCATGCCCTTATCGGGTCGGATGTCCCGTTCGCGCCCCCGGTGCTTCTGCATGAAGACCATCAGCGCTACGAACCGGCGTGCTGCCGGTAGAATGGCGGCCTCATGAACATCCTCTCCATCGAAACCGCCACCGAGCACGGTAGCGTCGCGCTGCTGCATGGCGACGAACTGCTCGTCCGTCGCATCCAGGGTGCGGCCAACCATTCCGAGGCGGTGCTGCGTGACCTGCACGAGCTCCTCGCCGAGGCTGGGCTCGCCGTCGCGCACCTCGACGCGGTCGCCTTTGGCGCCGGGCCCGGGGCGTTCACCGGCCTGCGCCTTGCCTGCGGCGTGGCCCAGGGCATTGCGCTCGCCGCGGATCTTGGCGTCGCGGCAGTCGGCAGCCTGCAGGCGCTCGCGCTTCAGGCCGGTGCGCAGCGGGTGCTGGCGGCGACCGATGCGCGCATGGGCGAGATCTACTTTGCGACTTTCGAACTCGACGCCCGGGGCGTGCCGCAGCCGCACGGGGCGCCACGCTGCTGCGCCCCGATCGAGCTCGAACTTCCTCCCGGCGACTGGAGTGCCGCCGGATCCGCTTTCCGCGCCTGGCCCGAGGAACTCGAGGCGCGCACTGCGGGGCGCCTGACCTCCTGCCAGCCCGATCTTCATCCGCGCGCGGAAGAGGTCGCCAGGCTTGGAGCGATCCAGGCGATCGAGGACCGGCTGGTGGCGCCCGAGCTGGCTGCTCCGCTCTACGTCCGCGACAAGGTCGCGCTCACCACCGCCGAGCGTCTCGCCCGCGGGGGACGCGCCTGATGCAGGCGCTCGCCTTCGCGCCGATGCGCGAAGAGGACCTCGACTGGGTGAGTGCCCGGGAGGCGGAGCTGCATGCGCATCCCTGGTCGCGCGGCAACTTTGCGGACTCGCTCGCCAGTGGATACGACGCCTGGATCCTGTCCCGGAACGGAGAGGCTGTGGGCTATGCAGTCGTGATGAACGTGCTCGACGAGGCGCACCTGCTCGATATCGCCGTCACTCTCGAGGCGCAGGGCGGGGGGCTTGCGACGCGCTTCCTCGACTGGCTGGCGGAGACGGCGCGCGCGCGGGGCGCACGCGATTTCTACCTCGAGGTGCGGCCGTCGAACACGGCCGCCTTGCGCCTCTATGCGCGCGGCGGCTTCGTCGAGATCGGCCGCCGGCGAGGCTATTACCCGGCGACCGGCGGACGTGAGGATGCGATCGTGATGAGGCGCGCACTGTGACGGCCCCGCATCCGTCCCGCCGCCGCGAAGCGGTGCTGCGCGAGATGGGGCTCGGGCCGATCTGGCGCCTGCGCGCGCGCGCGGTGGAGGCTTCCGGGGCCGAATGCGTAGCAGGGGAGGTGGCGGAAGCCGCACCGATGGAAACCGGAGCAATCCCCTGCTTGGCAAGGAACGAGGTGCGCCGCATGCCCTTTTCCCCGCCCCCCGGAGCCGTGCGTGCGCCCGCGTCGGCGACCGCTTCGCGCTCGAATCCTGCACCGCAGCCCGGTCCGCGAGGCGCCGAGCCCGCGCGCACCCGCGCGGCGGACGTTCCGCCGGTTCCGGATCCGAGGTCCCGTGGTGCGGCCACCGCGTCCGAAGCGCCGGACGCTGCCCGCGTCGCACGGATCGCGACCCTCGAGTGGGACGCCCTCGAAGCCGAGATCGGCGATTGCAAGGCCTGCGCGCTGTGCGAGCGCCGCAAGCAGGCCGTGCCCGGCGTTGGCGACCGGCGGGCGCGCTGGATGCTCGTCGGCGAAGGTCCGGGCGCAGAGGAGGATCAGCGCGGCGAACCCTTCGTCGGCCAGGCCGGGCGCCTGCTCGACAACATGCTCGCAGCGATCGGTCTCAAGCGCGGCGAAGACGTTTACATTGCCAACGCGGTCAAATGCCGTCCGCCGCACAACCGTACCCCCGAACGCGGCGAGATTGCCGCGTGCCTGCCTTATCTCGAGCGCCAGATCGCGCTCGTTCAGCCACGCCTGTTGATCGCGCTCGGGCGTCCGGCGGCGCAGGCCCTGCTGGCACGAGAGATCGCGATCTCGGCGGCGCGTGGCAGGGCCTTCGAGCACGCGGGCATTCCGGTCGTGGTCACCTATCACCCTGCCTATCTGCTGCGCAATCCGCAGGACAAGGCCAAGGCCTGGGAGGATCTCTGCTTCGCGCGCCGGCTGATGGCGGACGCTGGCTGAACCAGCCGCGCTTTCAGTGGTGGCGGTCTTCGAGCAGGGCGACGTTGTCGAACTCGCGCTGATTGGCCTCGTGACGACGCTTGACCAGCAACATGGTGCCGGCGACGAAGAGGCCGAACATCACGATCACGGTGTTGATCGACAGGCCGAGCACGATCAGCAGTGCGTAGGTTCCCGTCATCACCAGGATGGACAGGTTCTCGTTGAAGTTCTGCACCGCGATCGAGTGTCCCGCGCCCATCAGGATGTGGCCGCGGTGCTGCAGCAGTGCGTTCATCGGCACCACGAAGAAGCCGGCCAGTCCGCCCACGACCACCATCAGCGCCATCGCGATCCAGATCTCGCTCACGCCCACCATGGTCGTCACCCCGAGGCCCATCGCGATGCCCAGCGGGATCACATTCACTGCCCGCCGCAGGGTGATGTAGCGGGCTGCAAGGACCGAGCCGGTGGCCACGCCGAGCGCCACGACGCCTTGCAGCATCGAGGCCTGCGACAGGTTCATGCCCAGGTTGTGTTCGGCCCACTTGATCACGATGAATTGCAGCGTCGCGCCTGCGCCCCAGAACAGCGTGGTGACGGCGAGCGAGATCTGCCCGAGCTTGTCGCGCCAGAGCAGGCGAAGGCAGTGGTTGAAGTCATGCAGCAGGTAGAGCGGATTGCTCTTGAGCGGCTTGTGGTCCACCCCGGTGTCCGGGATGTACATGTTGAAGATGGCCGCGACCAGATACAGGGTGCCCACCATCAGCACCGCAGCGCCGAAGGCCGAGCCGACGCCGGGCAGGCCGAGCCCCACCAGCCAGGTGGAAACATCGCCACGGATCATGATCCCGCCGATCACGGTGCCGACGATGATCGCCCCCACGGTGAGTCCCTCGATCCAGCCGTTGGCCACCACGAGCAGGCGGTGGGGCAGGTATTCGGTGAGGATCCCGTACTTGGCCGGCGAGTACGCCGCCGCACCCAGGCCGATCACCGCATAGGCGAACAGCGGATGGGCACCGAGGAAGAGCATCAGGCAACCGCCGATCTTGATCGTGTTGCTGATCAGCATTACCCGCCACTTCGGCATCGAGTCCGCGAAGGCGCCTACGAAGGCGGCGAGCGCGACATAGGAGACGGTGAAGAAGAGCTTGAGCAGCGGCTCGTATTCGGACGGGGCCGCCATGTCCCGAAGCATGGCGATGGCGATGATCAGCAACGCATTGTCGGCCAGCGCAGAGAAGAACTGCGCCGCCATGATGATGTAGAAGCCGAGCGGCATCGTCGGGTCGCGGCGGAAGGTTGGAGCGCGGTTTATATCACGAAGCCGATTGCCCGGTGATGATCTTGCGCAGGCCGTTCACGGCGCCTGCAAACGACGGTATGGCAACGGTTTCAGGGCAAGGAGCGAACGATGTCCCACCATGTCTGGCGCGGCCCCCCCCGAACGCTCTGGATTGTGCTTTAATTCTACTAAATAAATCGTACTTATCCATGCCATGGCAGATCGCAGACTCCAGGTTTTCCACGCGGTAGCGAAGCACGGCTCGTTTACTCGTGCCGCGGAACACCTCCACATGACGCAGCCGGCCGTCACCTTCCAGATCAAGCAGCTCGAGGAACACTTCGACACGCGCCTGCTCGACCGGGGGCACGGCAAGATCACCCTCACCGCCGCAGGCGAGCTCGTGCTCGCCTACGCCGAGCGCATCCTCGGCCTGTCGGCCGAGCTCGATTCGCGCGTCTCCGAGCTCACCGACGAGCTCGCCGGCCAGCTCCGCATCGGCACCAGCACCACGATCGCCGCCTACTGGCTGCCGCAGGTGCTGGAGAGTTTCAAGCGCCGCTACCCGGGCGTGCTGCCGCGTGTCGTGGTGGGCACGTCCAAGCTCACGGAGGACCGCGTCGCCGCGCGCGACCTCGACCTCGGCCTGATCGAGATCGCCACCGAACAGCCCAGCATCGAACGCCGCAGCGCCGCGCGCGACGACCTGCTGGTGATCTGCAGCCCGGCCCATCCGCTGGCGAAGTTCAAGGAGCTCACCGCCGGTGATCTCGTCGGCCACCCCTTCATCGACCGCGACCCCGGCAACGGCATCCGCCAGATCGCCGACGAGTTCTTCGAGGCCGCCGGCATCGCCGGCAGCCAGATCACGCTGTGCGCAGAGCTCGGCAGCCTCGCCGCGGTCAAGCAACTCGCCGCGGCCGGCCTCGGTTTCGCGATCGCCTCGCGGCGCGCGATCCTGCGCGACGTGGAGGAGGGCCGGCTGGTGGCGATTCCCCTGCAGCCGCGGATCCACACCCCGCTCGAAGTCATCCTGCCGCGCGACAAGTTCCGCTCGCGCCTGATCAACGCCTTCGCCGACCACGTCTGCGAGGAGTTCGCCCGCATCGCGGCCGAGCAGGAGCAGGACTGACTCCCTTCGAGCTCGAGCTCCGGCTGCGTCCGGAGCCTTGCCGCAGTTTCGGACAACCCTGATGGCACGCCAGAAATCCGCTTTCGTCTGCACCGAATGCGGTGCGCAGGCCGTACGCTGGCAGGGCCAGTGCCCGCAATGCCTGGCCTGGAACACCCTCGTCGAGACTGTGCTCGA
Source organism: Thauera sp. (assembly GCA_016790365.1). GTDB lineage: Bacteria > Pseudomonadota > Gammaproteobacteria > Burkholderiales > Rhodocyclaceae > Thauera. Next base: position 13,060 of record JAEUNQ010000216.1, on the reverse strand, counting down.
GCCCGCCGCGCCGGCTGCAGGCAGCCGCTTCGCCGCGCTCGCTGGCGAGACCAGCCGGCTGCAACCGCTGTCGGCGCTCGAACCGCGCGAAGAGCCACGCCAGCCCACCGGTCTCGACGAATTCGACCGCGTGCTCGGTGGCGGCCTGGTGGCCGGCGGCGTGGTGCTGATCGGCGGCGACCCGGGTATCGGGAAGTCCACCCTGCTGCTGCAGGCCTTGTCCAACCTTGCCGTGACGAACCCCGCCTCGGGCGGCGAAGCGCCGACGCGCAAGGGTGGGAAGGGTGGCGGCGTAATCTACGTCAGCGGCGAGGAGTCCGGCGAGCAGGTCGCGCTGCGCGCCCAGCGCCTGCAACTGCCGCCCTCGTCCCTGCAGATGCTCGCCGAGATCAACCTCGAACGCATCCTCCACACCCTGCGCGAGGCGCGCCCGCGCGTGGCGGTGATCGACTCCATCCAGACGGTGTACTCCGAGGCCCTGCAGTCCGCCCCCGGCTCGGTCGCCCAGGTGCGCGAATGCGCGGCACAGCTCACCCGCTTCGCCAAGCAGAGCGGAACCAGCCTGATCCTGGTCGGCCACGTCACCAAGGACGGCACGCTCGCCGGCCCGCGCGTGCTCGAGCACATCGTCGATACCGTGCTGTATTTCGAGGGCGACACCCACTCCAGCTTCCGCCTGATCCGCGCGTTCAAGAACCGCTTTGGCGCGGTCAACGAGCTCGGCGTGTTCGCCATGACCGAGCGCGGCTTGCGTAATGTTTCCAACCCATCGGCGATCTTCCTGTCGCAGCACTCGCAGCAGGTCGCAGGTTCGTGCGTGCTGATCACCCAGGAGGGCACGCGCCCGCTGCTGGTCGAGGTGCAGGCCCTGGTCGATTCCTCGCAGAGCCCCAATCCGCGCCGCCTGTCCGTGGGCCTCGAGCAGAACCGCCTGGCGATGCTGCTTGCGGTCATGCACCGCCACGCCGGCGTGGTGTGCTTCGACCAGGACGTGTTCGTAAACGCGGTTGGCGGCGTCAAGATCACCGAGCCGGCCGCCGACCTCGCAATCCTGTTCGCGATCGTCTCCTCACTGCGTGACCGCCCGCTCAAGCGGGGTCTGGCGGTATTCGGCGAGGTCGGCCTCGCCGGCGAGATCCGCCCCGCGCCGCGCGGCCAGGAGCGCCTCAAGGAAGCCGCCAAGCTCGGCTTCGACACCGCCATCGTTCCGCGCGCGAATGCGCCGAAACACCCGATCGAAGGACTCAAGGTGATCGCTGTCGAGCGTGTGGAAGAGGCGCTGGAACAGTTGCGCGGGCTATAAGCCGGCAGGTAAGTCGCACCGCTGCGGGAGCGCCGCGAGGCGCGAATGCGGCGCCGATTGTCCCGCCCACGTCGATTCCCGGCTCGCCGGAATCGCGGCTTGCGCCGCTCCTACACCGCACCCGCACGCGCGCCGGTTCCTGTAGGAGCACCGCGAGGCGCGAATGCGGCGTCGATCGTCCCGCCCACGTCGATTCCCGGCTCGCCGGGTTCGCGGCTTGCGCCGCTCCTACACCGTACCCGCAAGCGCGCCGGTTCCTGTAGGAGCGCCGCGAGGCGCGAATGCGGCATCGATCGTCCCGCCCACGTCGATTCCCGGCTCGCCGGGTTCGCGGCTTGCGCCGCTCCTACACCGCACCCGCAAGCGCGCCGGTTCCTGTAGGAGCGCCGCGAGGCGCGAACGCGGCGTCGATCGTCTCGCCCACGTCGATTCCCGGCTCGCCGGAATCGCGGCTTGCGCCGCTCCTACACCGCACCCGCAAGCGCGCCGGTTCCTGTAGGAGCGCCGCGAGGCGCGAATGCGGCGTCGATCGTCTCGCCCACGTCGATTCCCGGCTCGCCGGGTTCGCGGCTTGCGCCGCTCCTACACCGCACCCGCAAGCGCGCCGGTTCCTGTAGGAGCGCCGCGAGGTGCGAATGCGGCATCGATTGTCCCGCCCACGTCGATTCACGGCTCGCCGGGTTCGCGGCTTGCGCCGCTCCTACACCGCACCCGCAAGCGCGCCGGTTCCTGTAGGAGCGCCGCGAGGCGCGAACGGGGCGTCGATCGCCTCGCCCACGTCGATTCCCGGCTCGCCGGGTTCGCGGCTTGCGCCGCTCCTACACCGCACCCGCAAGCGCGCCGGTTCCTGTAGGACCGCCGCGAGGCGCGAATGCGGCGCCGATTGTCCCGCCCACATCGATTCCCGGCTCGCCGGGCTCGCGGCTTGCGCCGCTCCTACAGCTCGGAGAGCCAGGCGGTGAAGGCCACGATGGCGGCACGAAGGTTGGCGCGGGCGGAGGGGGTTGGTGCGGCGCCGAGTTCCCATGAGTCGCCGCGGATGGCGAGCAGCCAGCAGGGCGGAGCCGGCCGGCCCTCGAGAACCTCGAAGACCTGCAGCACGCTCTGTGGTGAGACCGCATGGGTCGTGAAGCTGTCGTCACGGGCGGCCGCGATCGGCTGAAGTTCGAAGGGCGGCAGTGCCGTACCGGATGCATCGACGAACAGGATACGGCGGCGCCCGCGCAGATCCAGCGCATGTTCGACCTGCAACTGGAAATCGGTGAGACACTCGACCCCGGGTAGCTGCATCGCCTCGACCGCCTCGACGAACAGCGGACCGAGCGCGTCGTCCCCCCGGCTCGGGTTGCCCCAGCCGAAGACCAGCAGAGCTGCGGGCACGACCAGCTCCGGCTCGAACTCGCGTTCCGGCTCGGCCGTGGCGCAAGGGTTCGCCGGCGCACCGCCACCAAGGGCCACAGCACTCACGCCTTGTACTTCCGGTCCAGCTCCGTGCCCTCGGCGTCCACCAGCCTGACCTCCAGCGGCATCTTGCCGAGCGCGTGGGTGGCGCACGACAGGCAGGGGTCGAAGGCGCGGATGGCGACCTCGAGGTGGTTGAGCAGGCCCTCGGTGATCTCCTTACCATCGAGGTATTGCTTCGCCACCTCGCGCACCGCCGTGTTCATCGCCTGGTTGTTGTTGGTGGTGGAGACGATCAGGTTGGCCATGGTGACGAGGTCGTCGTCACCCACCTGGTAGTGGTGGAAGAGGGTGCCGCGCGGGGCCTCGATCACGCCTACGCCCTCGCGCCGACGCTCGCCGCCGGTCATCAGCTCGGTACCGGAGAGGTCGTCGTCGTGCAGCAGGTCCTTGATCGTCTCGGCGGCGAACAGCATCTCGATCATGCGCGCCCAGTGGAAGGCCAGGCTGCCGTGCAGCGGCTTGCCGCCGCCGTAGGCGACGAGCTCGCGGCGCTCATGCTCGGCAAACGGCGTGGGGATGCTGTCGCAGTTCTGCACGCGCGCGAGCGGGCCGACCTTGTACCAGCCGGCCGCGGGGCCCATGGCCGTGAAGTAGGGGAACTTCATGTAGCTCCAGGGCTTGACCTCCTCGGTGATCAGGCGGTCGTAGGTCTGGTAGTCCACCTGGTCGAAGAGGATCCGGCCGTCGGCGTCCCGGGCGCGCAGCACGCCGTGGTAGAGGTCGAGGCTGCCGTCGGGTGCGACCAGGCCCATGAAGCTCGAGCGCACGGTGCCGAAGTGGTCGTAGAGCGCCGGGTCCTGCTGGTGAAGCTCCTTGATGATGCGCACCGCGTCGCGGCTCCAGGCGATCATCTGGTAGGCGTCCTTGAGCAGGTCCTTGCGCTCGTCGGCGGTCAGCGAACGATTGACGCCGCCCGGCACCGCGCCGGTGCCATGCACGCGCTTGCCCGCGGTGAGGCGGATCACCTCCTGGCCGAACTTGCGCAGCAGGATGCCCTTCTTCGCGATGTCGGGGTATTGCTGCGCGACACCGACGATGTTGCGCCGGCCGACCTCGGAGCCGAAGCCGAACAGCAGGTCGGGCGAGGACAGGTGGAAGAAGTGCAGCGCATGCGACTGCAGGATCTGGCCGTAGTGCATCAGGCGGCGCATCTTGTCGGCCGTCGGCGTGACGCGAACGGCGCCGACGATGAGGTCGAGCGCCTTGCTCGCCGCCAGGTGGTGCGAGACCGGGCAGATTCCGCACAGGCGCTGCACCATCACCGGCACCTCCCAGTACGGCCGGCCCTGGATGAAGCGCTCGAAGCCGCGGAACTCGACGATGTGCAGGCGCACCTGATGCACCTTGTTGTCCTCGTCGAGCAGGATCGTGACCTTGCCGTGGCCTTCCACGCGCGATACGGGGTCGATCGCGACACGGCGCAAGGTATCGCTGGCGACTGTGGCGGTTTCGAGTTGGAAGCTCATGTGGATATCGTCGTCAGTGAGAGGCTCGCGGCTTGCGCCGCTCCTACCGAAAAGCGAGGCGCTCGAGCTTCCTGTAGGAGGGGCGCAAGCCGCGAGCCTTTCGGGGTTTCAGTCATAGTGCAGCAGGCCGGGGCCCAAGTTCGGGTCCTTGCCCTCGATCAACTGGGTCAGGAAGGCCCAGATCGCATCGCCCGAGGGCGGGCAGCCCGGCAAGAAGTAGTCGATCCTCACCACCTCATGCACCGGATGGACCTGGTTCAGCGGCAGCGGCAGCTCGGGGTCGTCGGGGATGCGGCTGCCCTCGGCGAGGCCGTGGCCGGTGCGGTAGACCTCTTGCAGGATGTCGGCTAGCTCGAGGTGGTTGCGCTGCGCCGGCAGGCCGCCGTTGACCGCGCACGCGCCGAGCGCGACCAGCACCTTGCAGTTGGCGCGGAACTCGCGCAGCACGTGCACGTTCTCGGCGTTGCACACCCCGCCCTCGATGAGCCCGATGTCGCAGGGGCCGCAGTGCTTGATGTCGGTGATCGGCGAGCGGTCGAACTCGACGAGCTCGAGCAGCGGCAGCAGGCGCTCGTCGATGTCGAGGAAGGACATGTGACAGCCGAAGCACCCGGCCAGCGACACGGTGGCCACCTTGAGCTTGTGCGGTGCGCCGCCGGCGCTGGCGTCCGTGGTCTCGATTCGCATCATCCGGCCTCCCCGAAGCCCGCGCCGGCCTTGTCGTCGGCGCGCAAGCCCGCGCTGATCGGCTGGCGGTCGTAGGTGCGCTGCCCGATCGGCACCGCGAAGCCCACCCGTTTTTTAAGGATCACCCCCACCGGGCACACCGCGGCGGCGCGGTCGGTGGCGGCGAAGTCGGTGTCGGCGAGCCGTCCCGTGTCGCTGTTGACCACCAGATGCGACCGGGTGCCGCGCCCGGCGAGTGCGAACACGTTCTTGCCATCGACATCGCGGCTGGCGCGCACGCACAGCTCGCACAGGATGCAGCGGTTGAACTCGAGCAGCACGTCGGGGTGCGAGGCGTCGACCGGGCGGTCGGGGTAGAAGTGGTCGAAGTGCGGCGTCAACATGCCCAGCTCGTAGGCGGTGGCCTGCAGCGCACAGTCGCCGCTCTTCTCGCACGACGGGCAGAAGTGGTTGCCTTCGACGAAGAGCAGCTGCAGCAGCGTGCGGCGCTTGGCGTCGAGCTCGTCCGTGCGGTTCTCCACCTCCTGGCCGGCAGCGGCGCGCACCGTGCAGGACGTGGCGAAGCGACCGCCGATCTTGACCGTGCACAGCTTGCACGAGCCGTGCGCGGCGAAGTCCGGATGCCAGCACAGGTGCGGGATGTACTTGCCCGCGGCGGCCGCGGCCTGCATCACGGTCTGGCCGGGCGTGAAGGGGATGTCCTCGCCGTCGAGCAGGAAGGAATCGTTCATGGCTGCAGATCCTTTGCCGAGACCGGCTCGGCGGAGGCGGGGGCGCCCTGCACGCCGGTCGTGGTGGCGCGGCCGTGCGCATGGGCGCGCTCCTCGGCCAGCGCCCCGCGGTTGTCGCCGAGGTGGGCGCCGGGGTCGTCGCGGCCGGTCATCCGGCGCGCCTGCGACAGCGCGGCGTCGAGGTCGAAGGCGGGCTCGTACTCGGGCGAGTGCAGGCGGCGCTCGAATGCCGGGCGGAACTTGGCCAGCATGTCGTCGATCGCGATCGTCGCCGTGTTGCCCAGGCCGCAGTGGCTGGCGCCCTGCATCAGGCGGTGCATCTTCACGATCTCGTCGAGGTCGTAGGGCGAGCCGTGGTCGGCGGCGAGCTTGTCCAGCAGGCGGGCGTTGACCGCGGTGCCGACGCGGCAGGGCGTGCAGAAGCCGCAGCTCTCGTGCGCGAAGAAGTGGGCGAAGTTGCGCGCCACCTCGAACATGTCGCGGGAGGCGTCGAACACCATGATCGAGCCGCCGGTGGCGACGTCCTCGAAGGCGATGCGGCGCCCGAACTCGTCCGCCGCAAGGCAATGCCCGGCCGCGCCGGCGCTGGTCACCGCCTGCGTGTCGCGCGCGCCGGCGGCCTCGAGCACCTCGGCGACGCTGACGCCGAAGGGAAACTCGTAGATGCCCGGGCGCTCGACGTCGCCCGACACCGACAGCAGCTTGGTGCCGGTCGAGGCCGGGGTGCCGATGGCGCGGAACCACTCGCCACCGCGCACCGCGATCAAGGCCGCGAGCGCGAGCGTCTCGACGTTGTTCACCGTGGTCGGCTGGCCGCGGTAGCCGTTGGTGACCGGGAAGGGCGGGCGGATGCGCGGCTTGCCCGGCTTGCCCTCGAGCGACTCGATGAGCGCGGACTCCTCGCCACAGATGTAGGCGCCGGCGCCGAGGTGAATCTCGATGTCGAAGGTGAAGCCGCGGCCGAGGATGTTGCGCCCGAGCAGGCCCTGCTCGCGGCGCTGGGCGAGGCGTGTCTCCAGGCGGTCGAGCAGGTAGCGGTACTCGCCGCGCAGGTAGATGAAACCCTTGTTGGCACCGATCGCCATGCCGGCGATGCACATGCCGTCGACCACCAGGTCGAAGTAGCTCGACAGCAGCACGCGGTCCTTGAAGGTGCCGGGCTCGCCTTCGTCGGCGTTGCAGATCACGTAGTGCGCGTCGCCCCAGGCGTCGCGGCAGGAGCGCCACTTGATGTCGCTGCCGAAGCCCGCACCGCCGCGGCCACGCAACGCGGAGCGTTCGATCTCGCCAAGGATGCTCATCGCCCCGCGGTCGAGCGCAACGGCAAGGGCCTGGCCCGGCGCGAGGCCGTGGTCGAGCAGCACGTCGCGGCGGCGGATGTTGTCCTCGACGTGGAACCACTCCGGTGGCCAGTCGCCCACCGGCACGCGGCGGCGGATCAGGTGCGCCATCTCGTCGATGCGTTCCGGGGTGAGGCGGGTGACCGTGCGCCCGTTGGCCAGCAGCGCCGGGCCCTGGTCACACATGCCGGTGCACGACGTGGTCGCCACGCTCACCAGGCCGTCCTCCGACACCTTGCCCGGCTGCAGCCACAGCTTGTCGCACAGCGCCTGCATCAGCGCCATGTTGCCGAGCATGCGGTCGGTGATGTTGTCCGAGAACAGGATGCGGTACTCGCCCGCCGGCCGGGTGTGCAGGAAGCTGTAGAAGCTCGCCGTGCTCTCGACGCGGGCGCGCGGCATGCCCAGCGCGACCGCCAGCGCGGAGAGGGTGTCCGGCGCCAGCCAGCCCTCACGGGCCTGGAGCTCGATCAGGATCTGCAGCAACTGCAGCGGATCGCGCCGGTGCCGTTCGAGGATGTCTTCGAGTTCTGCTGTCGCCACGATGGGCTCCCTGTTCTTGCGTGCACTGCAGCACGATTATCGCGCGGACCCGGCGGGGCGCGTCATGGAAACGGTGCGACCCCGTGATCCAATGCGCTTATCCGGCCTGGCCTTCACAGCCCGCCCGCGCTGCCGATACGCAGCGGCACGGTGTGCCAGATCGTGCGCGCGTACTCGGCGATGGTGCGGTCGGACGAGAACACGCCCATGCCGGCAATGTTGAGCAGGCTGCACCGGCTCCATTGCAGCGGATCGCGATAGCGCGCATCGGCCTCGGCCTGGGCGTCTAGATAGCTGGCGTAGTCGGCCAGCAACAGGTAGTGGTCGCCCCAGTTCACCAGGGTGTCGAAGATCGCCTGGTAGCGCCCCGGCTCGCCCGGGCTGAAGAGGCCTTCGCGGATCGCGTCGAGCGCCGCAGCCAGCTGCGGGTCGCGCTCGTAGTACTGGCGCGGCTGGTAGCCGCCGTTGCGGATCTGCGCGACCTCGGCCGCAGTGTGGCCGAAGATGAAGAGGTTGTCCCCGCCGACCTGCTCGCGGATCTCGACGTTGGCGCCGTCCAGCGTGCCGATGGTGAGCGCGCCGTTGAGCGCGAGCTTCATGTTGCCGGTGCCCGAGGCCTCGGTGCCGGCGGTGGAGATCTGCTCGGAGAGGTCGGCCGCCGGGATGATCAGCTCGGCCAGGCTCACCGAGAAGTTGGGTACGAAGACCACCTTGAGGCGGTCACCGACGCGCGGATCGGCGTTGATGACCGCGGCCACGTCGTTGATGAGGCGGATCACCAGCTTGGCCATGCGGTAGGCCGAGGCCGCCTTGCCCGAAAAGATCGCCACCCGCGGCACGTGCTCGGCGTTCGGCTCGGCGAGGATGCGCTGGTAGCGGCTCACCAGGTGCAGCACGTTGAGCAGCTGGCGCTTGTACTCGTGGATGCGCTTGACGTGCACGTCGAAGAGCGCCGCCGGATCGACGTGGAGGCCGCAGTGCTGGCCGATCCACTGCGCGAGGCGCAGCTTGTTGGCCTGCTTCACCGCGCGCAGCGTGTGCAGGAAGTCGCCATCGTCGGCGTGCGCGCGCAGGCCGTGGAGCTGCTCCAGGTCGCGCCGCCATCCCGCGCCGATGCGGCTGTCGATCAGCGCCGCCAGCCCCGGGTTGGCGTGCGCCAGCCAGCGCCGCGGGGTGACGCCGTTGGTCTTGTTGTTGAAGCGCTGCGGCCACGCGCGCGCGAAGTCGGCGAAGATCGACTCGCGCATCAGCGCCGAATGCAGCGCCGAAACGCCATTGACAGAGTGCGAGGCGACGATCGCGAGGTAGGCCATGCGCACCCGTCGCTCGCCCTGTTCGTCGATCAGCGACATGCGGCGCATGCGCTCGACGTCGGGCCCGAGCTCGGCGTTGAGCTCGGCAAGGAAATGCGCGTTGATCTCGAAGATGATGCGCAGGTGGCGCGGCAGCACGCGCCCGAGCATGTCCAGCGGCCAGGTCTCCAGTGCCTCGTGCATCAGGGTGTGGTTGGTGTAGGAGAACACCCGCCGGCACAGCGCCCAGGCTTGCGCCCACGCCAGCCCGTGCTCGTCGACCAGCAGGCGCATCAGCTCGGGCACCGCGAGCACCGGGTGGGTGTCGTTGAGGTGGATGCTGACCTTGTCGGGCAGGGCCTCGAAGTCGCTGTGGCCGACGCGGTAGCGGCGCAGGATGTCCTGCAGGCTGGCGGAGACGAAGAAATACTCCTGGCGCAGCCGCAGCTCGCGGCCCTCGAGGGTGGAGTCGTCGGGATAGAGCACGCGCGACACGTTCTCGGAGTGGTTTTTGCTTTCCACCGCGCCGAAGTAGTTGCCGCGGTTGAAGGCCGAGAGGTCGATCTCCTCGGTCGCGCGCGCCGACCACAGGCGCAGCGTGTTGGTCACCTCGGTGCCGTAGCCGGGGATGATCGAGTCGTAGGCCATCGCCAGCACGTCGTCGGTGCCCACCCAGTGCACCCGCCCGCCGTCCTCCTGCAGGTGCCCGCCGAAGCGGATGCGCATGCGGATCTCGGGGCGGGGAAACTCCCAAGGGTTGCCGTGGGTGAGCCAGTAGTCGGGCACCTCCACCTGCTGCCCGTCGACGATCTGCTGGCGGAACATGCCGTAGTCGTAGCGGATGCCGTAGCCGAAGCCGGGCACGCCGAGCGTCGCCATCGAGTCGAGGAAGCAGGCCGCCAGGCGGCCGAGGCCGCCGTTGCCGAGCGCAGCGTCGGGCTCGAGCTCGGGCAGGCTGTCGGGGTCGATGTCGAGCGCACGCAGCGCCTCGCGCACCGGGCCGGCGAGCTCGAGCGCGAGCATGGCATTGCCCAGGCTGCGGCCGATGAGGAACTCCATCGACAGGTAGTAGACGCGCTTCACGTCCTGCGCGTAGCTCGCCCGCGTGGTCTTCATCCAGCGCTCGAGCAGGTGGTCGCGCACCGTGTAGGCGACCGCGTGCAGCCAGTCTTCGGGCAGCGCCGACTCCGGGTTCTTGCCGATCTGGTACATCAGCTTGTTGGCGATCGCACGCTTGAGGGAGGCGACGTCGTCGCTCGGGCGGTCGTACTGCAGGGTGAACTGGGCGAGATCCATGGAGATTCGGTGGAGTTCCGGCAAACGGGTGGCGCCCGCCTGCGGCACATGGCGCGGAGGGGGCGAAACCCGGCATTTTAGGCCTTTCGCAAGCGAAGTCGCGACGAAAGCCGCCCACGTTCGCGCCTTGCGGCGCTCCTACATCGAGCCGCGCGCATCGGCCCGGGAAGGTTTCGTGTAGGCGCGGCGCAAGCCGCGAATGCTGCGCTCAGGCGGCGACTCGCGTCGGCGGGGCGATATTCGCGCCTTGCGGCGCTCCTACACGGGCGCGAGGCTGCGGTAGAGGGCGAGGTATTCGGCGGCGGCGCGTGCCCAGCCGAAATCCTGCGTCATGCCGCGGGCGCGCACACGTCGCCATTCGGCCGGGCGGAGGTGGAGGGCGTGCACGCGCTGCAGCGTGCGCTCGAGCGCAGCGGCGGAGAACTCCTCGAAGACGAATCCGGTGGCGTCGGTGTCCAGCGTCTCCAGCCGCGTGTCGGCCACCGTGTCTGCGAGGCCGCCGACGCGGCGCACCAGGGGCAGGGTGCCGTACTTGAGGCCGTAGAGCTGGGTCAGGCCGCAGGGCTCGTAGTGCGAGGGCACCAGGATCACGTCGCTGCCCGCGATCAGGCGGTGGGCGAAGGCCTCGTCGTAGCCGAGGCGCACCGCCACCGCATCCGGCGTCGCCGCGGCCGCGTCGCGGAAGGCGGCCTCCAGCCCGGCATCGCCGCTGCCGAGCAGGGCGAACTGGCCGCCGACGGCCAGCAGCGCGGGCAGCGCCTGGAGCACCAGGTGCAGGCCCTTCTGCTCGGTGAGCCGGCTCACCACGCAGTACAACGGGCCGTCGGCCTTGCCCGCCAGCCCGAGCTCGCGCCGCAGCGCGCTGCGGCAGCGCGCCTTGCCGGCCATGTCGTCCGGCGTGTAGCGCGCGGGCAGCAGGGCGTCCGTGGCCGGATCCCACACCGCCGCATCGACCCCATTGAGGATGCCCGAGAGCTCGTGCGCGCGGCTGCGCAGCAGGCCGTCCAGCCCGCAGCCCTGTTCCGGTGCCTGGATCTCGCGCGCATAGCTCGGGCTCACCGTGGTGACGCGCTCGGCGTAGTACAGCCCGGCCTTCATGAAGTTGAGCTGGCCGTGGAACTCCACGCCGTGGATCGAGAAGAAATGCGCCGGCAGCCCGAGCGCGTCGAAGCAGGCGCGCGGGAACAGGCCCTGGTAGGCAAGGTTGTGCACCGTGAACACGCAACCCGGCAACTTCCGCCCGCTCATCGCCGCGGCCTGCAGCCAGGCGGGGACGAGGCCGGCGTGCCAGTCGTGCGCGTGCAGCACGTCGGGCTGCCAGGACGCGTCCAGCCCCTGGGCGAGCTCGGTGGCGGTCCACCCGAGCAGGCCGAAGCGCAGGTGGTTGTCGGCGTAGGGCTGCTGCCCGGCGTCGGCGTAAGGGCCGCCCGTGCGCCGGTACCAGCCGGGAGCGTCGATCACGTAGGCGTCCACTCCGACCGCGGGCAGGCGCCCCTGCAGCAGGCGCGCGGGGTGCTTCCCCATCTCGCCCGGGGGTTGCAGGCGGGCGACGTCGACGGGCGACTCCAGCCCGGCGAGGATGGCGTCGAAGCCGGGCAGCAGCACCCGCAGCTCGGCCCCGAGCGCGCCCAAGGCTGGCGGCAGCGCCCCGGCGACGTCGGCCAGCCCGCCGGTCTTCAGCAACGGGAATATCTCGGCACAAACCTGAAGGATCCGCATCGTCTCGTCTCCCGGCTCAGAGTCGGTCGAGCATTTCGCGCGTCACCAGCACCACCCCGCCTTCGGTGCGGTGGAAACGGCGCGCATCGTCCTCGGCGTCCTCGCCGATCACGGTGCCCTCGGGGATCACGCAGCTGCGGTCGATGACCACCTTCTTCAGGCGGCAGTGGCGGTTGATCTGCACATCGGGCAGCACCACCGCCTGCTCGATCGTGCTGTAGGAGCGCACCAGCACGTTGGAGAACAGCACCGACTGGCGCACCGTCGAGCCCGAGACGATGCAGCCGCCCGACACCAGCGCGTTGATCGCCTCGCCGCGGCGGCCGTCAAGGTCATGGACGAACTTGGCCGGCGGCAGCTGCTCCTGGTAGGTCCAGATCGGCCAGTCCTTGTCGTACATGTTCAGCGCCGGCGTGGTCGAGGCGAGGTCGAGGTTGGCCGCCCAGTAGGCGTCCACCGTGCCGACGTCGCGCCAGTAGGGGCCGGAGAAGGGCGGGGTCGCGATCGCGGACAGCGTGAACGGGTGGGCGAGCGCCTGGTGCTCGGCCACCGCGCGCGGGATCAGGTCCTTGCCGAAGTCGTGGCTGGAGTCCGGATTCTTCGCGTCGTCCTCGAGCAGGTGGTAGAGGTAATCGGCCGAGAACACGTAGATGCCCATGCTGGCGAGCGACAGCTCCGGGTTGCCCGGCATCGGCGGCGGCTCGGCGGGCTTCTCGACGAAGGCGGTGATGTGGCGCCGGTCGTCGATCGCCATCACGCCGAAGGCCTTGGCCTCCTCGCGCGGCACCTCGATGCAGCCCACGGTGACGCCACGACCGCTGGCGACGTGGTCCTCGAGCATGATCGAGTAGTCCATCTTGTACACATGGTCGCCGGCGAGCACCACGATGTAGTCGGGCGGGGTGGAGTTGCGGATGATGTCCAGGTTCTGGAACACCGCGTCGGCCGTGCCCTGGTACCAGTGTTCCTCGTCGGTGCGCTGCTGCGCCGGCAGCAGGTCGACGAACTCGCCCATCTCGTTGCGCAGGAAGCTCCAGCCGCGCTGCAGGTGGCGCAGCAGCGAGTGCGACTTGTACTGGGTGATCACGCCGATGCGGCGCAGGCCCGAGTTCATGCAGTTCGACAGCGCGAAGTCGATGATGCGGAACTTGCCGCCGAAGTGCACCGCCGGCTTGGCGCGCACGTTGGTGAGATCGCGCAGGCGCGAGCCGCGCCCGCC
>JAEUNQ010000206.1 GCA_016790365.1 Thauera sp. | reverse complement strand
CGGCGGAACATGTCGTCGCAGTGGGCGAACTCGGTGGATTCGGTCTTGAGGAACTTCCGCCGCGCGGGGGTGTTGTAGTAGAGGTCGGCGACGTCGACCACGGTGCCCTGGTCGAGCGCCGCCGGCTCGGGCTCGCGCCCGGCCTCGATACGCCAGGCGTGGCTCGCGCCCTCGGCGCGGCTGGTGATGCTGGTGCGCGCGACCGCGGCGATCGCGGCCAGCGCCTCGCCACGGAAGCCCATCGTGCCGACGTGCTCGAGGTCGTCGAGGGTGGCGATCTTGCTGGTTGCGTGGCGCTCGAGCGCGAGCGCGAGCTCGTCGCGCGCGATGCCGCAGCCGTCGTCGGCCACGCGGATGCGGCGCACGCCGCCCTGCTCGAGCTGCACCTCGACCGCGCGCGCGCCGGCATCGACCGCGTTCTCGAGCACCTCCTTGAGCACCGAGGCCGGGCGTTCAACCACCTCGCCGGCGGCGATCTGGTTGACCAGCAGGTCGGAGAGGCGGTGGATGTGGGGCATGGGGGGGCGGCGACGCAAAAGCGGGATTATACGGGGGTGCGGGGGCGGCACAGCCTTCCGCCGCTCGTGCAGAAAACCGGCGATTTTCCTTGCCCGTGCCGGGAGCGTGGCGCGGGTCGGGTATCATCGCGGCCATGCTCCGGGGCGGGCGCCCGCCGGTCCGCGCGCCCAAGCCCTGTCCTCCGCCAGGATCTTTTCATCGTTCCAGCATCCCATGAAGTCCATCGTCATCCTCATTTCCGGCCGCGGCAGCAATATGGAAGCCATCGTGCGTGCGGGCATCCCGGGCGCGCGCATCGCCGCGGTGATCAGCAACCGGCCGGGCGCGGGCGGCCTCGAGTTCGCGCGCGCGCACGGCATCGCGACCGCGGTCGTCGACCACAGATCCCACCCCGACCGTTCCAGCTTCGACCAGGCGCTCGCCGCGTGCATCGATGCCCATGCGCCCGACCTGGTCGTGCTTGCCGGCTTCATGCGCGTGCTCACCGACGGCTTCGTGCGCCGCTACGAGGGCCGCCTCCTCAACATCCACCCCTCGCTGCTGCCCGCCTTCCCGGGGCTGCATACCCACCGCCGCGCGCTCGAGACCGGGGTGAAGGTGCACGGCGCGAGCGTGCATTTCGTCACCGCCGAGCTCGACGATGGGCCGATCGTGATCCAGGCTGCGGTGCCGGTGCTCTCGGGCGACGACGAGGACACCCTGGCCGCACGCGTGCTGGCGCAGGAGCACCGTATCTACCCGCAGGCGGTGCGCTGGTTCGTCGACGACCGGCTCGAGCTCGCCGGCGGCCGGGTGAGCCTGCGCGATGCGCCAGCCCAGGGCAGCGAGGCGCTGCTGGTGCCGGCGCCCGAGCCCGGGGCGCGGGCGTGATGCGCGCGCTGTTGGCCCGGCTTGCGCTCGCCGCTTCCGCCAGCCTTGCCATGCTCCCCGCCAACGCGGCGAGCGAACCGTCCGCGCAGGGCTACATCCTCTACGACGTGCACTACGGTTCGTCCGGCTTCAAGGTGGGCGAGGCGCGCCACGACTGGAGGCTTGCGGAGGGTCGCTATGCGCTTTCGCTCGCGCTGCAGGCCAAGGGGCTCGCCGGGCTGTTCGGCCTGGAGTACGAGCAGCGCAGCACCGGCACGGTGGACGCCAAGGGCATGCGCCCGGCGCTGTTCGAGGTCGACCAGCGCGGGCGCAAGCCCGAGCGCGCCGAGTTCGACTGGGCGACCGGCAAGGTCAGCATCCGCCGCAGCGGCGAGGAGCGGCGCAGCGGCGAGATCCGCGCCGGCGACCAGGATCTGCTGAGCCTGTGGCACCAGGCGCGCAAGGTGGCCGAGTCCGGCAAGCCGGCGCGCTTCGCCGTGGTCACCAACAAGAGCATCAAGCAGGCGGTGGTCGAGCCGCGCGGCGAGGAGCGCCTCGAACTCGCCGGCGAGCAGCTCGACACCGTGCGCCTGCACGCCTTCGCCGAGAAGGACGAGCTCGACATCGACATCTGGCTGTCCAGGCGCCACAGCCTGCTGCCGGTCCGCATCCGCATCACCGACGACAAGGGCGGCGTGCTCGACCAGCGCGCTGCGCGCATCGAGGCGGGCGCCGCTGCCGCCACCGCCGCCAGGAACCCGAACTGAAATGAAAACCAAGACTGAAAAGAACCGCGTGCGCAAGCCGCAGGAGCCGAGCGCGGCCGAGCGCCCCGCCGAAGGTGCGGTGTCGCGCACGCTCTTCATCCAGGCCACGCAGGCGCTCGACGCCGTGCTCGCCTTCGACTATCCGGCCGATGCCGTACTGTCGCGCCATTTCCGCGACAACCGCGAGCTCGGTCACCGCGACCGCGGCTTCATCGCCGAGGCGGTGTACGGCGTGCTGCGCCGCCTGCGCTGGCTGCGCCGCATCGCCGGGGCGGAAGCCACCCCGCGCATGCTGCTGCTGGCCTGGTTCGCGCGCGGCGAGGGCTGGCCGATGCGCAACTTCGAGGGCCTGGCGAGCGCCACCGAGCGCGACTGGATCACCTCGATCAAGGCCGCCGAGACCGGCGAGCCCAGCCTGGCCGAGCGTGCCGACCTGCCCGACTGGCTGGCCGAGCGCCTGCTGGCGCAGATGAGCGAGGACGAGCTGATCGCGCTCGCGCACGGTCTCAATCGTCCGGCGCCGCTCGATCTGCGGGCGAATCTGATCAAAACCGACCGTGATGCGCTGCTCGAGCGCCTCCGGGCCGATGGGGTGCGCGCCGAGCCCGGCCGGCTGTCGCCGCAGGCGATCCGCCTGGCGGGCAAACCGGCGCTGCAGAAGCATCCGCTCTTCCTCGACGGCAGCTTCGAGGTGCAGGACGAGGGCAGCCAGCTGCTCGGCCTGCTGGTGCAGCCGCGCCGTGGCGAGCTGGTGGTGGACTTCTGCGCGGGCGCGGGCGGCAAGACCCTGCAGCTGGGCGCGATGATGCGCACGACCGGGCGCCTGTACGCCTTTGACGTGTCCGAGAAGCGCCTGGCCAAGCTCAAGCCGCGCATGGCGCGCGCCGGCCTGTCGAACGTGCATCCGGTGCTGATCGCCCACGAGGCCGACGCCAAGGTCAAGCGCCTGGCGGGCAAGGCAGACCGCGTGCTGGTCGATGCGCCCTGCACCGGGCTGGGCACGCTGCGCCGCAACCCCGACCTCAAGTGGCGCCAGTCGCCGGCGGCAGTCGAGGAAATGGTCGCCAAGCAGGGCGCGATCCTCGCCGCCGCGGCGCGCGTGGTGCGTCCAGGCGGACGCCTGGTGTACGCCACCTGCAGCCTGCTCGCCGAGGAGAACGATGGCATCGTCGACGCCTTCCTCGCTGCGCATCCCGAATTTCGCGCGCTGTCGGCGCAGGAGGTGCTGGCGGCCCAGGGCGTGGCGCTGGAGACCGGCGAACGCCTGCGCCTGCTGCCGCATGTGCACGACACCGATGGCTTCTTCGCCGCGGTGATGGAGCGCGCCAAGGGTGCGTGAGCGCGTGGGTGGGCGCCGCGCGCCCTTGCTCGGGTGGATGGCCGGGCTCGCCCTCGTCGCGGTGCCGGCGCTCCCGGGCGTGCAGGCGAGCGAGCGCTTCGCGGGCAAGGGCGAGATCGAACTTGCCTTCGCGCCGCGCGACGACACCGAGAAAGTGGTGATCAGCCTGATTCGCAGCGCGCGCAAGACGCTGGAGGTGCATGCCTACGCCTTCACCAGCAGAGGCATCGCCGATGCGATGGCGGCGGCGCAGCGGCGCGGGGTGCGCGTCGAGGTGCTCGCCGACGCCCAGATGAACCGCCGCGAGAAGGGCAATGCCATCTCACGGCTGCTTGCAGCGGGCGTGCCGGTGGCCTTCGAGACGCGCTACAACGCGGCGCACAACAAGGTGCTGATCGTGGATGCCGAAGGCCCGCGCTGCGCGGTGCTCACCGGCTCCTACAACTTCACCTGGTCGGCCGACAACCGCAACGCCGAGAACATCCTGATCGTGCGCGACCACTGCGAGCTCGCGCGCGCCTACCGCGCCAACTGGCTGCGCCACCGCAAGGAGGCAACCCGCGTCACGTCCCTGCCATGGCAGGAGTGAGGGGTGCGCAGGAGCGGCGCCAGCCGCGAAAGCGGCCGTGCGGCGGGCGTCGCGGTCACGGTCGATCGGCGCCGTGTTCGCGCCTTGCGGCGCTCCTACACGAACCGACACGGCCCGGCGCCATGTAGGAGCGGCGCCAGCCGCGAAAGCGGCCGTGCAGCCGGCGTCGCGGTCACGGTCGATCGGCGGCGTGTTCGCGCCTTGCGGCGCTCCTACACGACGCGTCAGGGCCCGGCGCAATCCAGGAGCGGCGCCAGCCGTGGATACGAAGCGGGATGACCCTTGCCGCGATGGGGTGTGGTAACAGTTTCTGGACCTTGTCCAATCCCGCCCGGGCTTGCGTAGAATCGTTGCGCTGCCTACTTCTTCCGGACGTTTCCGCGCATGTACACCGGTTTGTTCGATCTCCCCTGGTGGGGCTACGTGGTGGTGGCGCTTGCGCTCACCCACGTCACTATCGTCTCGGTCACGGTCTTCCTGCACCGCCATCAGGCGCACCGTGCGCTCGAGCTGCATCCGCTGCCCAGCCACTTTTTCCGCTTCTGGCTGTGGCTGACAACCGGCATGGTGACGAAGGAGTGGGCGGCGATCCATCGCAAGCATCACGCGAAGTGCGAGACGGCGGACGATCCCCACAGCCCGCAGATGCGTGGACTTCGCAAGGTGTTGTGGGAGGGGGCGGAGCTCTATCGCGCCGAGGCGAAGAACGCCGAGACCCTGCAGCGCTACGGCCATGGCACGCCCGACGACTGGCTCGAGCGCAACGTCTACCGCAACTCCATCCTCGGCGTGGCCATCATGCTGATCATCGATCTCGTCGCTTTCGGCCCGCTCGGGCTGACGATCTGGGCGGTGCAGATGGCGTGGATCCCGTTCTGGGCGGCGGGGGTGGTCAATGGCATGGGGCACTTCTGGGGCTATCGCAACTACGACTGCGACGACGCCTCGCACAACCTCCTGCCCTGGGGCATCCTGATCGGCGGCGAGGAACTGCACAACAACCACCACAGCTTCGCGACGTCGGCCAGGCTGTCGGCGAAGTGGTACGAGTTCGACATCGGCTGGATGTATATCCGCCTGCTCGAGCTGCTCGGGCTGGCCAAGGTGAAGAAGACGATCCCCCGGCCCCGGTTCGGCGAGGCCAAGCCGGTGCCCGACCTCGACACCCTGCAGGCGATCGTGACCCACCGCTACGACGTGATGACCCGCTACGTCCGCTCGCTGCGCGCCGTATTCGTCGACGAGGCGCGGCGGTTGCGCGAGGCACACGGTCTGGAGCTGAGCGCGCGCCGGCTGCGGCGCTGGGTGCTGGGCGGCGAGTCGCAAGGGCTGGACGACACCCAGCTCAGGCAGCTGGAGCAGGCGGTCGATCAGAGCCCGGCGCTGCGCACGGTGGTGGCGATGCGCGACGAACTCGCCGCGCTGTGGTCGCGTTCGAACGCCAGCCGTGACCAACTGCTCCAGCAGCTGCAGGACTGGGTGGCGCGCGCCGAGCGCAGCGGCATCCGTCAGCTGCAGGAGTTCTCTCTGCGGCTGCGCAGTTATGCGGGCTGAGGCGTGGCGCGCGGCTCAGTCGCGCAAGGCGTCGGCCCAGCAGTTCGGGGTTTCGTAGAGGCGCACGCGCTCCAGCCTGAGGTGGTTGCCGTAGGTGTCGCGGTAGGCAGGGTCGAGGATGCGGAAGGCCTCGGCGGCGAGGTTCTCGGCGGTCGGCACGACGTCGAGCACGACGGTCTTGTGGCCGGGGATCGCGGCCAGCATGTCGAGCACGAGGTGGTCGCCGCGGTAGGCCAGGAAGGCGTGGTCCCAGGGGCTGACGACGTATTCGTTGGCGATGCGCTTGACGTCGGCGAAGTCCATCACCATGCCGTTGACCGGTACGCCATCGGCCTTGATGATGTCGCCCGATAGTGTCACCTCCAGGGCGTAGCGGTGGCCATGCAGATGCCGGCACTGGCTGGCGTGGTCCGGAATCCGGTGTCCGGCGTCGAATTCGAGGCGGCGGGTGATGCGCATGGCGGTTCTCTCTGAAGCGGCTCCGGAGTATAGCACCGGGGCGCCCGCGCCGATCCCGCGTATTTTCCGCAAGTAGTTGAACGAACGATGAATTCTTCCCACGAAATGCCGCCCGGCACGGTCGCGACGCTGAAGGTGAGCAACCACGATCGCGACCTCGCCGGGCTGACCTACGTCTATCCGGTGCTGTCGCGCCGGGCCGGCGGGGTGTCGATCGGCATCAACCTGAACCCGAACAACGCCTGCAACTGGCATTGCGCCTACTGTCAGGTGCCCGACCTGGTGCGCGGCAGGGCGCCCGCGATCGATCTTGCCCGGCTCGAGGCCGAGCTGCGCGGTTTTCTCGCCGATCTGATCCACGGCAGCTGGATGGAGCGCCATGTGCCCGAGGGCGCGCGCGTGATCCGCGACATCGCCTTCTCGGGTAACGGCGAAGCGACCACCGCCGAGGTCTTCCCCGAGGCGGTCGCGCTGGTGCTGCGGCTGCACGACGAGTTCGGGTTGTCGGCGCAGGCCGTGCCGGTGCGGCTGATCACGAACGGCAGCCTGCTTGCGCAGGCGCGTGTGCAGGAAGGCTTGCGCCGCCTGGGCGAGGCGGGTGGCGAGGTGTGGTTCAAGGTGGATGGCGGCAGCGTCGAGGCGACCGAGCGGATCAACGGCGTGCGGCTGGAGCCCGCTACGGTGGCGCGTAACCTGGCGCACTGCGCACAGCTGTGCCCGACCTGGGTGCAGACCTGCATGTTCCGCTGGGACGGCGCGCTGCCGTCGGGCGCGGACATCGACGCCTGGCTCGCGCTGCTCGAGGCCGCGGGCATGGAGCGCCTGCGCGGCGTGCTGCTCTACGGCGTGGCGCGCCCATCGATGCAGCCGGAGGCGCCGCGGATCTCGACGCTGGCGGCGGACGAACTCGAGGCGATCGCCGAACGCGCCCGAGAAAAAGGGCTGACGGTGCGCGTCAGCCCCTGATTGCGCGCGGCATGCGCTCAGCGCTCCTTGCGCTTGGCGCGTGCTTCCTTCTTGAGGGTCTTGTAGAGCTCGGGGTTGGTGGCCTTGAGGTACTCGGCGACCTCGACGTCGTCGCGCTTGACCTTGTTGATGTCGATCTGCTCGACGTGAACGAGGCGCAGGAGGGCCTGCACCGGACGGGGAATGTTACGGCCGCTCTCGTAGCGGGAGCCACCGCTCTGGGTCACGCCGATCTTCGACCAGAACTGTGACTGGTTCAGGCCTAGTTTGCGGCGAATTTCGCGTACATCCAGCTTTTCGTTTGCCTTCATGGGGATTTCCTCAAGTTTTCATCGTTCCGGACGGTGCCGAACCCGATGCGCATCGTTTCATTCCTACGACTAAAGTCATAGAACGCATGCAGTATAGGTTAGTATCCGCTCAACATACAAAATAGATTTTGTCGATTTTAGTAAAAAAGCAACTAAAAACACGTCATAGAGATTTTGTTTCGATCAGGCGAGCAAAACGTCACGCCTCTGGACGGCATCCTGGACTTTATCCATTTGTGGTTTTGGATACGACGATGGCACGGATAGTTCAGTAATGCGTAGCTGCTTCTTTGGGGGTGCGCCGAGTGCACCCGGAGCACTGTCCGCCCGGGGGGCGATGCGGACGCGCGGGGTGATCACCTCGTCGTCGTATCCGCGGTGAGCGGCGCGACGGATCGCCGTACCGCGCTTGCGCAGGGCAGAGCTGCGAGCCGCCGCGCGCGCGAACTTGACCTCCTGATTGCGACCGGGGAGCAGGTCGGCATGGGCCAGGCCGTACATTGTGTGAGGCTGTTAACGGCGGTCGATTCCCGCACAAATCCGGCGTCCACCGCCGGCACGGCACAGCATGACCTTGATCTGGTGAGCGGATAGCGGCTGTTTGCTTGATGGGGTCAGGGGCGTTGGAAGGCGCCCGTAGGGCGACTGGAA
>JAEUNQ010000175.1 GCA_016790365.1 Thauera sp. | reverse complement strand
CGAAGTGCTCCTTACTTGACCGCAGCGACGATCTTGGTCGCGGCTTCCGCCATCGTGTCGGCGGCGATGATCGGCAGGCCCGAATCGGCGAGGATCTTCTTGCCGAGGTCTTCGTTGGTGCCCTTCATGCGCACCACGAGCGGGACGGAGAGGTTCACTTCGCGGGCCGCGGCGACCACGCCGGCGGCGATGGTGTCGCAGCGCATGATGCCGCCGAAGATATTGACCAGGATGCCCTTGACCTTGGGGTTCTTGAGCATGATCTTGAAGGCTTCGGTGACCTTCTCGGTGGTCGCGCCGCCACCGACGTCGAGGAAGTTGGCCGGCTCGGCGCCGAACAGCTTGATCGTGTCCATGGTGGCCATCGCCAGACCGGCGCCGTTCACCAGGCAGCCGATGTTGCCATCGAGGCTGATGTAGGCGAGGTCGAACTTGGAGGCCTCGATCTCGTCGGCGTCCTCTTCGTCGAAGTCGCGGAAATCGACGATCTCGGGGTGGCGGTAGAGGGCGTTGGAGTCGAAGTTGAACTTGGCGTCCAGGGCCTTGATGTTGCCGTTGCCTTCGAGGATCAGCGGGTTGATCTCCGCCAGCGAGGCATCGGTTTCCATGTAGCAGGTGTACAGGCGCTTGAGCGCATCGACCGCCTTGGCGACCGAGGCCTCGGGCACGCCGATGCCGCGGGCCAGGTTCTCGGCCTGCGCGTCGGTGAGGCCGACGAGCGGATCGACGAACTCCTTGAGGATCTTCTCGGGGGTGCTGTGCGCGACTTCCTCGATGTCCATGCCGCCTTCGGACGAGGCCATCATGGCGACGGTCTGGGTGGCACGGTCGGTGAGCGCGGCAACGTAGTATTCGTGCTTGATGTCGGCGCCTTCCTCGATCAGCAGGTTGCGCACCTTCTGGCCCTCGGGGCCGGTCTGGTGGGTGACCAGTTGCATGCCGAGGATGTCGTTGGCGTGCTGGCGCACTTCGTCGAGCGAGCGGGCAAGCTTGACGCCACCGCCCTTGCCGCGGCCGCCGGCATGGATCTGGGCCTTCACCACCCAGATCTTGCCGCCGAGTTCCTCGGCCGCCTTGACCGCGCCATCCACGGACACGCAGTGGAAACCGCGCGGCGTCACGACGCCGAACTTCCTCAACAGTTCTTTTGCCTGATACTCATGAATCTTCATGGTTGCCCTTCGATCGAAGCCGCGACGACGGCAGCCGCCGCGAACAGGTTGATGGCATGCTTCGGAGCGAGCGCTCCACGACCGGCGCCGTCTCCCTCGACCGTCGCCCGCCGCACAGGAATCGGGACCCCCCGACCCGACCCGCAGACCGGGCGCGCACGCCGCAGTCGCAAGACCTCATAATTATAACTGGTTTTGCGCGGTGCACCGTCATGCGCCCGAAGCGCCTCGGGGCCGGATGCATCGGCTTCGGCGCAACGCGACGGAGTGACGAGGACGGCAGGGAACGCTGAATACGTCACACGCCGGACAAAACTCGAAGGGCTTGCGGAACGAGGCGCTGGAATGCCTCCGGCGAGTCTGATAAAACTCGCCAATCATCCGATCCACCGCCGGACGCGCGGAAAATGAACAACAACAGCATGCCGCTCGCAATCGCCATCGCCGTCGCCTTTCTCGGCAGCGCCCCGCACGCCGCTGCAGCCGCGCTCGGCGAGGTAACCGCCCTCTCCGCGATGGGGGAAAGCTTCCGCGCGGAGATCCGCCTCCCGGGGGGAAAGCCTGCAGACGCCGAATGTTTTCGTGTCGTTCCCGCCTCGGGTGGCGAGTTTCCCTCCCTGCGCCAGGGCCGCGTCGCCGTCACCGGCATCGGCGCCGACGCACGCCTGGTGGTACGCGACTCCGCGCGTGTCGGCGAGCCGGTCCTGACGATGGTCATCGAGAACGTGTGCGAGTCGCGACTGCGGCGCGAATACACCCTGCTGATGCCCTTCGCGCAGAGCGCGCGCCTGCCCGCCGCCGCATCGCCCCCCGCCGCCCGCGCACCGGCGGCCCGCACGCCACGGCCGGCCGCGCCCAGCCAGCCCAAGCCGGCGGCGAAATCCCGGACCCGGACACTCAGCACCACCGGTGATGAATCGCTGGTGACACTCGCCGCGTCGCTCTATCCGGACGACCCCGCCGCGCAGGCACGCTTCACCGAGGCGACCGCCGCCGCCAATCCGAAGCTGTTCTCCGACGCTTCCGCGCTCACCCGCATCCTGCCCGCAGGTACCGCGCTGCGCATGCCCGACCTTCGCCCGCGCCCGGACCTGTCCTCTCCTCCCGCGCCCGAGACCTCGCCGCAGTCGCTTGCCGCCGCCCAGGGGACGGACCGCCTGGTCGTCGACAAGTCGGTCGGCTCGCGCAGCGCGGGCGTCAGCGCCCCCCCGGCGACGGGCGACGGGGGACCACGCAGCCACGCCGAGCGCGAACGCGCGCTCGCCGCGGCGATCGACCGCAGCATCATCGCCGAGATGGAGCTGCTCGCCCGCATCAAGGAACTGGAGGAGATCCAGGCAAGCCTGAAGGAGCGCGTACTCGGGATGCAGGCCGCACCCACCGCCCCGGCCGCTCCGGCGGTCGCGGTGCCCATCCCGCCCCCGCCCCCGCCGCGCCCCGAACCCGTCTTGGTTGCCGATCCCGCTCCCGCGCCGACGAGGGAAGGCACGGACGAATGGGGCCGGGACGCCTACCTCTTCGGCGGCCTCGGCCTGGCCGCCCTCGCGATCGTGGCCTTGTTGCGCCGCTCGCGCCGACCTGCGCACTCGGGCGCCTCCGGCCTGCCGGTGGCGACCGCCACCGCAACCACGCTCGGCACCGCTGAATCCCGCAAGGGGCGCGCCCGCGCGGAGGAAACCGGCTTCGGCTTCGGAATCGGCACCGTGGACACCCGCCTCGAGTGGCCGGCAGGGACAGAGACCACCATCATCGAGGAGCACAAATCCGCAGTCGAGCTTGCCGACATCATGATGAGCTTCGGTCGCGTCAGGGGCGCGGCCGAGACGCTTGCCGAGTTCATCCGCGGCAATCCGCGCGAGGCGGTC
The DNA here is from genome assembly GCA_016790365.1 of Thauera sp. GTDB lineage: Bacteria > Pseudomonadota > Gammaproteobacteria > Burkholderiales > Rhodocyclaceae > Thauera. The sequence continues at coordinate 4,077 of JAEUNQ010000175.1, read as the reverse complement.
ACGCCCTGGCTCAAGCTGCTCGAGGTGTATCGCGCCGCCGGGCTGCGCGACGAGTTCAACGCGATCGCCGGAGAGCTCAACAAGACCTTCAACGTCACCACGGTCAACTGGCAGAGCTATGACGCGCTGCGCGCCTCGAGGATGAGCCTGGAAGACCTGCCGCACATCTCCGAGTCCCTGCAGAAGACCTGGCGCACCACCGCCTGCCAGCGCTACCTGCATCAGCTGTTGCGCGACAACCGCAACGGCACCCGCGCCGGCTTCCCGTTCTCGGTGATCGACGAGATCCTCACCCTCGCAGCGATCCTCGAGGAAGACCTCGGCCCCTGCCCGCCGACGGCGAGCGCGGCAACGCAACGCTAGACCGGGTTGTCGAGGTCGATGAAGCTGGCCTCCAAGCCGAGCGCCTCGCCGAGATGGTGCGCAATCGCACGCGCGCCGTAGCGTTCGGTGGCATGGTGGCCGGCGGCGATGTAGGGCACACCCGATTCGCGGGCCAGATGCACCGTAGGTTCGGAAATCTCGCCCGACACGTAGAGGTCGGCACCGGCCAGGATCGCCTGCTCGAAATAGCCTTGCGCCCCTCCGGTGCACCAGGCGATCCGACGCACCGGGCGCTCGCCATCACCGACCAGCAGCGGCTCGCGCCCGAGCCGGGTCGCCAGCGCGCGCGCAATCTCCCGCGCTGGCTGGCCCTCCGCCTCCGGACGCCCGATCCAGCCCAGCTCCTGGTCGGCGAAGCGCGCCTCACCCCGCCAGCTCATCAGGCGCGCGAGCTGCGCGTTGTTGCCGAGCTCGGGATGCACGTCGAGCGGCAGGTGGTAGGCGAACAGACTGATGTCGTTGGCGAGCAGGGTGCGCAGGCGCCGACGCCGGAAACCGGTCACGCGACCATCGTCGCCCTTCCAGAACAGGCCGTGGTGAACGAAGACGGCGTCATACCCATCAGACGCCGCCAGGTCGAGCAGGGCCTGGCTGGCAGTCACCCCGCACAGCACGCGCATGACGTCCGGGCGTCCTTCCACTTGCAGGCCGTTTGGGCAATAATCCTTTAGCCGTGAAGCCTCGAGCAGGGTGTCGAGATGATTCCCGAGTTCGGCGAGCTGCATGCGTCCTCCTCCTTCTTCCTTCCTGCGCGCGCGGCTCCGCGACCCGGCTCCATGCCGGCGGGGCACGCAAGCATTCTCTTTCAAGCCCCACATTATGCGCCGCTTGTGGCTCATCTTCGCGCAGGCCGTGACCGTCAGCGTCGCCGTGCTGTTCGTGCTCAACACCCTCAAGCCGGAGTGGCTGCGCAAGGCGACGCCCGCAGCGGTGGTGGCCATCCTCGAGGCTCCTGCGGGGGGAGAGCGCACGCCGGCGGCAGGCTCCTACGCGCCGGCGGCACAGCGTTCGATGCCGGCTGTGGTCCATATTTTCACCACCAAGGGCGGACGCGGCCAACGCCACCCGCTGCTCGACGACCCGCTGTTCCGCCATTTCTTCGGAGAGCGCCCGGAAAGCGGCCCGAGCGAGTCCGGCCTGGGCTCGGGCGTGATCGTCAGCCCCGACGGCTACGTGCTCACCAACAACCACGTCATCGAGACGGCGGACGCGATCGAGGTCGCACTCAACGACGGTCGCAAGTTCGCCGCGCGCCTGGTCGGTCGCGACCCCGAGACCGACCTCGCGGTGCTGCGCATCGACGGCAATGCCGTGCTGCCGGCGATCACCTTCCCGGCCGGCGACAGCCTCGCGGTGGGCGATGTGGTGCTGGCGATCGGCAACCCCTTCGGCGTCGGCCAGACGGTCACCATGGGCATCGTTTCGGCACTCGGCCGCAGCCAGCTGGGCATCAACACCTTCGAGAACTACATCCAGACCGACGCCGCGATCAACCCGGGCAACTCGGGTGGCGCACTGGTGGATGGCGAGGGCAACCTGGTCGGCATCAACACCGCGATCTACTCGCGCTCGGGCGGCTCTCTCGGCATCGGCTTCGCGATCCCGGTGTCGATCGCACGGAGCGTTCTCGAGCAGATCGTCGCCACCGGCGAGGTCGTGCGTGGATGGGTCGGGGTGGAGATCCAGGACCTGACCCCCGAGCTTGCCGCCTCGTTCGGCTATCGCGACACCAGCGGCGCGCTGATCGCCGGCGTGCTGCGCGGCAGCCCGGCCGATCGTGCGGGAATTCGCCCAGGCGACGTGCTGGTCGCGCTCGACGGCGAGACGGTGCGCGACCCGCGTGCGATGCTCGACATGGTCGCGGCCCTGCCGCCCGGCAAGCGCTCGGTGTTCACCGTGCGGCGCGGTACCGAAGAGCTCGAACTGAACCTGGAGGTGGGCCGCCGCCCGGTCCCGCAGGCGGCGCGCTGATCTGACGCATCCTGACGGACAACGACGCCGTCAGTGACGCTCGCCCTCGCTTGCGGATGCGCCCGGCCCGGCAAGCTGCTGCACGGCCTCCCCGGCGGCCTCCTGCGCCGGCGACGGCTTCGACAGCATGCCCGCGAGCACGATGCCGAGCTCGTAGAGCAGGCACATCGGCACCGCCAGCATGAACTGCGAGACCACGTCCGGCGGGGTCACGATCGCGGCCACCACGAACGCCCCGACGATCACGTAGGGGCGCACCTCGCGCAATTTGGCAACATTCACGATGCCGGTCTTGACCATCAGGATCACCGCCACCGGCACTTCGAAGGTGATGCCGAAGGCGATGAACATCGACATCACGAAGGACAGATACTGCTCGATGTCCGGTGCCGGAACGATGCTCTTGGGTGCGAATTCGGCGATGAACTTGAACACCGTGCCGAACACGAAGAAGTAGCAGAACGCCATGCCGATGAGGAACAGCAGCGTGCTGCCGAGCACCAGCGGCAGCGCGAGGCGCTTCTCGTGCGCGTACAGGCCCGGCGCGATGAAGGCCCAGGCCTGATAAAGCACCCAGGGCAGGGCCAGCACGAAGGCGACCATCATCGTCACCTTGACCGGCACGAAGAAGGGTGTCACCACGCCGGTGGCGATCATGTTGGTACCCGCGGGCAGCGTATCCATCATCGGCTTGGCAAGGATGTCGTAGATCGACCCCGCCCACGGCATCAGGCAGACGAAGACGATCACGATCGCAAGCAGCGCACGGATCAGGCGGTCGCGCAATTCGACCAGATGGGCGATGAAGGTTTCCTGTTGTTCGCTCATGCCTTGCCCTTGTCCGCTCCAACCTCGATACGGGGTGCGCTGTGCAGCCCGAGCTCGAGCTGCGGGGTCATGCTGCCGACCGGCGCAGCCGCCGATGGGTTCGCCCCGGCCACCGTGCCTGTTGCAGGATTGGCAGGCGAGGAAGTGGCTGGGGGAGCCGACGACTCGGGGAGAATGGAACGCACCTCGGAAACCGTCTCGCCGATGCCCGACTCGACCCCGGCGACACCGGTGCGCACCGAAGCCTCGATCTCCTGCGCCTGGTGACGCACCTGCTCCTGCAGCTTCTTCAGCTCCTCGAGCTGCATCTCACGCTGGATGTCGGACTTCACGTCGGAGACGTAGCGCTGCACGCGCCCGAGCAGATGCCCGGCGGTGCGCGCGACCTTGGGCAGGCGCTCGGGCCCGACCACGATCAGCATCACGACGCCGATCACCACGAGTTCCGAAAAGCCGAAATCGAACATGTGTGCTCGCTCGAGAGACGGGCCGCCGCCGGCCCGCCGTAAAACGAAGGGGCGCTCCGGTCAGGGCGCCCCCGTGGTGGTGCAAGACGCCAGGCTCAGGAGCGGTTCTGGTCGACCTTCTCGCGCGCCTCGCCTTCGATGGTCTGGCCCTGCGAGAGCTTCTGCTGGGAGGCGTCCCCCGCGCCGGCGGAGTCGCCCTCCTTCATCCCTTCCTTGAAGCCCTTCACCGCGCCACCGAGGTCGGAGCCGATGTTGCGCAGCTTCTTGGTGCCGAACACCAGAAGGATGATGACCAGCACGATCAGCCAGTGCCAGATGCTGAAAGAACCCATACCGCTCTCCTTAACGCTTCAACATGGGCGGCAGGGGATCGGGCCCGCCCAGAATGTGCAGGTGCAGATGATACACCTCCTGCAGGCCGACCCTT
>JAEUNQ010000165.1 GCA_016790365.1 Thauera sp. | reverse complement strand
CACGCCCGCGTCGACCCGCGCGCGCTCGGCCGCCCGCTGCTGGTCTTCGTCGAGCTCAAGCTCGCCGCCAAGTCGAACGACGCCTTCGAGCGCGTGAAGAAGGAGCTCGCCTTCGTCCCCGAGGTCATGGAGTGCCACCTGGTGTCGGGCGACTTCGACTACCTGATCAAGGCGCGCATCTCCGAGATGAGCGACTATCGCCGCCTGCTCGGCAACATCCTGCTCAAGCTGCCCTCGGCCACCGAGTCGCGCAGCTACGTGGTGATGGAGGAGGTGAAGGAGAGCCTCTATATTCCTTCCCTGTCATGAGACGCGGGAGAGCCCGGATGGACGACAGGAGGCGGCGCGCATGAGCGCGGAACGTGGCGCCTCGATCCGTGCGCTCGAGCGCGGCATCGAGGTGCTCTGCCTGCTCGGCCCCCAGGAGGGCAGCTCGCTGCGCGCGCTCCACGCCGCCAGCGCACTCCCCAAGCCGACCCTGCTGCGCATCCTGCACACCCTGGAGCGCGGCGGGCTGGCGTGGCGGTCGATCGAGGACGGGCTGTGGCGGCGCTCGCAGGCGTGGGCTGCGGCGCCGAGCGGCAACGCGATCGATCCGCGCCTGGTCGAGGCCGCGGCACCGCACCTCGTCGCGCTGCAGCGCACCGTGCTGTGGCCGTCCGACCTGCTGGTGTACCGCGACTTCGCGATGGAGGTCGCGGAGAGCTCGCGTCGCCTCTCCGGGCTGGCGCTCAATCCGCGCTACCGCATCGGCTACCGGGTGGACATCCTGCTCTCCGCGCCCGGGCGGGCCTGGCTGGCCTTCTGCGACCCGGCCGAGCGTGCTGCGGTGATCGCCCACTGGCGTGCCGCCTCGCCGCCGAATCCGCGCACGGCGGCGGTCCTCGACGGCGAGATCGACGCCATCCTGGCGGAGACGCGCCAGCGTGGCTACGCGGTGCGCGACGCGCTCTTCGGCGGCTCCTTCGAGGACATGGCGGGTTTCGACGACGGCTTCGACGCCATCGCCGTGCCCATCCTGGCCGATGACGGGGTGCGCGGCGCGATCAACCTGGTGTGGCCGCGGCGCTACGACCTGCGCGCGAAGGTGCTGGAGGCGCACCTGGGCGACCTGCAGGCCTGCGCCACGGCGATCGCGGCAGCGCTCGCGTCGCCGCGCCAGCCCTGAGCCTTCGCTCGCACCCTCGCGCGGGTCCTCGCTCAGCGCGGGCGGGTGCGCTCCAGGTAGCGTTCCACGGCGTCGAGGTTGCGGCGCACGCGCGCCTGGCCGGGCAGCAGCGCGTCGGCGGCGCGCAGCTCGCGCGCGGCCTCTTCCCAGCGCTGGCGCTGGCCGGCGAGCAGGCCGAGGGCGAGGTGGAGCTCGCCCGGACTGGCGGCGCGCGCCAGCCCGTCGCGCAGGACGCGCTCGGCCTCGTCCTCGCGCCGGGTCTGCGCGAGCAGCGTGGCCAGGCCGAGGCGGGCCGCGTCGAGCGCGGGTTCGCGCTGCAGCGCGCGGTGGAAGTGCTGCTCGGCCGCGAGCGCATCGCCCTGCGCGAGTGCCAGCGCGGCGAGGTTGAGCTGGGCGTTGGGCATGTCGGCCATCGCCTGCTGTGCCGCGACGAACTCGGCTAGCGCGGCGCGCTGCCGGCCCTGCAGCTCGGGGGCGAGCGCCGTTGCGGGCAGATCGGCCAGCGCGCGCGCCGCGGTGATGCGCACCGCGCGCAAGGGGTCGGCGAGCAGGGGGGCGAGCTGCGCGAGGCGCTCTTCGGCGAGGTGCATGCGCTCAGGGCTTGGCCGTGCGCGGGACGAGGGTGGCCTCGTACTTCAGGTCCTCGTAGTACTTGGCGCCGTTGCTGTAGCCGGGACGGTTGGCGAGGTTGGGGATCTCCAGCGTGCCGGTCTCGCGCACGTAGTCGCGCCAGGCTACCAGCAGCTCGCCCAGCTTCTGCGGGTTGGCAGCGGCCAGGTTGCGGCTCTCGCTGCGGTCCTGCGCGATGTTGAAGAGTTCCCACTCGCCCGTGCCCCAGGGCTGGTTCGCGGACACGATCTTCCAGTCGCCCTTGCGCAGCGCCTTGCGCCCGCCCAGCTCCCAGCCGATCGCCTTGTCGGCGCCATGCACGGCCTGCCCGCGCCCCTGCAGCAGCGGCAGCATCGAGGCGCCGCGCAGCGGCAGCACGGGCTTGCCCTGGTACTCGGTGCCCGGGTGCTTGGTGCCGGCGAGCTCGAACAGCGTGGGGGCGATGTCGGTCACGTGGGCCACGGCCGACTTGACCTTGCCCCCCTGCACGCCCGGACCCCAGGCGATCGCCGGCACGGCGATGCCACCCTCGTACATGAAGGACTTGAACATGCGGAACGGCGTCGAGCCCACCTGCGCCCAGCCCGGGCCGTACTCGGCGTAGGAGCCGGACTTGCCGATGTGCGCGATGCTGTTGTCCATGTCCTTGTGGATCCACTCGCGGGTGCGCGCCACGTCGTAGACCGAGTTGCCGTCGGCGCCGTTGTCGGACAGGAAGAAGATGAAGGTGTTGTCGAGCTGGCCGGTCTTCTTCAGGTAGGCGAGCATGCGGCCGATGTTCTGGTCCATGTTGTCGACCATCGCCGCATAGACCGTCATGCGCTTGGCCTCGGAGGCCTTCTCGGCCTCGCTCAGGCTGTCCCACTTCGGCCACAGCGGATGGCCTTCGAACACCGGCGTGTCGGCGGCCACCAGGCCGAGCTTCTTCATGCGCTCGAGGCGCTCGCGGCGCAGCTTGTCGTAGCCGTCCTTGTAGCGCTGCTCGTACTTGGCGATGTCGGCGTCGTGCGCGTGCAGCGGCCAGTGCGGCGCGGTGAAGGCGAGGTAGGCGAAGAAGGGCTTGCCCGTGTCCTTGCCGGCGTCGATGTAATCGATCAGGCGCGAGGTGAAGAAGTCGGACGAGAAGAACTCCTTCGGCAGCGTCGCTTCCTTGCCGTTCTCGCGGTAGATCGCCTTGGGCGGCTTGGCCGGATCGGCCGCGACGATGCCTGCGCCGTCGCTCCAGTGGCTGGAGCCGCCATGCACGAGCGCGTACGACTGGTCGAAGCCGCGCGCCGCCGGGCTGTGCTGCTCGGGCACGCCGAGGTGCCACTTGCCGGTCATCAGCGTGCGATAGCCGGCGTCGCGCAGCACCTGCGCCATCGGTACCACGCGCTCGTTGAGGTTGCCCTCGTAGCCCGGCTTGCCGCGCTGCTCGGGCAGCATCAGCTCGGACATGTCGCCGAAGCCGGCGAGGTGGTTGTCGGTGCCGGACATCAGCATCGCGCGCGTCGGCGAACAGAACGGCGAGGCGTAGAACTGGGTCATCTTGACCCCGCTGTCGGCCAGGGCGTCGAGGTTGGGGGTGGCGATTTCGCTGCCATAGCTGCCGAGGTCGGTGTAGCCGAGGTCGTCGGCCATGATCAGCAGGATGTTGGGGCGGTCCGCCTTGGCCGGCGGGGCGGCGTGGCCGGCCTGGATGCCGATGGCGAGCGTGGCCACCGGGATCAGCAGTGTCGCGAGCGCTGCTTTCATTGTCTGTCTCCTGGAATAAGTCCGGCTTGTATCCGGTTCCATGAATTTAATGCAATTCTCGAGAAAAACAGCGCGATGTGAAGATGTTCCGCAGAGTGGAACGATGACTGCGGACTGCGGACTGCGGACTGCGGACTGCGGTCTCGGCCGGGGTGCGCTATCCCGCGTTTCGGCCTGTTGCTGTCGCCGCCGATTGCCGCTACGGCGATTTGTCCGAGTTTCGCGCCGGTGGCCGGGAACGCGTTGCGCCTTCGCCGCGCGAAGGATCAAGCGGCTTCGCCGCTGCTGCGCCAAGCGTCCAGGTCGCTGCGTTCGATGTGGGTTTCGCGCGGGTTGATGTTGCCCGGCAGCAGTGGCCCATCCCATTGTTCGGTGGCCCAGCGCTTGACGTTGGCGTGCAACTCGCATTGCTGTATCGCGTTTGCGAGCAGGACTTCGGCATCGTGCGCCGACATGTCTTCGCCGGTCAGCAACTTCGCTGCTTCACGCAGCGTCAGGGTGGTGCCACGGTCGGTTGCGTTGGTCATCGCGGTCTCCCGGGGCTTTCAGCGTGTGCCCAGTGCAGAAGTGGACAACGCTGCCGGAAAATGGTGCGGCGGGCCGGCGGCGGTAGCCGGTGCGAGGAGCGTTTGTCCGGGGCAGTGAGCGGTCGTCTATAAAGAGAGCGTCACATCGGCGATCGGCGAGGTGCGGAGATGGACACGCTGGGATGGCAGGAACTGAAGGTGGTGGCCCTCGCCGTCGACGACCTGGCGAGGGCGGAGTCTTTCTACCGGAGCAGGCTCGGTCTCGAGCGCAGGCTCCAGGCAGACGGCGACGTCGGCTTCGCCCTGGGCGGCCTGACGATCCTGCTCAAGCCGCTCTCCGCACCTGGCGGCGGGGCGGAGAAGTCGCCGTATCCGCGGCTGACCATTGCGGTTGCGGACGCGCCGCGGCTGGCGCGGGACCTGGCCGCGCGCGGCGTCACGATCAGCGACGCCGTGCAACTCTACGACGACGGTTACTGGGTCGGCGCCTTCCTGGACAGCGAGGGCAACAAGCTGTGGTTCTGCTCCGAGGCTGGGTAGCTCGCTGCTGTTGAACTGCCGATCGTGCAGTCGCCACACAGGAGGCCTCGCGAGGGTCGGTGTGCCCTTGCCGTGCGTGGTCTCGTCCTGTCTCACAGACTTCGTCCGGCCAGGAGCGGATTTCACTCTTGCCGGGAAGGGGATCGTCAAATGGCTGTTCCCCCAAGAGCTGCCACGTGGGCAAAAGAAGCACAGCGACGTCAACCTCCGTCCCGCGTGCGCAGATTTGGCGGGAGCAGTGCAACTGGACGGGGGCCTTCATGGAGCCTTCGACCCTTATGCAAAGCGTCCCTGAGGAATGATCCATGCCAAAGGTGTTCCACTGCTTTGCAGCTAAGATCCCCGCATGGGCCTCTACCATGATCTTGCCGACCGGACCGCGAAGCTGATCGCCGAGGGCGTGATGCGCCCCGGCGAGAGGCTGCCTTCCGTCCGCCAGGCCTGCAAGACCCATGGCATCAGCCCGATCACGGTCACTCGGGCCTACCACCTGCTCGAGAGCCGAGGCCTGATCGAGGCGCGGCCGAAGTCGGGCTACTTCGTGCGTGCGCGGCTTGGGAGCAAGCTGCCCGAGCCGGCTATGACCCATCCGGTGGGCGGGTCGACAACACTCGAGGTCAGCGACTTCATCTTCCAGATCCTCGACAGCGTGCGGGATCCCGCCATCGTCCCGTTGGGGTCGAGCTTTCCCGACGCGCGGCTCTATCCGCTCGACAAGCTCGGCCGCTTCCTTGCTGCGGCGGCACGTCATCTGGATCCGCTGGCCACGGTGACCGACCTGCCGCCGGGCAACGACGAACTGCGCCGACAACTCGCGCTGCGATATCTCGCCCATGGCGCCTCGGTGTCGCCGCAGGAAATCGTCGTCACGTCGGGCGCGATGGAAGGGCTCAACCTCTGCCTGCAAGCGTTGACCCGACCCGGCGATCTGATCGCGATCGAATCGCCCACCTTCTATGCGGGGCTGCAGGCCAGCGAGCGCCTGGGGCTCGAGGTCATCGAGATCCCGAGCCACCCGCGCGCAGGGGTCAGCCTGGATGCGCTGGCCGACGCGCTGCGCCATCATCCGATCAAGGCCTGCCTGTTCATGCTGAATTTCGCCAACCCGACCGGCAGTTGCGTCTCGGACGAGAGTAGGCGTGCGTTGGTGGCGCTGCTGCACAAGCACCAGGTTCCGCTGATCGAGGATGATGTCTACGCCGAGTTGTACTTCGGGCGAGAGGCGCCGTTGTGCAGCAAGGCGATGGACACCGATGGACTGGTCCTGCACGTGTCGTCGTTCTCGAAGTGTCTCGCTCCGGGGTACCGGGTGGGGTGGGTCGCGGCCGGGCGTTTCGCCAAGCAGGTGCAGCGGCAGAAGTACTCGACCAGCCTGGCCACGGCCGTCCCGCTGCAGATCGCCCTGGCCGACTACATGAAGCATGGCGGCTTCGACAATCACCTGCGTCAGTTGCGCAGGCAGCTTGCCGCCCAGGAAGCGCAACTCCTGGCCGGCATCGAAGCGCATTTTCCCGGCGGTATCCGCCTGGCGCGGCCGGACGGCGGCTACTTTCTATGGCTGGAACTGCCCGCCCGTGTGGATGCGCTGCGCTTGCACGAAGAAGCGCTCGAGCACGGCATCAGTATCGCACCGGGACCGATCTTTTCCGCGAAGCGGGAGTTTCCAAACTACCTGCGGCTCAACTTCGGCCATCCTGCGACGCCCCGCCAGGATCAGGCCCTGGCGATGCTCGGCAGGCTGATCAAGCGGCAGCTATAAGGTCGCAAAGCGGGCGAAGCGGTTGCCGAAGAAGGTCGTCAGCACGATCGCGATCGGCGTGAAGGCGATGAAGAATCGCAGCACATTGCGCAGGAAGGGGTGAGCCCGTTCCGCCTCGATGAAGTGGCGGGCGACCAGGTGGCCCTTGATCCAGATGATCGCGGCCACGATCAACTGAACAGCTTCCTGCCCCCCGAGACCGTTACCGAGTAGCGGGCCGAGCAGGGTCAGCGCGACCAGGGCCAGCCAGGTCAGGACCAGGGGCCGGAGTGAAGTGGCGCGTTTGCGCTCGATGGATTCCATGATCAGGCCAGGACGTAGAAGAAGGGGAAGATGACCAGCCAGATGATGTCGGTCGCGTGCCAGTAGCTGGCGAGCGCTTCCAGACCGCTGTGCTCGTCGGCGGTATAGATTCCGAACCCGTGTCGGGCCAGGACCCAAAGGATGCCGAGGATGCCCCAGAAGGCATGCACCATATGGGTGAAGGTCAGGTAGTAATAGACGGTGAAGAAGATCCCCGACTCGCCATCGATACCGTGGGCGAGGTTCCACCGGATCTCGAGGAATTTCGCCACCGGATAGCTCAGCGCCGCGACCAGGCCCGCGATCAGCCAGCCGATCGAGTGGCGCCTGCGCCCGGCGCGCAGGGTCGTGACCGAGCAGGCGATGAAGAAACTGCTGCTCACCATCAGCAGGGTGATCACCACGCCGGCGGTCTGCGAGAGCCGCTCCGCCCCGGTGTGGAAAGCGTCGGGAAAGTGCGCGCGGGCGACGAAATACACGATGAACAGCACCAGGAACTCGACGAACTCGCAGCAAATCCCGACCCAGATGCCTTTGTTGCCCGGCACCCTGCCGGTGGCGGGGGGCGCGTCGCCCAGCGAGGTGGGCAAGCTCATCGTATTGGCGATCACGGTGTTTCACTCCTGATTCGGTACCGTGATTGTGGGCGCCTGCCGAAGCGTGGACAGGAACAGTCGGGCGGATAGTCAGCAGGCACAGCAAAACGCCCAATCCGAATCTGTACCTGTTCCAAATCGAGCGATCTGAATCTGCACCTGTTTCGCCCCGGGTGATGTACTTCCGGCCATCGTCAGAGCCGGAGCACATTCATGAACCCACCCGTCAGCAAGGTGCGCGAAGCCAAGCTGGAGTTCTATCGCAAGAAGGGAAAGATCCATGCCAAAGCGGTGCAAGGCCGTTTCAACAGCCTGCGCTGGGCCATGGTCTGGCTCACCCAGATCGTGTTCTACGGCGCGTGCTGGTTGCCGTGGGTAACCGAAGCCGGCACGCGACAGGCGATCCTGTTCGACATCGCCGACGAGAAGCTATACCTCTTCGACCTCGTGCTGTGGCCGCAGGATGCGCTGCTGCTCGCCTTCATCCTGATCCTCGCGGCGACCGCACTGTTCTTCACCACCGCCATCGCAGGGCGCCTGTTCTGCGGCTTTGCCTGTCCGCAGACGGTCTATACGTCGATCTTCGTGTGGATCGAAGGCAAGGTCGAGGGCGATCACCTCGCGCGCCTGCGCCTCGACCAGGGCCCGATGTCGGCGCGCAAGCTGCTGATCAAGTCGATCAAGCACGGCATCTGGGCGCTGGTGGCCGCGTGGACCGCGATCACCTTCGTCGGCTACTTCACGCCGATCCGGGAACTGCTACCAGCGATCGCCAGTTTGCAGACAGGCCCCTGGGAAACCTTCTGGCTGCTCTTCTACGCGACCTTCACCTATCTGCAGGCGGGGCTGGCACGCGAGGCCGTATGCCAGCACATGTGTCCTTACTCGCGCTTCCAGGGCGTGATGATCGATTCGGAGACGGCGAACGTCAGCTACGACGCCCAGCGCGGAGAACCCCGTGGCGCCTTGCGGCAGGCCGGCAACAAGGGCGACTGCATCGACTGCGGGATCTGCGTACAGGTGTGTCCGACGGGAATCGACATTCGGGACGGCCTGCAATACCAATGCATCAACTGCGGCCTGTGTATCGACGGTTGCGACGAGGTCATGGACAAGATCGGCGCACCGCGCGGCTTGATCCGGTTCGCGAGCGAAGGCGAGCTTGCCGGTCAGCCCAAGGTCGCCAGGGTCTGGTCACGGCCACGGACACGGAGCTACGTTGGCTTGCTGCTGGTGTTCGCGGCGCTGGGTGCATGGACGCTGACCGAGCGTGTGCTGCTGCGGGTGGAAGTGCACCGGGATCGCGGTGCGCTGATGCAGGAGACCACCGAGGGCCGGATCGAGAACAGCTACACCCTAAAGCTCATCAACATGGAAGAGGCGACTCGTCAGTTCCGCATCGCCGTGAGCGGCCTGCCGGGGCTGCGGATCGAGGGGGGCACCGAGTTCGGAGTCGAGCCGGGGCGCGTCCACACCGTCACGCTCACCCTGTCATCCCCGCTCGAAGGCATGCCGTCTGGTGCGCAGCCGATCGCGTTCGAGACCGTGGCGCTACACGACCGCAGTCTCGCCGTGCGCGAGATGAGCACCTTCATCCTGCCCACCCACTGAACAGACAACCAACATGTAGCGCCACAACGAGAACGATCACCGCCTGGTCGATGGCCGGACGGCCACGCGGCCGCCTTCTTTGGGCATCATGGTTTCATCGCACTGCCTGACTCTCCGCTAACGCTGTTCCTTCCCTTGGCAACCGCCCTGCAATCTCGCAATCCGAGAAATTGAGCATGCAGACTGACTGACCGAAAGGAGATTTTCCACCGTGGATATTCCGCGAATCTTCAACATCAGCGAGAGTGCTCACCGCATCCACAACCCGCTCACCCCCGAAAAGCTCGCCACGCTCGGCGCCGCGCTGCGGCTGGAGCCGGGGGCGCGGGTGCTCGACCTCGGCAGCGGTTCGGGGGAGATGTTGTGCACCTGGGCACGCGATCATGGCATCACCGGCATCGGCATCGACATGAGCCAACTGTTCACCGAGCAGGCGAAACGCCGTGCGGTTGAACTTGGCGTTGGCGGTCAAGTCACGTTCATCCATGGCGATGCTGCGGGTTTTGTCTCCGACGACAAGGTGGATGTGGCCGCCTGCATCGGCGCGACATGGATTGGCGCGGGGGTTGCCGGCACGATCGAACTGCTGGCGCGAAGCTTGCACCCCGGCGGGATCATCCTGATTGGCGAGCCTTACTGGCGGCAGTTGCCGCCGACGGATGAGGTTGCGAGGCAGTGTCTTGCGGGCTCGATCTCCGACTTTCTCATGCTGCCAGCGCTGCTCGCGTCCTTCGGCGCGCTTGGGTACGACGTCGTCGAGATGGTGCTGGCGGACCAGGACAGCTGGGACCGATACGAGGCGGCCAAATGGCTTACCCTGCGCCGATGGTTGGACGCCAATCCGGGCGATGAGCTCGCCGAGGAGGTTAGCGCCAAACTGCGCTCGGAGCCCGTGCGCCATGCCGCTTACACACGCGAGTACCTGGGCTGGGGCGTGTTCGCGCTGATGTCGCGGGTCTGATGGTTGTAGGGTCGGAGCGCGTGATGCGCGAGACGAGGATGTTCTCGAGACAGGTCGATGCCGCGACGGTCGACCCGGCATTCGTCGCCAGCGTGCGCAGGAGGCGGGCCCTCGATCAGCGCGAAGCGGTGGAGATTTTCGGTAGCGGGGGCCATGCGTCTTCCCTGATCGCCGTCGTGCTCCGGAGGGCGGTGGACGTGGCGCCTTGATGACCTGCATGCCGCCGTTTCGCCCGACAAGGCCATCCCCGGGGCTCTGGGTCGCAACCGGCCCGTCACAGACGAACAAATGAAAGGCCTGACCCCGCAAGCTTGCAGAGGTTTTGACCCAGGCAATTCACACCAGCCGGGCGTATGATTCGCACGCGATGCGCGCTGTTTTCCGCGCCGCAACATGATTCGAAGGATGGTGCGAATTGAAGATTCGCGAGGTCCAGCACCCGGCTCGTGTCGTTCCGCTCGCGTTCCTGATCACGATCCTGATCGGAGCCGGGCTGCTCATGTTGCCGATCGCTCGCGCAGATGCCGTCGCCACGCCCTGGCTTACCGCGCTGTTCACCTCGGTATCGGCGGTATGCGTGACCGGCCTGGTGACGGTGGATACGGGTACCTACTGGTCGTCGTTCGGACAGTGGGTGATCATGGCGCTGTTCCAGGTCGGCGGCTTGGGCATGATGACCGCCGCTACGCTGCTCGGGCTCATGGTCAACCGATCGTTCCGCCTGCGCACGCGGCTCACCGCGCAGGCCGAAACACACGCTGTCGGTATCGGCGACGTGACCAGCGTCGCCAAGCTCGTACTGATCGTGACCCTGATCGTCGAGCTGTTTGTGGCGCTGACCTTGACGCTGCGTTTGCGCACCACTTACGAGCTGCCCTGGGCCGATGCCGCCTGGAGCGGACTCTTCCACGCCGTGTCCGCTTTCAACAACGCGGGATTCTCGATCCACGCAGACGGGCTGGTGCGCCATGCGACCGACGTCTTCAT
>JAEUNQ010000013.1 GCA_016790365.1 Thauera sp. | reverse complement strand
GGCGCTGCACGAGGACTACGAGCAGCGCAAGATGCTCTATAGCCTGTACCACGTGCTCAACCACCTCAACCTGTTCGGCCGCGGCTACCTGCGCGAGGCACTGCGCCTGGCGACCCGGCTCAACGAGGAGCTGGCGCGGCGCGGGAGCTGAACAGCGCCGCTTACCGGACCGCTCACTCCTTCGCGCGCACGGCCTTGTGCAGAAGGTGGATGGCAAGCAAACCTGGAGGCATCCGCAACCAGTGACTGCGCACGAACGCCATCCAGCGCGCGAGAGAGACGTCGGTCGTCGAGCAGGAGGGGTGATCGGGCAGCAAGGCCCGACGCAGCATCCAGCCGCGCATGGCTCCGACTACCCCCTCCGGCAGCGATGCACGGGCACGCGCGCGCTCAGCTTCGGGCAGAGGCGTCCGAAACACCCGTTCGCAGTGGACGACGGCATCGGCCAGCGGCTGCGACAGGCCCGTCTCCTCGGCGCGCCCGCGCAGCAGGGCCCAGAAGTCGTCTCGGCACCCAAAATGTTCGAGCAGCCGGTGCAAGTCGAAGAGATCCCGCAGTCCCTTGTGGAACTCGTTGAAGAACAGATGGGCGGCAGAGTGCAGGATCATGTCTTCCGGTGCCAGGACCCTGAACCCGGCAAGCTCCTGCCACCCCTCACCCTCGATCGGTAGAGCGCGTCGCAACAGCTCGCCCGCATCCGGAACGACGCCGGAGGTCGGCGGCACGATCGTGTGATGGACGTCGAGTACGGTGCCCCGGGACTTGTGCTCCAGCGGGGGGATCTCGTGCATCCAGCGCCGGTAGTAGCGCTGGTCGTAGTCATTTGCAACCTGGGGGATCCAGCCTGCGTCGAGCAAGGCATACTCGACCGCGGTGAGCGCCGCATGGGGGACCATGATGTCCACGTCGTTGAAGACGCGCCCCTCCGCCGCCGGGAGAGCACCGAGGCAATACGCTGCCCCCTTGAGCAGCACTACCGGTAAGTCCAGCTTGCGCAAGGCCGTCGCGATATGGAACACCTCCCAGCGCACCGCATCACGATGGCGGCAAGAGAGCTCCCAGGCGAGGTCCAGATGGCGGCGCGCAGCCTGCGGAGCGCATCCGAGCGCACCCCCACTCGCCAAGCGGAAGTGCAACTGCCCCAGCATATCGGCATTGCGGGCCTGCCCGATCAGCATCGACCAGCCCGCGGCATCGAGATCGTGCGCACGAGCGGGGTCTGCGAGCACCGCGGCGATCAGCCCGCCTTCGTTCCGCAGCCCTCGCTTCATCGCCCATCCGCCGCAGTCAGGCGATCGATTGCCGGTACGATCTGCCCCAGGTCGCCGTAGCTTGCACGCATAATCGTCGTGCGATCGAGCAGACCGGCCAGCGCATCGAAGGCAGAACCGCCCAGGAAGCCGTAGTTGAATGCATGCCGGACCATCTCCATGAACGCCTGGGCCTTGCCGACCGACTGTAGGTCGAGCTGCCCACCGCGCACGAACCTCGGGAACACGAGCCAAGCCGGCAACGCGGGCTCGTGGCGGCGGACCACGCTGTCGACCGGCGGGCGCATGTGGGCGACCGCGCCCTTCGTGGTGTCCGGGCAGACCGTCCCGAGCTCGACGTCCCCGCCGAGGGCGCGTACCACCTCGATGGACTCGTTCTTGAGACTGATCGGTCGCGCGACCGGCCTGACCCTGCCCGTCGCCAACTCGACCAGCGCGAGTTCGTCGGAGAGCAGCCGCCAGCCCGAATGAACGAGGCCCGCACACAGGGTGCTCTTGCCGGAGCCGGGATCGGCCGACAGCAGCAGGGCACGCCCGCCACGCTCCAGAACCGCAGCGTGCAACACGAGATGATCATGGGCGTGGGTCGAGATGACCCAGTTCAGCCCCCACTCGAGCATGGGAAAGGCTTGGTGCCTGGGCAGGGGCTTGAACGGGGCACGCCCCTCGCAGTAGAACCCCACCTGCGGCCTGACGACGCTTCGCAGCAAACCCGGCGCGCGGACCTCGACCTCGAAGTCCACGAAGTCGCCCTCGGGGATCAGCGGAAAATCCCGGTACAGCCGGTGGAGACCGTCAGCGATACCCTCGCTGCACGTGCGGATACGAACCACAAAGGGGCCGCAGGGCAACAGAACACCCTGCTCGCGCAGTTGCCGCCGCAGATTGCGAGGGGCCAATTCTCCAAGATTCAATCGCGGATCCGAATCGCCGCCAAGCGCCTCAGGGCGTCGGCAAGGGCTACGACGTCCGGCATTGCCTCGTCAGCCACCTCACATCGCCAGCCGTCTGCAGAAGCCGCGTGACGAAGCAGGGGTTCCGCATCGACCGGAAGCAGCACCGTTTGGGCCGCGCGAGGAGAAAACAGAACGACACCGTCCTCCCATGCATGCCAGCGCACTTCCCGGTTCAAAAAACAAGCTGTCATCGGAATGTGAATAAGGAAAGCGTGCACAAGACCCCGCCGGCGGCCCAGCATTGGCGGAGGCAAGCAACAACCACAACCCGAGTCCTCAATACTTCTGGATCCAGTCCGTCGAACCGTTGGTGACGCCGTTGAAGCACCACAGGTCGCCGTATTCGTCGTAGATATCCAGCTTTCCCTTGAGAATACCGAGCGCCGAGCACGGATTCAGACTCATGAGCGCAGCTTGAACAGCAGCGATCACGGCAGCAGGCGTCTGGTAGCCCTGCGCGGGATAGCGCTCACCGTAGAACGACGCGTTCAGCAGTCCCGCAATCGCATGGAAAAGGCTGCTCGTGAGGTGACTGCAGCCTTTCAGGCTGTCCATCCGGATTTCGGAGTCGGCGACCTTGTTTGCCCCCGGGCCGAGGTTCACAAGCGTACGATTCGAGGTCGATTTGAACAACGCCACGCCGAACACCGAGTTGAAGGTCTGGTTCGGCCCGTAGATCGCCGGAATGATGTCCTGATCGCTCCACTTGATGATCCCATGCGGGCTGCGCCACCAGAAACCCGGGCTGCAGCCACAGTAAGACACCTCTCCGTGCCGCGACATCGCTGCGGACACGGACTCGGAGCCGCACTGGCCAAAGCCGGCGCCCAAGGCCGACCGGGAGCTCAAGGACATCAGAACCCCAGCGCCCGCCAGTCCGGCGGTGGTCAGCTTGCGCCTCTTGGGATCAGCTACCGACAAGACCTGTTCGGGCGTACCCGCATCGGAATCGACAGGTTTATTCAGCGTATTCATCGAATATCTCCGTTCGCGCAGATCAACGTACCACAGCCAGGCCGCTTTGCCCGTGACCAAAAGCACGAATGCGACCTATACAATACTGCGCATACCGAAGAAGAAACAAGCAAGATCCGCGCCTGCTTTTACAAGCACATGAATTCACGCTTAAAACCGGAACAATCCTGTTTTGAACTTTGCTGGCAGTAGGCGCGGGTGTCAAAAAAACCGACACCACCCGCCCCGACCATCCAGATCGCTCGACGGTCAGGCTGCGTCGACCAACCCGGCCTCCTTGAGCATCTGCTGCAGTTCGCCGCTGTCGTACATCTCGCGCATGATGTCGCTGCCACCGACGAACTCGCCCTTGACGTAGAGCTGCGGGATGGTCGGCCAGTTGGAGAAGTCCTTGATGCCCTGGCGGATCTCGGGGTCGGCGAGCACGTTCACGGCGAGTACCTCGCGCACGCCACAGCCCTTGAGGATCTGCACCGCGGTGGAGGAGAAGCCGCACTGCGGGAACTGGGGCGTGCCCTTCATGTAGAGCACCACGCCGTTGTTGGTGACCTGATCGCGGATGACGTCCTGGATGTCCATTCTGGAAACCTGATAAAAGTTGAGTTAAACAGTCGGAAAATAATAGGCGCTGCGAGGCGGCAGCGTCAACGCGAATCACGCCCCTCGCGCCCGAGCCAGCGCCCGCCCGAGACGCGCTCGATGCCGGCCAGGTCGGCCCACGAGGCGATCGCGGCGAAACCCGCATCGGCGAGCAGGCTGCGCGCGGCTGCCGCCTGATCGTAGCCATGCTCGAGGAACAGCCAGCCACCGTCGACCAAGCGCGCCGGCGCGCCGGCGACGATCTCGGCGAGGTCGTCCAGGCCCTGCGGTCCCGCGGCAAGGGCTCCGCGCGGCTCGAAGCGCACGTCGCCCTGCTCGAGGTGCGGATCGCCCGCGGCCACATAGGGAGGATTGGAGACGATGAGCTCGAACTGCTCGTCGCCGAGCGCGCCGAACCAGTCGCTCTGCACGAAGGAGACGCTCGCGCCCAGCCTGGCGGCGTTGGCCATCGCCACCCACAGCGCCTCGCGCGAGCGGTCGAGCGCG
>JAEUNQ010000123.1 GCA_016790365.1 Thauera sp. | reverse complement strand
ACCCAGGCCCCGCACTCGGCCACCGCGCAGTTCTTCATCAACGTCGCCGACAACGCCTTCCTCAACCACACCTCGCCCGACCTGCAGGGCTGGGGCTACTGTGTGTTCGGCAAGGTCAGCGAGGGCATGGACGTGGTCGATGCCATCCGCAAGGTCAAGACCGGCTCCAGCGGCTTCCACCAGGACGTGCCCAAGGAAGACGTGATCATCGAGCGCGCCGAAGTCGTCTGATCGTGCCCGCGCGCGACCCTTCGCAAGCGGCTTCCGCCCCGGCCCGGCCGGGCGGGGCCGCCACCACGATGCCGGAAGCCGCCCGCGCGGCGCTTCCGGCATTGTTCATTTCCGACCTCCACCTGACCGAGGACGAGCCCGCCAACGTCGCCGCCTTCCTCGCCTTCCTCCAAGGCCCGGCGCGCGAGGCGGCCAGCCTCTTCATCCTCGGTGACCTGTTCGAATACTGGGCCGGCGACGACGACCTCGAGACCCCCTTCAATGCCGACATCGCCGCCGCGATCCGCGCGCTCGCCGACGCCGGCACCGCGGTTTTCTTCATGACCGGCAACCGCGACCTGCTCGCCGGCGCGGACTTCGCCCGCGCCATCGGCGCCACCCTGCTGGAGGATCCAGCGCGCGTGCGCTTCGGCGATCGCGACGACGGCGCCGGCGCCCCCGCGCTGCTGCTCGCCCACGGCGACGCGCTGTGCACCGACGACCTCGCCTACCAGGCTTTCCGCCGCCAGGTGCGGGACCCCGCCTGGCAAGCCGGCTTCCTCGCCCAGCCGCTGGCCGCGCGCAAGGCCTTCATCGCCGGCCTGCGCCAGAAGAGCGAGGCCGCCAAGGCCGAGAAGGCCATGGAGATCATGGACGTCAACGCCGACGCGGTCGCCGCCCTGCTGCGCGAGCACGGCTATCCGACGCTGGTGCACGGCCACACCCACCGTCCCGACATCCACCACCTCAATGTGGACGGCCGCGACTGCGTGCGCCGCGTGCTGCCCGACTGGCGCGGCCAGGCCTGCTGGCTGAGCTGGGACGGCCGCGACTTCACGCCCGAATCGGGCGATGCCGTCAGGATTTAACGCACCACGGCCACCCTCCGGGCTTAAGATCGAAGCGCCAGGACCGGCGCCGGGGCATTTCCACAACGCCCCGGCGCCGTGATCGGGCCACTCGTTCAACGCCCACAGGAGGCTGCAGGATGGCGAATTACAAGATCGAAGACATCGAAGGCATCGGCGAAGTCACCGGCAAGAAGTTCCGCGAAGCCGGCGTCAAGGACACCGACGCCCTGCTCGCCGCGAGCACCACGCCCTCGGCGCGCGCGAAGCTGGCCGAGGCCACCGGCCTCTCCACCGCCCAGGTGCTGAAGTTCGCCAACATGGCCGACCTCTACCGCATCCACGGTGTAGGCTCCGACTACGCCCAGCTCCTCGAGGCTGCCGGCGTGGACACCGTCCCCGCCCTCGCCCGCCGCGCCCCGGCCAACCTGGCCGCGACGCTGGCCCAGGTCAACGACGAGAAGAAGCTCACCCGTCGCGTCCCGCCCGAGGCCGACGTCGCCAAGTGGGTCGAGCAGGCGAAGGAACTGCCGCGCGTGCTGGAGTACTGATCGAGGTTCCACGAGGGGCGGCGTGGGTGAGGGCCGCCCCGCAAGGGCTAACCAGCAGCGAAGACCGAGGGGGCCAAACCCGCACAACGGACGGTAGCAGTTGGCCGGGCGCACGCAGGGGACATCTACCCCTTCCCGAGCGCAATCTCCACCGCCGCCGCATGGATCGCCGTGGTGTCGAACAGCGGCACGCTCGCATCCTGCGCCGCCACCAGCAGCGCGATCTCGGTGCAGCCGAGGGCGATGCCTTGCGCGCCGCGCTCGAACAGGCGGCGCATCACCTCGCGGTAGGCGGCGCGCGAGGTGTCTTCGACGCGGCCGAGGCAGAGCTCCTCGTAGATCACGCGATGCACGCGGTCGCGGTCGTCCGGTTCGGGGACGAGCACCTCGATGCCGTGGCGCTCCGCCAGGCGGCCGCGGTAGAAGGCCTGCTCCATGGTGAAGCGTGTGCCGAGCAGGCCGACGCGGGACAGGCCGGCACGGCCGCGGCAAGCACGGCGTCGATCGGTCGCGACCACGTCGCCCGCCCTGCGGCTGCTTTCGCGGCTGGCGCCGCTCCTACATTGCGCCGGGCCGTGACGCATCGTGTAGGAGCGCCGCAAGGCGCGAACACGGCGTCGCTCGGTCGCGACCACGTCGCCCGCCCTGCGGCTGCTTTCGCGGCTGGCGCCGCTCCTACATTGCGCCGGGCCGTGACGCATCGTGTAGGAGCGCCGCAAGGCGCGAACACGGCGTCGCTCGCCCGCGACCACCCCGCCCGCCGCACGGCTGCTTTCGCGGCTGGCGCCGCTCTTACATTGCGCCGGGCCGTGACGCATCGTGTAGGAGCGCCGCAAGGCGCGAACACGGCGTCGCTCGCCCGCGACCACCCCGCCCGCCCTGCGGCTGCTTTCGCGGCTGGCGCCGCTCCTACAGAGAGGTATCGCGCACCGCAGACGCTGGGTCCGATCCCGGCAGTTGCATGTCATCGGCAGCGCCGGGGCGGTCCCGACGCTGCGGCCTCAGCCCGCCAGCCCGCGGGCGAGGTCGGCCTTGAGGTCGTCGATGTCTTCCAGGCCGACGGCGATGCGCAGCAGGCCGTCGCCGATGCCGGCGGTGGCGCGGGCTTCGGCGCTGATGCGGCCGTGGGTGGTGGTGGCGGGGTGGGTGATGGTGCTCTTGGTGTCGCCGAGGTTGGCGGTGATCGAGATCAGGCAGGTGGCGTCGACCACCTTCCACGCCGCGTCACGGCCGCCCTTGACGTCGAAGCTGACGATGGCGCCGCCGCTCTTCTGCTGGCGCATCGCCAGCGCGTGCTGCGGGTGGGACTCCAGCCCGGGGTAGTACACCCGCGCGATGCCGGGCTGGGCCTCGAGCCAGCGCGCGAGCTCGAGCGCACTCGCCGACTGCGCCTCCATGCGGATGCGCAGCGTCTCCAGGCCCTTGAGGATGACCCAGGCGTTGAAGGGCGACAGGGTCGGGCCGGCGGTGCGCAGGAACTTGAACACCTCGTCGGTGACCGCCTTGCTGCCGACCACCGCACCGCCGAGCACCCTGCCCTGGCCGTCGAGGTACTTGGTCGCCGAATGCACGACGACGTCGGCACCGAGCTCGAGCGGGCGCTGCAGCGCCGGTGTGCAGAAGCAGTTGTCGACCGCGAAGATCACCCCCGCCGCGCGTGCGATCGCCGCTACGCCGGCGATGTCGATGACCTCGGTGAGCGGGTTGGACGGCGTCTCGGTGAAGAAGAGCCGGGTGCGCGGGGTGATCGCGGCGCGCCAGGCGTCGAGGTCGGTGGCCGGCACGAAGGTCGTGGCGATGCCGAACTTCGACAGGATGCCGCCGAAGAGCTGCTGGGTGGCGCCGAAAAGGCCGTTGGACGCCACCACGTGGTCGCCCGCCTGCATGGTCGCCATCGCCAGCGACAGGATCGCCGACATGCCCGAGGCGGTGGCGATGCAGGCCTCGCCGCCTTCGAGCGCGGCGAGCCGGGTCTGCATCGCGGTCACGGTCGGGTTGGAGAAGCGCGCGTAGACGTAGCCCTCCTCCTCGCCCGAGAAACACGCGGCGGCCTGCGCGGCGCTGCCGAAGACGAAGCTCGAGGTGAGGTACATCGCCTCGCCGTGCTCGCGGAACTGCGTGCGCTCGGTGCCGGCGCGCACGGCCAGGGTATCGGGGTGAAGCTCGGGCGGAAGGGGTCGGTTCATCGTGATCGTGGCTGGATTCGTCTGGAGCGGCTCAGTGCTCAACGCTCGGCGTCGGAGGCGAGGTTGAGGTCGAGCTGGCCGTCGTCCCCGTCGTCCTGGTCGTTCTTGTCCGGCTTGGCTTCGCTACGCTGGTTCTCGACGCCGTTGAGGTACTCGACGGTGATGTCGCCGGTGATGTAGTGGCCGTCGAAACAGGAGGTCTCGAAGAACTGCAGCGAGGGGTTGAGCGCGCGCACCGAGGCCTTGAGGTCGTCGAGGTCCTGGTAGATGAGGCCGTCGGCGCCGATCTCGCGGGCGATCTCTTCTTCACTGCGGTCGGAAGCGATCAGCTCGCCGCGGGTGGGCATGTCGATGCCGTAGACGTTGGCATGGCGCACCGGCGGCGCGGCCGAGGCGAGATAGACCTTGGTGGCCCCGGCCTCGCGCGCCATGTTGACGATCTCCTTGCTGGTCGTGCCGCGCACGATGGAGTCGTCGACCAGCAGCACACTCTTGCCCTTGAACTCCTGGTGGATGGTGTTGAGCTTCTGGCGCACCGACTTCCGACGCTTGGCCTG
>JAEUNQ010000105.1 GCA_016790365.1 Thauera sp. | reverse complement strand
GCGTCGTTGATGCCCGAGGCGTTGCCGGCGGTGACCGAACCGTCCTTCTTGAACGCCGGCTTCATCTTGCCCAGCGCTTCCATGGTGGTCATGCGCGGATGCTCGTCGGTGTCGAACACCACGGGGCCCTTGCGGGTCTCGAAGGTGATCGGGACGATCTGGCTCTTGAAGCGGCCCTCGGCGATCGCCGCGGCAGCGCGCTTCTGCGACTCGAGCGCGAACGCGTCCTGCTCTTCACGGGTGATGCCGTGCTTGGTGCACAGGTTCTCGGCGGTGATGCCCATGTGGCCGACGCCGAAGGGGTCGGTCAGCACGGCGACCATCGAGTCGATGGCCTTGGTGTCGCCCATCCGGGCGCCGGTGCGCAGCGCCGGCAGCAGGTAGGCACCGCGCGACATGACCTCGACACCGCCGCCGATGGCGAAATCGGCATCGCCCAGCATGATGGCCTGGGCCGAGCTGACGATGGCCTGCTGGGCCGAGCCGCACAGACGGCTGACCTGGAAGGCGACGGAGTCCATCGACATCCCGGCGTTGATCGTCGCCACGCGCGAAACGTAGGCATAGCGGGAGTCGGTCGGGATGACGTGGCCGACGGAGGCGAACGAAACCGCCTGCGGATCCACACCGGCGCGCGCGATCGCTTCCTTGATCACCACCGCGCCAAGATCGGACGGCTCCATGTCCTTCAGCGAACCACCGAAGCCACCCACGGCGGAACGAACAGCACTCAGAACCACGACTTCACGATTTGCCATAACCCACTCCCTTGTTGAGATTAGACGTGTCACCGGCCCGCCCAGCCCGCAACCGCGAGCAGGAAGAGCAGGAACAGACACACGAACAGAGCCCGCCAGAGCAGACTCACCGTGTTTTGCATGTGATCGACGCCCGCCTCGCTCCCCAGGCCCATCTCGGGCCGGTCCACGATGTTGCCGGCTTCATGAACCGGCATGCCGAGCCGCACGCCCAGCGCGCCGCCGCCACTTGCGATCAGTATAGCCGACGACCTCTCCGGCCACAGCACCGCCTGCGAGCGCCAGCAGTAGATCGCATCCTCGAAGTTGCCCATGATCGAGAACACGACCGCGGTGATCCGCACCGGCAACCACTCGATCGCCTCGCGCGCGCGCCGGGCGAATCGACCGAAGCCCGCGCCGCGCGCATCCCGTCCTGCCCACTCGTCGGCCAGCAGCCCGGCCAGGCGGTACATCACCGCCCCGCTCGGACCGGGCAGCAACACGAACCAGAACATCACGCCAAAGAGCCGGCGGTGCGCAACGACCAGCGCCTCCTCGATGGCCAGGCGGGCGATCTCGCTCTCCGAAGCGCCCTCGTGCCGGGAGCCTCGCCAGTCCTCGAGCAGGCTGCGCGCGCCCTCGGGCTCGCCCAGGCGCAGCGCCACATGGATGGCCGAGAAGAACCGGGTGTCGTGGCGAAAGCCGATGCAGAGGTAGAGCACCGCCACGTTGAAGAGGAAGGCGAGCGCGGGATGCATCTCCCACAGCAGCCAGAAGCCGAGCGCGCTCGCGAAACCGACGGTGGGCACCAGCAGCAGCCAGGCGATCCGCCCCTGCGCCGTCGAGCCAAGGTCGAAGCGTGCCCGCGTCGCCCGCACCACGCCCCGCACCCCGCGCACCGTCCATCCCCGCACCGGGAGCGGACGCAGTTGCTCGAGCACCAACGCAAGGATCAACGAGAAGAAGGTCATGCGGTCGAAACGTCCCGGGCACCAGCGGCACCCGTCCCGGAAGCGGGTTCATCGGAGCGGCAAGATATCACAAAGGCAAGCGCTCACGGCACGCGTGGCGCCGGCGGCACCGGCTGCGCTCAGGCTTCCTCGTGGAGCAGGCGGTACAGCGACATCAGGATCCCGGCGGTCGCCCCCCAGATGAAATAGCCGTGCCAGGGCATGGCGTGGAAGCGCCGCATCCTTCCCTCGTGCAGGATGCTGTGCTCCTGGTGGTTGCGCGGATCGAGGAAGTGGGCCAGCGGCACCTCGAAGGCCTCGGCGACCTCGAAGGCATCCAGCGTGAGATCGAAAGGCGGATGCACCAGCCCGACCACCGGGGTCACGCGGAAGCCGGTACCGGTGAGATAGTCGGGCAGCGCGCCGATGAGCTCGACGTGGCTGCGCGCGAGGCCGATCTCCTCCTCCGTCTCGCGCAACGCAGCGTGCACCGGCGAGGCGTCGTCGGCCTCGAGACGGCCACCGGGAAAGCTGATCTGCCCGGGATGATGGTGCAGATGATCGGTGCGCCGAGTGAGCAGCACCGAAGGCGCCTGCTCGCGCACCACCAGCGGCACCAGCACCGCCGCAGGCGTGGGCGGACGGGGCGGCGCGAGGTCGCGACCGTCGCCGTTGAACTCGCCCTCCCGTCGCGGCCCCTCGGCGAGCCGGCAACGGATCCGATCCAGGGGGGAAAGACCATGCGGTGCGGTTTCTCGATTCACGCGATGCCTCAGTAACGTTTCTTGAGCAGCAGGCGGTCACCCTCGCGGCGCCAGTCCATGCGGTTGAGGAAGCTCATGCCGAGCAGGACCACCGGGAGGTCGGTCTCATGTACCGCGGCATCCACGCCGAGCAGGCGCACGCCGTCCAGTTCCACCGCATCGAGCCTCACCTTCCAGATCGTCGCCAGTCCGTTCGCGGTGGCGCTCCGGCCCATCGTGCCGGAGCGGTAATCGATGCCGAGGCGGACCGCCTCGTTGCGGCCCATCGAGACCAGGGTGGCCCCGGTGTCGACCAGCGCATTCACCGCCACGCCGTTGATCCGCGCGCTGGTGAAGAAGTGGCCCCCACCGTCGGCCTGCAGACTGATCTCGCTCGCCGCGGTTCCCGCGCTGCTCGCCACCTGCTCCCCCAGACGCGCCACGAAAACCCGGCCATCGTGCTCCAGCGTGGCCGCCTCGGCGCTCGCCGCCTTGAGCACGATGCCCTCGCGCGTGCGCCCCCCGACCCTCACGGTCTGCGGCGCGCCGCCGTCGACCACCAGCACCGCGCGGCCCGGAAACAGCCCGGCCACGGCCACATCGGCCGCCTGCGCAGCCCCCGCGCCCAGCGCCGCGGCGATCGCCACCATGCCGAGCCCCTTCGCCTTCCATCCATCCATCGCGCCCTTCCTCCTCGTCGCCCGGCCTGTCCCGCATCTCCCGATCCGCCGTGGCCGTGCGGACGGCACGCGCAGCCCTGCCGATCATCCACCGAGGCCCTGCCGTTCGTCCACCCGGGAGCGCCGCATTCTGCGTCGCGACATAGAATCCGTCACGAGCACCCGACCGGCAAAGGCCGACAATACAAGCAGGACACCGCATCACCTGACACGGAGCATCCCTTGAACCGCTCATCCCGCACCCGCGGCTTCACGCTGATCGAACTGATGATCACGGTCGCGATCATCGGCATCCTCGCCTCGATCGCCCTGCCCGCCTACTCCGACTACGTGCGCCGCTCGAAGATCTCCGAGGCGACCTCGGTGCTGTCCGACCTGCGCGTGCGCATGGAGCAGTTCTACCAGGACAACCGCAGCTACGTCTCGAGCGGCACGACCTGCGGCGTCGCGATGCCCACGCAGCAGTTCTTCACGATGAGCTGCACGGGCACCGCCACCACCTACACGCTGACCGCGACCGGCAAGTCGGGTACCGACATGAACGGCTTCGTGTACACCCTCGATCAGCAAAACACGCGCAAGACGACCGGCGGTACCTACGGCACCAGCACCACCTGCTGGATCGGCAAGAAAGGGGGCGCTTGTCTATGACCTCGCGCGCCCAGCGCGGCTTCGGCCTGATCGAAGGCCTGGTGACGATCTCCGTCCTTGCGATCCTCGCCGCAGTGGCGATCCCCAGCTTCCAGCAGATGATCGTCAATGGCCGCACCCGCACCATCGCCGAATCCTTCCGCGCCGGGGCCGACCTTGCGCGGACCGAGGCGATGCGGCGCAACATGCCGGTGAGCTTCGCGGCGGTCTCGAGCGACACCGGCTGCAGCGCCAGCACCACGGGCAAGAGCTGGGTCGTCTTCCTGGGATCGACCTGCGACGACAACGCGACCGTCGTGCAGCGGTTCGTCGCCGGGGGCAGCGAGGCGGGCGTCACGGTCAGCGCAACACGGAGCACGCTCACCTTCAATGGCATCGGCATGACCACCGGAGGCAACACGGCGACCGTCACCTTCAGCAACAACCTGCCCGAATCGCAGCGCCGCAGGCTGCAGCTCAACGTCAGCGCCGGAGGCCAGACCCGCCTGTGCGATCCGGGCGTCACCACCAGCGGCGACCCGCGCGCATGCTGAGGATACCGGCGATGAATCCGCTCCAGCAGACCGTCTCCCCCACCCCTGCCATGCGCCCGCAGCGCGGTGCCAGCCTGCTCGAAGTGCTGATCGCACTGCTGATCTTCTCCTTCGGCGTGCTCGGCATCGTCGGCCTGCAGGCCAACATGAACATCCGCAGCACCGAGGCGAAGCAGCGCGCCGAGGCGGCCGTGCTCGCCGACGAGATCATCGGCCGCATGTGGGTCGCCCAGGCGGTGCAACGCGAGGACTTCGCCTATCGTGCGGACGCGCAGTGCAACGCCGCGAATCCGGCAACACCCCAGGCCCTCCTGACCTCCTGGATGAACAAGCTGCAGGCGACCATCCCCGGCGCCCAGGCCAGCATCAGCCACGTCGAAGCCACCGGCGAGACCGTGTTGACCGTGTGCTGGCCACGCCCGCAGACCAACGAATGGAGCAACCATGTCGTCCGCGCCCGCATCAATTCGAACAACTGACCCCGCGTGGGGGATGCTCGCGCGGCCGCGGGTCGGCCAGCCCGCGCCATGGCCCCGCGCACGCGGCATCAGCCTGATCGAGCTGATGATCGGCATGACCATCGGCCTGATCGCCCTGCTGGTGATGATGCAGACCTTCTCGGCCAGCAATGCGCACAAGTCGAACACCGTCAGCGGCGCCGATGCGACCACGGCCGGCCACATCGCGATGACGCTGATCGAACGCGAATTGCTCAACGCCGGCGCCGGGCTCACGGCGACGCCCTGCGAGGAGATCCGCGTGCTCGGCAGCGGAGGCGTGAACACGATCTCGAACCTGCCGGTCACCATCGAACAGGACAGCGATGCGGACACCCCAACGGCGTTGCGCAGCCGTAGCGACCGCATCACCATCCGCTACAGCGGCTCCAGCTTTGGTTCGGCGAGCACCCCGGTCGGCATGGAAATGCCCAACCCCTCGGTCAACACGCGAGGCAAGCTCGATATCGGCTTCCGGAATGGCGATTTCATCATGCTGCAGGAGGAAGGAAAGCCCTGCGTGATCCTGCAGCTCACCGACGACCCCAAGGTGCTCGGAAACGGTACCTGGCAGTTCAAGCACCAGTCCAGTGGCAGCACCTACAACCCCACGGGAAAGGAAAAGAACTTCTTCCCCGACAGCAAGTACAGCGAAAACCTCGCACGCATCGTTCATGTGGGCTCGGGCATTCTCGAATCCCGCTTCGACCTCAACTATCGCAGCTCCAGCGGCTCGGCACCGAACTCGGATCTGCAGTTAACCCCGATCCGCCTCGCGACCGCGGGGACCACGAACGCGATCGCCCGCAACGTCGTGGCCTTGCGCGCGCAGTATGGCTGGTGGGACAGCACGACCAAGACGGTGAGCTTCAGCTCGACCGTCAAGGCGGGCGCCGGACCGAACGACCTCGCGGCGGTGCGCGTGGGGATCGTGGTGCGCGCCAGCCAGCGCGATCCGAGCTACACCGCACCCACCGACATCAAGCTGTTCGAGTACGACAACCCGATCACCATCTCGCTGTCGGGTGACGAACTGCGCTACCGCTACCGCAGCTACGAGACCGTCGTCCCGCTGAGGAACACGCTATGGAACCGCAACTGAGCCCCGCGCGCGCTGGCCAGCGCGGCACGGCCCTCTTCGTCGCGCTGATCATGCTGGTCGCGATGAGCATCGCGGCCGTGTCGCTGGTACGCAGCGTGGACACCACCGTGGTGGTGAGCGGCAACCTCGCCTTCCAGCAGGCTGCCCTGCAGGCCGCCGACTACGGCATCGAGGCCGCGGTGACTCGCTTGCGGACGCTGCCCAAGGAATCCCGGTGGACGCTCGCCGGCAGCACCGCGAGCGACGAGAACGCGAACTACCGCCCGGTGATGTTCGCGCCCAGCGCACTCGGCAGCCCGAAGGTGGGCGGCACGGTCATTTCCATTCCAGGCGTTCCCTCGGTGGACTGGAGCAAGATCCCCAGCCTCCCGAGCGACGACAGCCCCGCCGGCTACACCGTGCAGTACCTGATCGACCGCATGTGCACCGGGACGCCGCCGATCACCGACCTCGCCGCCAACTGCGTCTCGAGCGGCACCGAGCAGCCGGGTGGCTCGAAGACCGGCGGCGTGGGCGAGACCCCGTTCACCTGGGTGCTTTCCATACCGTACCGCGTGACCGTGCGCGTCGCCGGCCCGAACAATGCACAGTCCTTCGTGCAGGTCATGCTGGCCGACTGAGGCCTGCGGATCATCGGAGAGAACATCGTGAAGAACCCACAACACCCCCTGCAGCGCACCGCCCGGCGGGCCCGCATCGCGCTGCTGAGCGCAGCCCTCGCCGCGAGTCCGCTCGCATTCGGCGCCGACAACGACGTTTCGCAGATCCCGCTCGCGGTCAAGAACACCGTGGCGCCCAACATCATGTTCACGCTGGACGATTCGGGCTCGATGTACTGGGAGGTCATCCCGGACCAGCCGGGGATCCTCCAGTTCCTCTACTACCTGTATCCGCACAGCACGAACCTCTACGGCTCGGGCACCGACACCTACCTCAGCTTCGGTGCGAGCGTGGGAGTCGATCTCGCGGACCGCAATGCGCGCTTCTATCGCTCGGCTGCGGGCAACCCCATCTACTACAACCCGGCCATCCGCTACCGGCCCTGGAGCAAGCCCGACGGCACGCTGTGGAACAACGCGGACCCGAGCAGCGCATCGATGAACCCGGGCAAGTCGAGCGCGCCCAAGGTGAACCTGCAGGCCGACCTCAGCGCCAAGTTCGTCGCCGTCATCAATGCGAAGGACGAATACACGACCGATCCCGCCGCAACCACCTTCACGTTCTGGCCCGCACTCTATTTCGTGTACACCGGATCGGAACCGCTGACGCGCACCGGCCCTACGAACGACGCGCAGAACTTCAGTCGCATCGAGATCCGCTCCGGCAACGCCTATGCCGGCCGCAGCACCTATCCCGCCCGTACCGACTGCGAGCCGGCCAGCTGCAGCTACGAGGCCGAGCTGCAGAACTTCGCCAACTGGTTCTCCTACCACCGCTCCCGCCTGCTCGCCGCGCGCGCTGCGGTCGGTAGCGCCTTCTCCCAGCAGAAGACCAGGCTGCGCGTGGGCTACGCCACCATCAACGCCGCATCGACCACGGTGGACGGCACAGCCACGTCAACGGTCGTGCGCGGCCTGCGCCTGTTCGAGAACTCGGCGCGGACGGAGTTCTTCGATCTGCTCTACACGCGTGACGTCGAGGCCTCGGGCACCCCGCTGCGTGCGGCGGTCGACGACGTTGGCCGGTATTTCATGCGAAAGGGTGCGGGCAGCCCCTGGCGGCGCAACCTGACCGACTCGCAGAGCACCGAGCTCAGCTGCGTGCAGAGCCACCACATCCTGATGACCGACGGCTACTGGGACAATTCGCGCGCGCCCACCAGCACCGGGCTGAGCGGCAATGTGGACGGCGCTGACGGCGACACCATGATCCACGCCGATGGCAAGCGGAGCTACACCTACAAGGCGGCCAATCCGTTCTCCGACGAGCATTCCGGCACCCTCGCGGACGCCGCGATGCATTACTGGAAGACCGACCTGCGCACCGACCTGGACAACGCCGTGCCGATCGACAACCCCGACCCGGCCAAGGCGCGCAACCCGGCGTTCTGGCAGTCACTGTCGACGCACACGATCGGGTTCGGTGTCACCGGCACCCTGTCGAAGGATCTCATCGACTCCGCCCTCGACTTCACCGGCACACCCAAGGAGATCACCTGGCCGAATCCGGGCACCGACGCCGGCGCACGACCCGAGAAGCTCGACGATCTCGCCCACGCCGCGGTCAATGGCCGCGGGCGCTTCTTCAACACCTCGCGGCCCGACACCTTCTCCGAGCAGATGCGCCTGATGCTGGCCGACATCGCCGCGGACAAGGGCGCCTCGGCAGCCTCGGCAGTGTCCAACCCGAACGTCGCGATCGACGACAACGTCACCTACGAGACGAGCTACGTCCCCGGTGAATGGAGTGGCGACCTCAAGGCCTACGAACTCGACGTCGAGACCGGCGAGCCCTTGACCGGCAGGCCGGCGTGGTCGGTGGCCTGCGACGTGCAGGATGCGAACAAGGACGGCGAGGAGATCTGCGAGCAGGGCGCCTCCGCCCTCCTCGACAAGCGCACCCCGGCATCGCGCAAGATCGCCACCTACGACTTCAGCGCAGCGAAGGGGGCCCCGTTCCAGGACACGCTCCCGAGCGGCATGCTGGACCAGCTCAAGCTGCCCGCCGGAGCCGACAATGCGGCCCAGGTCCTCGCCTACCTGCGTGGCGAACGCAGCGGCGAGAAGACCGTGCCGCCGACCTTCCGGCCGCGCAAGCACCTGCTCGGTGCGATCGTCCACAGCGAGCCGGTCCTCGTGCGCGCACCCGACCGCGGCTACGTCGATACCGGCTACGCGAGCTTCCGCACGAACCAGTCGGCGCGTTCGCGCATGCTCTACGTGGGCGCCAACGACGGCATGCTGCATGCCTTCAACGCGAAGACCGGTGCCGAGGAATGGGCCTACGTGCCCTATGGCGCCTTCCCCCGCCTGTCGGCCCTGGCCTCGACGAGCACCGACTACCAGGCCACCGTGGACGGCTACCTCACGGTGGCCGACGTGGACTTCAGCAACGCCTTCACCAAGGGCGGCACCTCCTCCGATTGGCGGACCCTGCTGGTGGGCAGCCTCGGGCGCGGCGGCAAGGGCGTCTATGCGCTCGACGTCACCGACCCGAGCGCGGCCAATGAGACCGCGGTGGCCGCAAAGGTGCTGTGGGAGTTCCCCAACAAGGACACCCCGGCCGACGTGGTCAAGAACATCGGCTTCGTGTTCTCGCGCCCGATCATCATCAAGCACGAACAGACCACCTTCAGCACCGACGCCTCGGGAGAAGAGGTCGCGACCCGCTCGGGCGAAGGCTGGGTGGTGCTGGTGAGTTCGGGATACAACAACGGCGACACCGGCGACGGCAGGGGCTACCTGTTCATGCTCGACGCGAAGACCGGCAAGCTGCTCAAGACCCTGAGCACGGGGGTGGGCAGCTCGAGCGATCCGAGCGGACTCGGCCAGCTCAGCGCGTGGGCGGACAACGACAACATCAGCAGCACGATGCGCTGGGTGTACGGCGGCGACCTCAAGGGCAACCTGTGGCGCTTCGACCCCTATACCGACGCGGTCACGCTGCTGGCCAGCCTGAAGGACGGCAGCGGCAACGCACAGCCGATCAGCTCGGCACCGGAGCTCACCCGCATCAAGTCCGCCGGCGTCGACTACAACCTCGTCGCGGTCGGTACGGGCCGCTACCTAGGCGACAGCGACATTCCCGACATGGCCGGAAGCAGCAGCTCCGCTATCCAGACCCAGTCGATGTACGTGATCGCAGACAGCATCGGGTCGGCGGGTTTCACCACCATCACCCGCGCCAACCTCACCAAGCGCACGCTGACGTCTCTGAGCAACGGCAAACGCGCGCTGGACAGTCCCGCCGCACTGGATTGGTCGAAGACCAAGGGCTGGTACTTCGACCTCAACATCCGCGGCGAGCGGGTCGACACCGATCCGGCCATCGCACAGACCACCCTGGTCTTTGCCACCAACGTCCCGAACAGCGACCCCTGCATCCCCGGCGGCAGCAGCCACCTGTTCACGCTCGACCTGGTCACCGGCTCCTACGTGGTGGGCGAGGACTACGTGGGCGAGTCGCTCGGCAAGGCGCTGGCCAACCGCCCGGTGCTGATCAAGCTGCCGAACGGCAAGATCGTCGCCCTGATCCGCAAGAGCGACGGCTCGACCGAAAGCCGCGAGGTGGCAACGACGCCCTCCGGCGGGCAGATGCGCCGCCTGTCGTGGAGGGAACTGAATTACCGCTGAGGGACCCGGGGGCCTTCGCCGCCGCGAAGGCCCCACCCTGCCCCTGGCGCAGGATCGCGGAAGACGGGCCGGCCCGCAGGGCCCGCAAATGCAAAAGGCGCCCAAGGGCGCCTTTTGCATTTGCGGAAGGAAGGTGCTCGCTCAGCCGCGCCCACCCGTCCGACGGCGGCGTGCGGCAAGGCCGACGAGTCCGATTCCGAGCAGCGCGAGAACGCCGGGCTCCGGTACGCCGTTCGGCGGAGTCGTGTCCTGATACACGTCGGCCGCCACGGTCAGGCCGAGCGTGTAGCTGTAGCGAGTGGATTCGAAGCCGATGTCCTCGTCGGAGAAGCGGAGCGCGAACAGGGATTCCTGCAGGCCGAGGCTGTCTGCAAGGAAACTCGCGCGGAACTTGCCGCTGCTGCCTTGCTGCAGGACACCGCTGAAGCCCGTGGCACTGTCGAGCTTGGGTCCCGTTCCGGAGATGAGTTCGACGGAGTCGAAGTCGAGGCCCACCCGGTCGACCAGCGCGAGGTTGAAGATGTCGATTTCGATCGTGAAGAGCGTGCCGAGCTTGACCTTGCCGGCATCGAAGCGGCTCGCGTCGAGCGCCTGGTCGCCCGCGAACGAGGCGGCGGCGTGCGGCGCGAATTCGTAGCGGAGCTCGTGGTCGATGAAGATCGGGAGGTCGCTCCGGATGCTCTCGACGGTACTCACGAGTTCCCCGATGCCAGCCGTCTTGTTGGCCGTCACCGCGTAGCTCGCCGAGCTCTCGCCGGCCGCCTGTCCGTTATCGATGAAGAAAGAGCCGAGGGGATCACCGCCCTGGATGCTGCGGCTCAAGGAGGCGAAGCTCTCCACGCTCGACGGCGCCGTGAGGGTGGCGAAGCTCGCCCTGTCGAAGATCGTGCCGCCGAAAGCCTTCCAGGTCACGTTGAAGCTGCTCGTGCCCTCCGCCGGGCCCGACAGGGTGCTCTGGGTGAGTTTCGGCGGGTTGGTGTCAGTCCGCGGAGCGACGCTCGCGACGATGGACTTCAGCACGCCGGTAGCGGGATCGAAGCGGCTGAAGCTTCCGTCGCCGATCGGCAGCAACGGTGAAAACATTGCCTCGACAGCGACACCATCGGCACTGGAATCGGTCGCGGTGACCTGCGGCGGGAAGAGCGGGACCTGGATCGCGTGGGCGGAAGTCGCACCGATCATCGCAATGGCCAAGGCCAGGAGGCGGGTCTTGTTGTTCATCTGATACTCCTGTGATCGTTCCGGAGAGGGGCGCCAAGCCCGTCGACAGAGAAGATCAAGCAAGATTCGCACCAGAAAAATTTTTCTTTCTAAAACAAAACCTTGAAATCCTAATTGGTCGCACCAGGATTCAAGTGTAAAAAAACCCGACAGCCGATTTGCGCATTTCGGTGCATCCTCGCGGGACCGCTCAGGCCCAGGTATCGACGATTCCGCCAGCGGTGCTGCCCACCGCCGGCGCGGGAGGGCGCGGAATCGCCTGCAGCAACTGCATTGCACTCTCGCCCTGGATATCGAGCGCCTTGCGCAGGACCTCCACCGAGGCCTCCTGCTGCACCTGTGCGAGCGCATTGCTCGAGGCCATCGCTGCGATTGCCGATGCTTCCATGATTCCTTCTCCTGACGTGCCCCTGGAACGGGCCGGATGCCGATGGAAGGCATATCGGCCGCGATGCGGCACTCTTGAGCCCCACCGCTCCTGGAGAAGCGACGCGAGTCGCGATCCCCCTGCCCCGCCATCGCCACCCGTACTCTCGGTCCCGATGCACGACGGGCGCCTTGCGGCGCCCGTCGGATTCCTGCCCTGCCCAGCACACTCAGTCGCGGAAGTTGCCGTACTGCAGCGGGAAATCGGTGATCTGCTTCTTGACCAGCGCGATCGCCTCCTGCAGCACGTCGCGCTTGGCGCCGGAGACGCGCACGGCGTCACCCTGGATCGCAGCCTGCACCTTCATCTTGCTGTCCTTCAACAGCTTGACGATCTTCTTGGCAAGCTCCTGCTCCACGCCCACGCGCACCTTGACCTCCTGCTTGACCTTGTTGCCGGAGATCTTCTGCACGTCGCCGTAGTCCAGGCAGCGGACGTCGACGTTCTTCTTGGTCATCTCGGGCAGCAGGATGGTCTTGATCTGCTCGAGCTGGAAGTCGCTGTCGCCGTAGAGGGTGAGCAGCTTTTCGGCGAGTTCGATCTTGGCGCTGGTGCCCTTGAAGTCGTGGCGGCCGTCGACCTTGCGGTTGGCCTGCTCGACCGCGTTGCGCAGCGCGGGCTGGTCAACCTCGGACAGGATGTCGAAGGACGGCATCGTTCCCCCTCCGTTCAGCCGAAGTGGCAGATGTAGTGGTAGGGCTCGCCCGCGACTTCGATGTCGAAGCTGGAGTTGCCCGGCACGTCGAAGGACTCGCCGGCGCCGTAGGTCTCCCATTCCGCGGCGCCCTTCAGGCGCACGCGGCAGGAGCCGGCGACGCCTTCCATGATCTCGGGCGCGCCGGTGTTGAAGGTGAGCGAGGCCGGCAGGATGACGCCCACCGACTTCCTGGTGCCGTCGGCGAGCTGGATGCCATGGCTGACGCACTTGCCGTCGAAATAGACGTTGGCCTGGGTGGTGACGGCGACGCCGTCGAACTTGGCGGTGATGGCCATGAAGGTCAGATTCCTTATTCGATGCCGAGCAGTTTCTGGATGATGCCCTTGGCGACGAAGCCGACGAAACCGATGCCCAGGCCGAGGAACATCCACATCATGCCGTAGCGGCCGGCCTTGGATTCCTTGCCCAGGTTCCAGATGATGAACATCATGAACAGGATGAGGCCGGTGAGACCGACCTGGAGGGCGAGGTCCTCGAACTCGGTGAAGCTGAGCCCGAGGATAAAATCGTCGTTGTTCATCGCGTTGAATTGGCAGGGTAAGCTTCGTCTCGCGAAAGCGTGTGCTGTGGGAGCGGGCTTGCCCGCGAATCTCGGTCTCGCGAGCGTTATTCGCGGGCGAGCCCGCTCCCACGGGAATTAGCCGCGCTTGGCCTTGGCGTTGGCCGCGATGCGCATGCGCAGCGCGTTGAGGCGGATGAAGCCGTGCGCGTCCTTCTGGTTGTAGGCGCCGGCGTCGTCCTCGAAGGTGGCGATCGTCGGGTCGAACAGCGAGTCGGTCTTGGAGTCGCGGCCGGTGACGATGACGTTGCCCTTGTAGAGCTTGAGGCGCACCCAGCCGTTGACGGTCTGCTGGGTGTGGTCGATGAGCGCCTGGATGGCGCGGCGCTCGGGGCTCCACCAGTAGCCGTTGTAGATCATGCTGGCGTAGCGCGGCATGAGGTCGTCCTTGAGGTGGGCGACTTCGCGGTCGAGCGTGATCGATTCGATGGCGCGGTGGGCGCGCAGCAGGATGGTGCCGCCCGGGGTCTCGTAGCAGCCGCGGCTCTTCATGCCGACGTAGCGGTTCTCGACCAGGTCGAGGCGGCCGATGCCGTGCTTGCCGCCGAGCTCGTTGAGCCTGGTGAGCAGCTCATGCGGCTTCATGCGCGTGCCGTCGATGGCGACCAGGTCGCCCTGCGCGAACTCGAGGTCGATGTACTCGGCGGCGTCGGGTGCGGCCTCCGGCGACACCGTCCAGCGCCACATCGACTCTTCTGCCTCGGCGGCGGGGTTCTCGAGGTGGCGGCCTTCGAAGGAGATGTGCAGCAGGTTGGCATCCATCGAATAGGGCGAGCCGCCCTGCTTGTGCTTCATCTCGATCGGGATGCCGTGCTTCTCGGCGTAGGCGAGCAGCTTCTCGCGCGACAGCAGGTCCCACTCGCGCCACGGCGCGATGACCTTCACGCCCGGCATCAGCGCGTAGTAGCCGAGCTCGAAGCGGACCTGGTCGTTGCCCTTGCCGGTGGCGCCGTGCGACACCGCCTCGGCGCCAGTGGCGCGCGCGATCTCGATCTGGCGCTTGGCGATGAGCGGACGCGCGATCGAGGTGCCGAGGAGGTATTCGCCTTCGTAGATGGTGTTGGCGCGGAACATCGGGAAGACGAAGTCGCGCACGAACTCCTCGCGCAGATCGTCGATGAAGATGTTCTCGGGCTGGATGCCGAACTTCAGCGCCTTGGTACGCGCGGGCTCGAGCTCTTCGCCCTGGCCGAGGTCGGCGGTGAAGGTGACCACTTCGCACTGGTAGGTGTCCTGCAGCCACTTCAGGATGACCGAAGTGTCCAGCCCGCCCGAGTAGGCGAGCACTACTTTATTGACGTCGCTCATGCTGTTTTCCTGTTTCCTGCGGTGTTGCCGGCACGCACGCCCGTGGGTGCCGTGATTGTTCGTCGGCTCAGCTCTCGATGCGGCCGAGCACCAGGTATTCCATCAGCGCCTTCTGCGCGTGCAGGCGGTTCTCGGCCTCGTCCCACACCACCGACTGCGGGCCGTCGATGACCTCGGCGGTGACCTCCTCGCCGCGGTGCGCGGGCAGGCAGTGCATGAAGACGGCGTCCTTGTGCGCCACCGACATCATGTCGGAATCCACGCACCAGTCGGCGAAGGCCTTCATGCGCGCCTCGTTCTCGGCCTCGAAGCCCATCGAGGTCCACACGTCGGTAGTCACCAGGTCGGCGCCCTTGCAGGCTTCCATCGGGTCGGCAAACTGCTCGAAGTGATGGGTGCCGAACAGGCCAGCGCGCTCGGGCTCGACCTCGTAGCCCGGCGGGGTCGACACATGCACGTTGAAGTCGAGCACCTCGGCCGCCTGCAGCCAGGTGTTGCACATGTTGTTGCTGTCGCCGATCCAGGCCACCGTCTTGCCCTGGATCGAGCCACGGTGCTCGATGAAGGTGAGGATGTCGGCGAGGATCTGGCAGGGGTGGTACTCGTTGGTAAGGCCGTTGATGATCGGCACGCGCGAGTTGGCGGCGAAGCGCTCGACGATGTCCTGCTCGAAGGTGCGGATCATCACCAGGTCGCTCATGCGCGAGATCACCTGGCCGGCGTCTTCCACCGGCTCGCCGCGGCCGAGCTGCGAGTCGCGCGTATTGAGGTAGATCGCCGAGCCGCCGAGCTGGTGCATGCCGGCCTCGAAGGAGAGGCGCGTGCGCGTGCTGGCCTTCTCGAAGATCATCACCAGGGTGCGGTCGAAGAGCGGATGGTAGGGCTCGTAGCGCTTGAACTTTTCCTTGATCCACTTCGCGCGCGCGAACACGTAGTCGTATTCCTCGCGGGTGAAATCCTTGAACTGAAGGTAGTGCTTGATGGGAGAGCTCATACGCAGTCCTCAGCCGTTCGCGAGGAAGTCGCGGATCATCGGCGCCAGCATGGACACCAGGGTCTGCGCGTCGGCCGTGGTGAAGGTGAGCGCCGGCAGCAGGCGCACCACGCGTTCGGAGGTCACCGACAGCAGCAGGCCGTTCTCGGCAGCACGCGCCATCAGCACGCCACAGGGGCGGTCGAGCTCGATGCCGATCATGAGCCCGCGACCGCGGATGTCGACCACGCCGGACTCGCCGGCCAGCGCCTCGGCCATGCCCTTGCGGATCGCCTCGCCGACGGCGATCGCGTTGTCCATGAGCTTGTCCTCGACGATGGCGTCGAAGGTGGCCAGGCCCGCGGCGCAGGCCAGCGGGTTGCCACCGAAGGTCGAGCCGTGGTTGCCGGGCCCGAACAGGCCCTTGGCGAGGCCGCTGGTGACGCAGGCGCCGATCGGCACGCCCGAGGCCAGGCCCTTGGCGAGCGTCATCACGTCGGGCTTGGTCCCGGCGTGCTGCCAGCCGAACCACTTGCCGGTGCGGCCCATGCCGCACTGGACCTCGTCGCAGATCATCAGCCAGCCCTTCTCGTCGCACAGGGCGCGCAGCTCGCGCTGGAAGGTCTCGTCGGCCACGTTCACGCCGCCCTCGCCCTGGATCATCTCCAGCATCACCGCGGCGACGCTGTGGTTGTGCTCGGCGACCTTGCGGATGGCCTCGATGTCCTTGTAGGGCACGCGGATGAAGCCCTGCACCAGCGGCTCGAAGCCGGCCTGGGCCTTGCGGTTGCCGGTGGCCGACAGCGTGGCCATGGTGCGGCCGTGGAAGGCGCTCTCCATGACGATGATGTGCGGCAGCTCGATGCCCTTCTTGTGGCCATACATGCGTGCGAGCTTGATCGCCGCCTCGTTGGCCTCGCAACCGGAGTTGCAGAAGAACACCTCGTCCATGCCCGCAGCCTCGGCGATGCGGTCGGAGAGCTGCTCCTGGAGCGGAATGCGATACAGGTTGGAGGTGTGCAGCACGCGCGCGGCCTGGTCGGCAATCGCCTTCACCAGGCGGGGGTGCTTGTACCCGAGCGTATTGACCGCGATGCCGGAGAGGGCATCGAGATAACGCTTGCCTGTCTCGTCGTACAGCCACACGCCCTCGCCGTGCGTGAAGGCCACGGGCAGGCGGGCGTAGGTATTCATGACATGGGACATGGGGCACCTCGATCTGTGCGAAGCCGGAAAACGCGCACGGCGGCAGATGCCGCCGTGCAGGAAATGTGCCGATGTTAAGCCAAAACCGCCGGACCTGTACATAAGCGCCCCGCGTCCGCTGGCGTACGGGGCGGCAACCGGAACGCACGCCGCGCAACTGCGACCCGCTCGCGCGCGGGCCTCGCGCCGGATCGACCGGAGGGGATTTCTGCTAGAATGCCGCCCGTCCTGATTCCGGCGAAAGAGAACCGGAACATGCGCATCCCCGAAGCCGCCAAGGCATCACACATGAATCAGAAGATCGAGAACTTCATCATCGTCGGGGTCACGAGGGAGGGGAAGAAATTCCGTCCGAGCGACTGGTCCGATCGCCTGTGCGGGGTGATGTCCGCCTTCGGCGCCGACCATCGGATGACGTACTCGCCCTATGTGCGCCCGGGGTGCACGCTCAAGGGCGACAAGACCGTCCTCGTCGACGCCCGCCTCTACGATGTCGAGCCGCTGGCCTACAAGTTCATGGTGAACTTCGCCAACGACAACAACCTCCAGATCGAGTGGATGGGCGACGCGCCGCTTTGAGGAGCACCCGTTCGCGGCTATCTCAACGCCTGCTTGAACCGTCGCACCTGCGAGAGCATCCGTTCGCGACTGCCGCCGCTCCTACATCAACCCTCGCACCTGCGGCACCCCTCCCGTGCACGCTCCCTGTAGGAGCGCCGCAAGGCACGAACAGGACTCCCGCCGCTCCCATGCGAACGACGCCCAACAAAAAAGCGACCCGGAGGTCGCTTTCTCGATCTCGGCGCCGAGGCGCCGGCATGCGGCAAGGATCAGGCAGCCATCGACTTGACGGCGGCCGACAGGCGGCTCTTGTGGCGAGCGGCCTTGTTCTTGTGGATGATCTTCTTGTCGGCGATGCTGTCGATGGTGCTCATCGAGGTGCGAAAGACCGACTGAGCCGCCGCCTTGTCGCCACCCACGATGGCCTTGCGCACGGCCTTGATCGCGGTACGCAGGCGGGA
>JAEUNQ010000104.1 GCA_016790365.1 Thauera sp. | reverse complement strand
GTGCATGTACTGGCGGACGAGGCGGTCGTTGCGACTACCGAAGATTTTCTTGAGCAGGCCGGAGATCATGTTTTTGGGTCGACGTCGATTCGGCAAAGGCGGGAGTTTATCATGGCGCACCCAGGCTCCCCGTGACGGTTCACGCAAGCATCCATGACCCGGCCGCTTTCACGCTTTCTCGGCGGCGATGCCCTCGCCCGCCTGCAGGACCACGCCGCGCGCCTGAACCGGCTGCAAGCGGTGCTCGACGGCATGCTGCCGCCGCAGCTGCAGGGGCAATGCCGCGTGGCGAACCTGAAGGAGGGGAGCCTGATCGTCGCCGCAAGCGGCGGTGCGGCGGCGGTACGCGTGCGACAGATCCTGCCCAGCCTGCTCGAGCGCCTGCAGCACGGCGGCCATCCGGTGCAATCGATCAAGGTCAAGGTCGGCACGCCCGAGCAGATGGCACCCGAGCGCCCTGCCCCGCATCGACAGATCTCCGAGTCGGCCAAGGCCGACCTGCATGACTTCGCAGACACCCTGCCCGCCGACTCGCCGTTGCGCGCCTCGATCGAACGCCTGATCCGGCGCGCCTGAACACGCGCCGGCGCGTCCTGATGCGGGCTTCGCGCCTGCCGGCGCTCCTGCAGGTGCGGACACAGCCCTGTGGGCGTCGTCAGGCGATCGGAGCGAGCACGCGCTCGATGGCGAACAGGGCGAAGAGTACGAACAGCATCACCAGCGTGGCGCGGAAGGCCTTCCAGGCCCAGGCCTTGTAGCGCGGGTTGCCGGTGAGCAGCCACAGGATC
Organism: Thauera sp.; assembly: GCA_016790365.1. Lineage (GTDB taxonomy): Bacteria > Pseudomonadota > Gammaproteobacteria > Burkholderiales > Rhodocyclaceae > Thauera. The sequence goes on along the minus strand of JAEUNQ010000104.1, from coordinate 18,867 downwards.
GCCGAACCGCCGATCGACAGCACCGCGAGCAGCAGGAGCAAACGCATGATCAGCATGCGTACGGTCTTTCGAGCGGCAAGCAGGCGACCTCGCGGAATACGATCACCGCGGCAGCGCCCTCGCGCCGGCGCGCAGGCCGAGGTGTGCCGTGCAGATCCACGCCAACGCTCCCGCGCATGGAACGCAGGCTCATGCGAAAGCGGCCGCGAGCGGCGCGAACTGGTGCGAGACCGCCGGCGGGGTCGCGGCCTCCTGGTCGAAGCTCACCAGTTCCCATGCCTCCTTGTCCTCGAGCAGCACGCGCAGGATCTGGTTGTTGAGCGCATGGCCGGCCTTGTGCGCGGAATACGACGCAAGCAGGGGATGGCCGCACAGGTAGAGGTCACCGATCGCATCCAGCACCTTGTGCTTCACGAACTCGTCGGCGTAGCGCAGGCCCTCGGCATTGAGCACGCGGTACTCGTCCATCACGATCGCATTCTCGAGGCTGCCGCCGAGCGCCAGCCCGTTGGCCTGCATGAACTCGACGTCCTGCATGAAGCCGAAGGTGCGCGCACGGGCCACGTCACGCACGTAGGAGTGACGTGCGAAATCGACCTCGACTCGGGTAGAGGTATTGTCGATCGCCGGGTGGTTGAACACGATCGAGAACGCCAGGCGGAAGCCATCATAGGGCTCGAGCCTGACCCACTTGTCGCCCTCGACGTACTCCACCGCCTTCTTCACGCGCAGGAACTTCTTCGCCGCCTTCTGCTCCTCGATTCCGGCCGATTGGAGCAGGAACACGAAGGGGGCGGAGCTGCCGTCCAGGATGGGAATCTCGGGGGCGTCGACATCCACATGGAGGTTGTCGATGCCCAAACCGGCGAGCGCGGACATCAGATGCTCGACCGTGCCGACCTTTTGCCCACCCTTCTCGAGCCCCGAGCACATGCGCGTGTCGCACACCGAGTAAGGGTCGGCGGGCAGGGTCAGGGGCGGATCGAGGTCGACGCGGTGGAAGACGATGCCGGTTTCGGGCGCCGCCGGCCGCAGGGTCAGGGTGACCTTGCGACCGCCGTGCAGGCCGACGCCGGTCGCCTTGACGACGGTTTTGAGAGTGCGCTGCCGGATCATGATCTTGTTCCTGTCTTTTCGCACGATTTTAGCATGCACCCCCGCAGCCCCCCGGGTGATCGACCCGATGCATGCGGGCTATTGCGCAAGCGGATGTTGCGCACGACGCCTGTTAACGACGAACCCCCGCACGGGCCGGAGGCGACGGCCCATGCGGGGGTTCCGGCTCGTGGCCACCGCCGCGGCGGCAGCTCACCCGGGCGGGGATCAGTCCGCCTGGCGGCGCAGGAAGGCCGGGATGTCGTAGGTGCCGACACCGCTGGTGCTCATCGCTTCGACGGTGGTGCGGCGGCCACTGCGCATCACCGCGGGAACGTCGAGGTTGGTCACGTCGACCGCGCCGCCCATCGACGGGCCGTAGGTGCCGGTGCCCTGCACCACCTGCATGACCGGCTGGCGTGCGGCACGCGGCGCGCCGAGGCCGGTGGCAACCACGGTGATGCGGATGCGGTCTTCCATGGTGTCGTCGAACACGGTGCCGTACTTGACGAAGGCTTCGGGTGCGGCGAAAGCCTGCACGGTCTTCACCGCGTCGCGCACTTCCGACATCTTCAGCGACTTGCTCGCGGTGATGTTGATCAGCACGCAGCGCGCACCGGAGAGCTCGGTGCCCTCGAGCAGCGGCGACACCGCGGCCTGCTCGGCGGCGATGCGCGCGCGGTCCATGCCGGCGGCCTCGGCCGAGCCCATCATCGCGCGACCCATCTCGGCCATCGCAGTGCGCACGTCCTGGAAGTCGACGTTGACCAGGCCGGGCACGTTGATGATCTCGGCGATGCCGCCCACGGCCGAGCGCAGCACGTTGTCGGCGGAGCGGAAGCACTCCTCGAAGCCGGCATCGTCGCCGAAGACCTCGAGCAGCTTGTCGTTGAGCACGACGATCAGCGAGTCGACGTGGCGGGTGAGTTCCTCGATGCCGCTCTCGGCGACACGGATGCGGTTCTCGAAGTCGAAGGGCTTGGTCACCACCGCGACCGTCAGCAGCCCCATCTCCTTGGCGATCTCGGCCACCACCGGCGCGGCGCCGGTGCCGGTGCCGCCACCCATGCCGCCGGTGATGAAGACCATGTGGGCGCCCTCGAGCGCAGCGGAGATCGCGTCGCGCGACTCCTGCGCCGCGGCACGGCCAGCCTCCGGCTTGGAGCCGGCGCCCAGGCCGGTGTTGCCGAGCTGAACCTTGACCGGGGCGAGGCAGCGCTTGAGCGCCTGCGCGTCGGTGTTGGCGGAGATGAAATGCACGCCCTTCACACCCTCACGGATCATGTGATCGACCGCGTTGCCACCCGCACCGCCGACGCCGACCACCTTGATCACCGTGCCGGTGGGTTCCTTCTCAACGATTTCAAACATTAGCCTCGCCTCCTGATTTGACTGCCCCGCGCGGCACCGATCGCCAGCCGGCCTGCATCTAGTAACCTGGCCGGAAGTTTACTACTAAATAAGCGATGGTGATCGGCCCACATCCAAAATGAAAACCGCCGAACGACCGGTTCAGAAGTTACGTTCGAACCAGGCCTTCATGCGCCCGAAAAATTGTTTCACGCTGCGCGTGTCGCGCGCCTGCAGGCCCCTGCGGCGCTGCACGGCGCCCTCCATCACCAGGCCCATCGCGGTTGCGTAGCGCGGCTGGCAGACCACGTCGGCGAGGCCGCCGTCATACTGCGGCGCGCCCACGCGTGCAGGCATGTGGAAGACGTCCTCGGCGAGCTCGGCCATGCCGCGCATGACCGCCGAACCGCCGGTCAGCACGATGCCCGAGGACAGCAGCTCCTCGTAGCCGCTGCGGCGCAGCTCGGCCTGGACCAGCTCGAAGAGCTCGGAGACGCGCGGCTCGATCACGTCGGCGAGTGCCTGGCGCGAGAGCTTGCGCGGCGGGCGGTCACCCACGCCGGGCACCTCGATCATCTCCTCGGGGTCGGCCATCTGGTGCATCGCCACGCCGTGGCGGATCTTGATCTCCTCCGCCTCCGAAGTCGGCGTGCGCAGCGCCATCGCGATGTCGTTGGTGATCTGGTCGCCGGCCACCGGGATCACCGCGGTGTGGCGGATCGCGCCCTGGGTGAACACCGCGATGTCGGTGGTGCCGCCGCCGATGTCGACCATGCACACGCCGAGCTCCTTCTCGTCCTCGGTGAGCACCGCGTGGCTGGAGGCGAGCGGCTGCAGGCTCAGGTCCATGACCTCCAGCCCGCAGCGGCGCACGCACTTGATCACGTTCTGCGCCGCCGACACCGCGCCGGTGACGATGTGCACCTTGACCTCGAGGCGCACGCCGCTCATGCCGATCGGCTCGCGCACCCCGCCCTGGCCGTCGATGATGAATTCCTGGGTGAGGATGTGCAGGATCTGCTGCTCGGCCGGGATCGGCATCGCGCGCGCGACCTCGATCACGCGCTCGACGTCGAGCGGCGAGACCTCCTTCTCCTTGATCGCGACCGTGCCACTGGAGTTGAAGCTCTTGATGTGGCTGCCGGCGAGGCCGGTGTAGACCTCGTGGATCTTGCAGTCGGCCATCAGCTCGACCTCCTGCACGACGCGCGAGATCGCATCCACCGTGGCCTCGATGTTCACCACGACGCCGCGCTTGAGGCCGTTGGTGGGCTGGGTGCCGAGGCCGACCACGTTGAGCCGCCCGTCGGGCTTCACCTCGGCGACCATGCAGGTGACCTTGGCGGTACCGATGTCCAGGCCGACGATCAGTTCGTTGTATTGCTTGCTCATTTCCTGCCTTTCCGGGCAGCGGGCGCGACGGGCTGCTGCAGCACCGAGGCGTCCACCGGGGTCAGTGCGAACCCGCTCGCATAGCGCAGGTCCGCGGTCTTGATGTCGATGTCGATCTGTTCATGCACGCGCGGCCACACCGCGATGAAGCGGCGCAGCCGGTCCATCAGCGGAGACTTGTCCTGCTCGCGGCCGAGCACGATGGTCAAGCCGTTGTCGAGCTGCAGCTGCCAGGCCTCGCGCGCCGACAGCGCCAGGCCCACCAGGCGCACACCGAGCGGCTGCAGCATGTTCGAGAACTCGGCGTGGCGCGCGAGCAGCCAGCTTGCCGAGCCCTGCGGGCCGTCGAACTGTGGCATGTCGGCATTGGAGGCGGCGACGAAGACCTCGCCCTGGCGGTTCACCAGGCGCGCCTCGCCGCTCTCGGAAACCGTCCAGTAGGCCACCGCCTCGTGCTCTTCCAGGCGCAGCTCGAGCGCATCCGGCCAGCGCCGGCGCACCTCGGCCTTGCGTACCCAGGGCAGCTTCTCGAAGGTCTGCTTGACGCCCTCGAGATCGACGGTGAAGAAGTTGCCCTGCACCGCGAGTCGGGCAGCGTACTCGAGCTGCTCCTCGGTCACCTGGTCCGGCTCGGTGAGCACCACCAGCTCGCGCAGCGGAAACAGCGGCCGCGACACGAACCAGATCACCAGCGCCCAGCCGAGCGCCACCGCGGCCCCCAGGGTGAGCAGGTCGGAGATCAGGTTGAGCAGCGCCGGCCGATGCCACAGGCCGCGCTCCACACCCGCGCGCGCAGGCCCGACCGCCGCCGGTCGGCGGGCGGAACGGATCGACGCGGGGCGGGTGGTGGCGTCAGCCAAGGCGGGCTCCCTGCAGGATCTCGAGGCACAGCGCGGTGAAGTCCAGCCCCGCCACACGCGCCGACATCGGCACCAGCGAATGCCCGGTCATGCCCGGCGAGGTGTTCATCTCGAGCAGGTAGGGGCGGCCATCCTCGCTGAGGATGAGATCGGCGCGGCCCCAGCCGCGGCAACCGAGCACGCGCGCGCACTTCATCACCAGGGCCTGCAACTCGGCCTCCTGCGCCGCGGGCAGGCCGCAGGGGCAGTCGTAACGGGTGTCGTCGGTGAAGTACTTGTGCTGGTAGTCGTAGTTGCCGTCCGGCGCGACGATGCGCACCAGCGGCAGCGCGCGATCCTCGAGGAAGGGTGCGGTGAGCTCGGCGCCGGCGATGAACTCCTCTGCGATCACCAGGCGGTCGTATCGTGCCGCGAGCTCCCAGGCCGCCCGCAGCTGGCCGGCCTCGACGACCTTGGTCGCGCCCATGCTCGAGCCCTCGTGCACCGGCTTGACGAAGATCGGCAGGCCGAGCTCGGCCACCACCGCGTCCCAGTCGGTGTCGTTCTCCAGGATCGCGTAGCGCGGCGTGGGCAAGCCGGCGGCGAGCCACACCATTTTGGTGCGCCACTTGTCCATCGACAGCGCGGAGGCCATCACGCCGCTGCCGGTGTAGGGGATGCCCATCAGCTCCAGCGCTCCCTGCACCGTGCCGTCCTCGCCGCCGCGCCCGTGCAGCGCGATGAAGGCGCGCTCGAAACCTTCTTCCTTGAGGATGTGCAGGTCGCGCTCGGCCGGGTCGAACGCATGCGCATCCACGCCTGCGGCCTGCAGCGCGGCGAGTACCGCACTGCCCGACATCAGCGAAACCTCGCGCTCGGCGGAGGAACCACCGAACAACACCGCAACCTTTCCGAACCGGGCCTTCACGCTGTTTCCTCGATGCTGGCGAGCTTGCCCGGCACCGCGCCGATGCTGCCCGCTCCCATGGTGATGACGACGTCGCCGTCGCGCGCGGCGGACAGGATCATGCGTGGCATGTCGGCGATCTCCTCGACGAAGACCGGCTCGACCGTGCCGGCAACGCGGATCGCACGCGCGAGCGAACGACCGTCGGCGGCGACGACCGGGGTCTCGCCGGCGGCATAGACCTCGGCCAGCAGCAGCGCATCCACAGTCGACAGCACCTTGACGAAGTCTTCGAAGCAGTCGCGTGTGCGCGTGTAGCGGTGCGGCTGGAAGGCCAGCACCAGGCGGCGGCCGGGGAAGGCGCCGCGCGCGGCGGCGATGGTCGCCGCCATCTCCACCGGATGGTGGCCGTAGTCGTCCACCAGCGTGAAGCTGCCGGCCTCATCGCCGTCCTGGTCGAGCAGCGCGACCTCGCCGTAGCGCTGGAAGCGCCGGCCGACGCCATTGAACTCGGCCAGCGCCTTGACGATGGCCGCGTCCGGCACCTGCACCTCGGTCGCCACCGCGATCGCGGCGAGTGCGTTGAGTACGTTGTGCAGGCCGGGCAGGTTGAGCTCGATCGACAGTCGCGAGGTCGTGCCGTTGACCCGCACGCAGTCGAACCGCATGCGCCCGCCCTCGGCGCGCACGTTCTCGGCGCGGATGTTGGCGGTCTCGGAGAGACCGTAGCGCACCACCTGGCGGGTCACCCGCGGCAGGATCTCGCGCACGTTGGGGTCGTCCTCGCACAGCACCGCGACGCCGTAGAAAGGCAGGCGCTGGAGGAAGTCGACGAAGGCCTGCTTGACCCGGCCGAAGTCGTGGCCGTAGGTTTCCATGTGGTCGGCGTCGATGTTCGTGACCACCGAGATCACCGGGTTGAGCAGCAGGAAGGAGGCGTCGGATTCGTCCGCCTCGGCCACCAGGTAGTCGCCCGTGCCCAGTCGGGCGTTCGCGCCGGCCGCGTTGAGGCGGCCGCCGATCACGAAGGTGGGGTCGATGCCGCCCTCGGCGAGAATGCTCGCCACCAGCGAGGTGGTGGTGGTCTTGCCGTGGGTGCCGGCGATCGCGATGCCGTGCTTGAAACGCATCAGCTCGGCGAGCATCTGCGCGCGCGGCACCACGGGGATGTGGCGCTCGCGCGCCGCGACCACCTCGGGGTTGTCGGCCTTCACCGCTGTGGACACCACCACCACGTCGGCGTCGGCGACGTTGGCCGCGTCATGGCCCCGCACCACGTGCGCGCCCATCTTCTGCAGGCGGCGGGTCGCGGCGTTGTCGCCGAGATCCGAACCGCTGACGCGATAGCCCTGGTTGGCGAGAACCTCGGCGATGCCGCTCATGCCCGAGCCGCCGATGCCGACGAAGTGGATGTTCCTGACCTTGTGCTTCATGCTTGTTCTCCACCGCCCAGCTCGGCGCACACATGGGCCACCGCGACGGCCGCGAGCGGCTTCGCGAGCGCGCGCGCGTTCTCCGCCATGTGAAGCAGGCGGCCGCGATCCAGGCTGGACAGGATGCCCGCCAGGCGGTCGGGCGTAAGTTCGGATTGGGGCAGCAGGTAGGCGCCACCGCGGTCGGCGAGGAAGCGCGCGTTGCCGGTCTGGTGATCGTCCACCGCGTAGGGGAAGGGCACCAGCAGGCTGGCCACCCCGGCCGCGGCGAGCTCGGCCACGGTGAGCGCGCCGGCGCGGCAGATCACCAGGTCGGCGTCGGCATAGGCCGCCGCCATGTCGTCGATGAAGGCGCGCAGCTCGCCCTCGACCTGCGCGCGCGCGTAGGCCGCACGCAAGGCGTCGATCTGGCGCTCGCCAGCCTGGTGCACCACCGTCGGGCGCTGCTCGGCGGGAAGGCGAAGCAGCGCCTGCGGCACGGTCTCGTTGAGCACCGCAGCGCCCAGACTGCCGCCCACCACCAGCACGCGCAGCGGCCCCTCGCGCCCGGCCATGCGCTCGGCCGGAGGCAGCACCGCGGCGATTTCGGCGCGCACGGGGTTGCCCATCCACTCGGCCTTCTCCAGCACCTCGGGGAAGCCGCTCAGCACGCGGTCGGCCACGCGGGCGAGCACGCGGTTGGCCAGGCCGGCGACCGAGTTCTGCTCGTGCAGCACGAGCGGACGCCCGAGCAGCGCGGCCATCATGCCGCCGGGAAAGGTGATGTAGCCGCCCATGCCGAGCACCACGTCGGGCCTGGCCCGGCGGATCTCGCGCAACGCCTGCCAGAAGCCGGAGAGCAGGTTCACCGGCAGCAGCAGCTTGCGCAGCAGGCCCTTTCCGCGCAGCGCACCGAAGCGCACCCAGGCGGTGTCGTAACCGCGCGACGGCACGATGCGCGCCTCCATGCCTTCGGGGTTGCCCATCCACACAATGCGCCAACCCCGCGCGCGCAACTCCTCGGCGACCGCGATGCCCGGGAAGATGTGGCCGCCGGTGCCGCCGGCCATCACCATCAGCGTCTTCATGTCCGCCCCCCGCGCATCAGCTGGCGGTTCTCCCAATCCACCCGGAGCAGGATCGCGATCGCGACGCAGTTGGCGACGATGCCCGAGCCGCCGAAGCTCATCAGCGGCAGGGTCAGGCCCTTGGTGGGCAGCAGGCCCATGTTCACGCCCATGTTGATGAAGGACTGGATGCCGATCCACAGACCGATGCCCTGGGCGACCAAGCCGGCGAAGTAGCGTTCGAGCTTGATGGCTTCGCGGCCGATGATGAAGGCACGGTGCACCACCAGCGCGAACAGCGCCACCACCGTCAGCACGCCGACGAAACCGAGTTCCTCGGCGATGACCGCGAGCAGGAAGTCGGTGTGCGCCTCCGGCAGGTAGAAGAGCTTCTCGACGCTGCCGCCGAGGCCGACGCCGAACCACTCGCCACGACCGAAGGCGATCAGCGAATGGGAGAGCTGGTAGCCCTTGCCGTAGGCGTCCTGCCAGGGATCCATGAAGCCGAAGATGCGGTCGCGGCGGTACGGAGAGGTCCAGATCAGGATCACGAAGCCGATCACCGCCACCACCGCGAGCAGCACGAACACGCGCACATTCACGCCGCCGAGGAAGAGCACGCCGAAGGCGATCGTGGTGATCACGACGAAGGCGCCGAAGTCGGGCTCGCGCAGCAGGAGGAAGCCGACCAGCAGGATCACCGCCATCATCGGCACGAAGCCCTTCATGAAGCTGCCCATCACGTCGAGCTTGCGCACCGTGTAGTCCGCGGCGTAAAGCGCGGCGAAGATCTTCATCAGCTCGGAAGGCTGCAGGTTCACCGGACCGAGCGAGAGCCAGCGCTGCGCGCCGTTGACCTCGCGTCCGATGCCGGGGATCAGCACCACCACCAGCAGCAGGACCCCGGCGACGAACAGCGCCGGCGCGAGTTGCTGCCAGCGCGCCATCGGCAGCTGGAAGGCCACCAGGCCCAGGCCGATGCCCACGGCGAGGAAGACCGCATGGCGGAGAAGGAAGTAGTGCGACTGGTAGCCGGTGAAGCGGCTGCCCTCGGCGATCGCGATCGAGGCCGAGTACACCATCACGAGGCCGAGCAGCAGCAGACCCACCGCCGACCAGATCAGCAGCAGGTCGAGCTCGCGCGCGGGCGCGCCGTGGCGCCCCAGGCGATCGGCCGCCGCACGTGCCGGATCGGCCGCGCCACCGTCGCGCTGGAGCAGGCCGGTGAGGGTGCTGGCGAACTTCATCGCGGGCTCACTCCAGGCAGGCGGCGCACCGCGGCAACGAAGACCTCGGCACGGTGGGCATAGTTGCGGAACATGTCGAGGCTGGCGCAGGCGGGCGAGAGCAACACCGCGTCGCCCGCCTGCGCGACGGCGTTGGCGCGTGTCACCGCGGCGTCGAGGTCGGGCGCATGCTCGATGGTCACTCCGCAGCCCGCCACAGCCTGCTCGATGCGGCCGGCGTCGCGACCGATCAGCAGCAGCGCACGTGCCTTGCCGGCGAGGACCGGGGCAAGCGGCGAGAAATCCTGGCCCTTGCCGTCACCGCCGGCGATCAGCACCACCGGGCAGTCCATCCCGGCGAGCGCCGCGACCGTCGCGCCGACGTTGGTGCCCTTGGAGTCGTCATAGAAGCGCGCGCCGTCGGCGCGCACCGCGACCAGCTCGACGCGGTGCGGCAGCCCGCGGAAGGCCTTCAGCCCGGGGATCAGGGCCTGCGGCTCGATGCCCAGGCCACCCTCGCAGAGCGCGAGCGCAGCGAGCGCGTTGGCGGCGTTGTGGCGGCCGGCGAGCGGCAATTCGTCGAGCGCGAGCAGGCGCTCGCCGCCGCGCATCAGCCAGGCACGGCCGTCGAGGTCGGCCAGGCCGTAGTCGATGTCGCTCGCCGGCGGCGTGGTGCCGAAGCGGAGCGTGCGCCGCCCGGGCAGCGCCATCGCGGCCACGCGCGCGTCCTCCCGGTTGAGCACCTGCACGCCCTCGCCCTGGAAGATCGCCGCCTTGGTGGCGGCGTACTCCTCGAGGCCGGCGTAGCGGTCGAGGTGGTCGTCGGTGACGTTGAGCACGGTCGCCGCCGCGGCGTCGAGCCCCCGCATGGTCTCGATCTGGAAGCTGGAAAGCTCCAGCACCCAGCACGCCGGTAGCGCAGCGCCGATCTCCAGGCGCTCCATCAGCACGTCGAGCGCCGCCGGGCTGATGTTGCCGGCAGCGACCGCGTCGAGGCCGGCCGACTGCGCCAGCGCGGCGGTGAGTGCGGTGGTGGTGGTCTTGCCGTTGGTGCCGGTGATGGCGAGGATGCGCGTCTGCGCGCGCACGCCGAGCTCGTCGAGCGCCTGCGCGAGCAGGCTCATCTCGCCGGTGAGGGGCAGGCCGCGCCGGCAGGCCTCGGCGGCCACCCCGACGCGGGGATCGAGCCCGGGGCTGAGCGCGACCAGATCGATGCCATCGAGGACTTCGGCGCCGAAGGCACCGGTGAAGATCTCGGCCAGCGGCGCATCGGCGCGCAGCGCCTCGACCCCGGGCGGCACGGCGCGGCTGTCGGCCACGCGCAAGCGCGCGCCACGCAGCGCGCACCAGCGCGACATGGCCAGGCCCGATTCGCCGAGCCCGAGGACGAGGACGTGTTTGCCCGTGAGTGCGCTCATCGCAGTTTCAGCGTCGACAGACCGAACAGGACCAGCATGATGGTGATGATCCAGAAGCGGACCACGACCTGGGTCTCCTTCCAGCCACCGAGCTCGTAGTGGTGGTGCAGCGGCGCCATGCGGAAGATGCGCTTGCCGCCGGTGGCCTTGAAGTAGAGCACCTGCACCATCACCGACAGCGTCTCGGCGACGAACAGGCCGCCCATGATGAAGAGCACGATCTCCTGGCGCACGATCACCGCGATCGTGCCGAGCGCAGCGCCGAGCGCGAGCGCGCCGACGTCGCCCATGAAGACTTCGGCCGGATAGGCGTTGAACCACAGGAAGCCCAGGCCCGCGCCGCAGATCGCACCGCAGAAGACGGCAAGCTCGCCTGCCCCTGCCACATAGGGGACACCGAGGTACTTGGAGAAGCCGGCGTGGCCGGCGACGTAGGCGAAAATCGCCAGCGCGGCGGCGACCATCACCGTGGGCATGATCGCGAGGCCGTCGAGGCCGTCGGTGAGATTCACCGCGTGACTGGTGCCGTTGATGACGAAATAGGTGAGCGCGACGAAGCCGAAGATCCCCAGCGGATAGGCCACGGCCTTGAAGAAGGGCACGATCAGCTCGGTCTCGGCCGGGGTGTCGGCGGTGATTCCGAGATAGATCGCCGCGGCGAGCGCGATCGCCGAAGTCCACAGATACTTCCAGCGGCTCGCCAGCCCCTTCGGATCGCGGTGCACGACCTTGCGCCAGTCATCCACCCAGCCCACGGCACCGAAGCCGAGGGTCACCAGCAGGGTCACCCAAACGTAATCGTTGCGCAGGTCACCCCAGAGCAGGATGGTGATGCCGATCGCGATCAGGATCAGCGCGCCCCCCATGGTCGGCGTGCCCGCCTTGGTGAGGTGCGATTTGGGGCCGTCGTCGCGCACGGCCTGGCCGATCTTCTTGGCGGCGAGCCAGCGGATGACTGCGGGCCCGGCGACCAGCGAGATCGCCAGCGCGGTGAGGGCGGCGAGCACTGTCCGCAGCGTGATGTAGCCGAAGACGTTGAAGCCACGAATGTCCTGGCTGAGCCAGAGAGCGAGTTCCAACAGCATGTCAGGAGCCGGTTTCCGTTGAAGGGGCGGGATTGTGCATTGCCGCAAGCGCATCCGCCACCCTTTCCATGCGCATGAAGCGCGACCCCTTCACCAGCACCACCGAGTCCGCATCCAGGCGCGGCGCGAGCGCCTTGACCAGCGCCTCCACCGAGGTGAAGTGGCGCGCGCCCTCGCCGAAGTTGTGCGCCGCCACCGCGCTGATGTCGCCGAGCGCGAAGAGCCCGTCGATACCCTTGCTCTTCGCGTAGCCGCCGACCTCGTCGTGGACCTGGGCGCTGGTCTCGCCGACCTCACCCATGTCGCCGAGCACCAGCCAGGTATGGCCCGGCATGGCCGCCAGCACGTCGATCCCGGCGCGTACCGAGTCCGGATTGGCGTTGTACGAATCGTCGAGGATCAGTGCGCCCTGCGGCCCGGCACGACGCTGCAGGCGGCCGCGGGTGCCGGCGAAACCTGCCAGCCCCTCGGCCACCGCCTCGAGCGATACGCCCGCCGCGAGGCAGGCCGCCGCCGCGCCGATCGCATTGCGCACGTTGTGCAGACCCGGCAACTGCAAGGCGAAGTCGATCTTCCCTTGCGGGGAGTCGAGTTCGAGCCGCGAGCCGAGGCCGCGCAGGGTACACCGCGCGAACACGTCCGCCGGCTGGTCGATACCGAATGTCACAATCGGCCGCCCCGCGTTGAGCGAACGCCAGTAGCCGGCGTGCGGGTCGTCGGCGTTGATCACCGCCACGCCCGCGCCGCCAAGGCCCTCGTAGATCGCGCCCTTCTCGCGCGCGACCTCGTCAACCGAACCCATGCCCAGCAGATGGGCACGCTGTGCGTTGTTGACCAGGGCCACGGTGGGCTGAGCGAGCGCACTCAGGTAGCCGATCTCGCCGGGGTGGTTCATCCCCATCTCGATCACCGCGGCGCGATGGAAGTCGCGCAGCTCGAGCAGGGTCAGCGGCATGCCGATGTCGTTGTTCAGGTTGCCGCGGGTGGCGAGCACCGACTCCTCGCCGAAGCCGTCGCGACCCGCCTGCGCACGCAGGATCGCGGCGCACATCTCCTTGACCGTGGTCTTGCCGTTGCTGCCGGTGACGCCGATCAGCGGAAGCGCGAAGCGTGCCCGCCAGGCGGCTGCGAGCGTGCCGAGCGCGCGCCGGGTGTCATCCACGACCAGCAGGGGCAAACCGGCGTCGGCCTTGCCTGCAGACCAGGCGGCATCGACCATCGCCGCGGCGGCGCCGGCCTTCGCCGCGCTGGCGACGAACTCGTGGCCGTCGAAGCGCTCGCCGCGCAGAGCGACGAAGAGCTGACCGGGCGCGAGCGCGCGGGAGTCGGTGCCGACGCTGTCGAAGCGCCCTTCCCCGGTCGCCCGCGCCCCATGGACGGCGAGCGCGCGCGCGGCGTCGTGCAGGCTCATCATCGGTCTTTCTCCCTTGCATGCCAGGCCGCGAGCGCGCGCTTCGCCTGCTCCAGATCCGAAAACGGCAGGCGCTCGCCGAGGATCTCCTGGTACGGCTCATGGCCCTTGCCGGCGATCAGCACCACGTCGTCGGCCTGCGCCTCGCCGACCGCACGGGCGATCGCCTGCGCTCGATCGGCAATGCACTCGGCCGCAGGTCCCGCGCCGGCGGCAATCGCCTCGATGATGCGCAGAGTGTTTTCGGAGCGCGGATTGTCGCTGGTGATCACCACCCGGTCGGCGATCGCGCTGGCGATCTCGCCCATCAGCGGGCGCTTGCCGGGGTCGCGGTCGCCGCCGCAGCCGAACACGCACGCCAAGTGGCCACGCCGGCTGTGCACCGTGCCACGCAAGGCCTCGAGCACCTTGGCGAGCGCATCGGGCGAGTGCGCGTAGTCGATCACGACCAGCGGCTCGCACACCCCGCCGACCAGTTGCATCCGTCCCTGCGGCGGCGCCAGGCGGCCGAGTACCGGCGGCAGCTCGTCGAAGGCGACACCGCGCGCCAGCAGCGCCCCGGCCACGGCAATCAGGTTGGAGACGTTGAAGTGGGCCACCATGCGGACGCTGACCTCGGCCTCGCGGCCCTCCCACACGAGGGCGAAGCGCAGTCCCGCGGGCGCCGCCTGCAGGCGATCGGCGCGCAACACGCGCGCACCCGGCACCGCATCGACGTTGGCGGCGTAGAGGGTGCAGGCGATCACCGCGCGCCCCTCGGCGACGAGCCGGCGCGCAAGTGCGAGGCCCCAGGGATCGTCGATGTTAATTACGCAGGCAGCGAGTTCCGGGCGCTCGAACAGACGCGCCTTGGCCTCGGCGTAGGCCTCCATGGTGCCGTGGTAGTCGAGGTGGTCGCGGCTCAGGTTGGTGAAGATGGCCACGTCGAAGTGCGCGCCATTGACTCGCCCCTGGTCGAGCCCGATCGACGAGACTTCCATCGCGGCCGCCGCTGCACCCTGGTCGCGGAAGCGGGCGAACCAGCGATGGAGCTCGAGCGCGTCGGGGGTGGTGTTGAGGCCCTCTTCGAGCGCATCGGGAAAGCCGCAGCCGAGCGTGCCGACGATGCCGCAGCGTGAGCCGAGCTCGCCGAGCGCGCGGGCGAGCATCTGCGAAACGGTGGTCTTGCCGTTGGTGCCGGTTACGCCGGCGAGCCACAGCGACTGCGAGGGGCGGCCGTGGAGCTCGTGGGCGAGGTGGCCGGCGAGCTCGCGCAGGCCGTGCACACCGAAGCCCGGCACCGCGAACGCGGGCGCAGCAAAACCGTCGCCGTCCTCCCACAGCAGGGCGGCCGCACCATGCGCAGCCGCATCGACGAGGAAGCGGCGGCCATCAGTACGCTGGCCGGGCCAGGCCGCGAACACGCAACCGGGACCGACCTTGCGCGAATCGGCGGTGATGTCGTCGGCCTGCACCCCGAGCGCACGCAGGCGCTCGAGCACGACGAGGGCTTGCGCAGCGCTCACATGTTCTCCTGGCCATTGCCTTCGCTCACCGCCTCGTCGGCACCGCGGCGGGCGAGCTGAAGCGGGGTCAGCGGCATGTCGGGAGCGACGCCGAGCGTGCGCAGCGTGCCCTCGGTGATGCGCGAGAATACCGGCGCGGCGACCAGGCCGCCGTAGTGCTTGCCGGCCGAGGGTTCGTCCACCATCACCGCGACCACGATCCGCGGCTGGCTCGCCGGCGCGAAGCCGACGAAGGAGGAGATGTACTTGCGTGCATAGCGGCCGTCCTCGAGCTTGTGCGCGGTGCCGGTCTTGCCGGCGACGGTGTAGCCGGGCACCTGGGCACGAATCGCGGTACCGCCCGGGCCCACTGCCATCGCCAGCACGGTGCGCATCTGGCGTGCGGTCTCGACCGAGAACACCCTTCGCCCGGAGCTCGGCGCGGCCTCCACCCGGGTCAGGGATAGCGGCACCAGCTCACCCTCGCGCGCGAAGACGAGGTAGGCGCGCGCCATCTGGATCAGGCTCGTCGAGATGCCGTGGCCGTAGGACATGGTCGCCTGCTCGATCGGCCGCCAGCTCTTGGCGGGCCGCAGCCGACCGGACGTCTCCCCGGGGAAGCCGAGGTTGAGCGGGGTGCCGAAGCCGAGCTGGTCGAAGAGGTGCCACATCTCCTCGGAGCCGAGCTGCTGCGCCATCTTCACCGTGCCGATGTTGGACGACTTCTGCACCACCTCCGCCATGGTCATCACGCCGTGGCGCTTCGTGTCGGAGATGGTCGCGGTACCGATCGTCATGCGGCCGTTGCCGGTGTCGATCGGGGTATTGAGCCTGACCTTGCCGCGCTCGAGTGCGAGCGCGGCGATGAAGGGCTTCATCACCGAGCCCGGCTCGAAGGCGTCCGTGAAGACCCGGTTGCGCAGCTGTGCGCCGGTCAGGTTGGCACGGTTGTTTGGATTGAAGGTCGGCGCGTTGACCAGGGCGAGCACCTCGCCGCTGCGCGCATCGAGCACGACCGCGGCGGCAGCCTTCGCCTTGTGCTCCTCCATCGCCTCGCGCAGGGCCGACCAGGCGAGATACTGGATCTTGCCGTCGATCGACAGCGCCACGTCGTCGCCGTCGCGCGGCGGACGGATCGCCTCGACGTCCTCGACGATCTGGCCGCGACGATCCTTGATCACCCGGCGTGCTCCGGCACGGCCGGAAAGGCGCTTGTCGAACGCGAGCTCGATCCCCTCCTGACCGCGATCCTCGAGGTCGGTGAAGCCGAGGATGTGCGCCATCACCTCGCCGCCCGGGTAGTAACGGCGGTACTCCTTCTGCTGGTGGATGCCGGGCAGGCGCAGGTCGGCAACCGCCTGCGCGACCTCGGGCGGCACCTGGCGCTTCAGGTAAACGAAGTCGCGCGCCACTGCGAGCTTGCCATTGAGATCATTGACATCCATCTCGAGCAGGCGGGCGAGCTCGCGCACCTGCGCCGGCTCCAGCCGGGCATCCGCGGGCAGGGCCCACACCGCGCGTACCGGCGTGCTCACGGCGAGGATGTCACCGTGGCGGTCGGTGATGCGCCCGCGGGTCGCGGGCACCTCGAGCACGCGCGCATAGCGCGACGCGCCCTTGGCCTGGAGGAAGTCGTCGTTGACCCCCTGCAGGTAGAGCGCACGCCCGACCAGCGCGAGCGAACACCCCATCAGTGCAAGCATGACGATGCGCGGTCGCCAGGCCGGAAGCTCGCGCTTGAGCAGCGGGTTGTGATTGAAGGTGACGGTACGTTGCTTTTTCATGATTGAGGCTCCACGACCAGCACCTGCCCTTCGCGTGGCAACTGCATGTGCAGGCGATCGCGGGCGAGCTTCTCGACACGGCCATGGGTCGCCCAGGTGCTCTGCTCGAGCTGGAGCTGACCCCACTCGACCTCGAGCGCTTGCGCGCGCGCCTGCTCGCGCTCGTACTCGCCATGAAGACGGCGCGCCTGATGCTGGGAGGCGACCACGCCGAGCGCGCTGGCAACGGCAAGAGCGACGAGGACGGCGTCGATGCGGACCATCACGGCGCCTCCGTGCGCTCGGCGACGCGCAGCACGGCGCTGCGCGCACGCGGATTGGCGGCGACCTCGGCTTCGCCCGGACGCATCGCCTTGCCGACGAGTTGCAAGCGCGGCGCGGGCAGATCCGCCGCCCTGACCGGCAGCCGACGCGGAAGCACCGGCGGCCTCGACTCGTCACGCATGAACCGCTTCACGATGCGATCCTCGAGGGAATGGAAGCTGATCACCGCCAGCCGCCCGCCCGACCGCAGCCGGGACACGCAGACGGGCAGCACGCGGCTCAGCTCCTCGAGTTCCTGATTGATGAAAATCCGAAGAGCCTGGAAGGTGCGTGTCGCCGGGTGCTGCCCCGGCTCGCGCGTGCGGACCGCCTTTTCCACGAGCGCGGCAAGTTGTCCAGTGGTTGCGACAGCCCCCCCTGCCCGAGCAGCTGCAATCGCCTTTGCAATCGCATGAGCAAACCGTTCCTCTCCATATTCCCTGATGACCTCCGTGATCTCTCCGACGGACGCCTCCGCCAGCCATTCCGCCACGGTCTGCCCGCGGCTCGTATCCATGCGCATGTCGAGGGGGGCGTCGAAGCGAAAGCTCATCCCCCGCGCAGCGTCGTCCAGTTGGGGCGAAGACACCCCGAGGTCCAGCAGCACACCATCCACCGTCTGCACGCCGAGGCGCGCGAGCTCTTCGTCGAGCGCGCTGAACGCCGAATGCACCAGCGTCAGGCGCGGATCGCCCACCGCCTCTCCGGCAGCGATCGCCGCCGGATCACGATCGAAGGCGATCAGCCTGCCCTGCGGCCCAAGACGCGCGAGCACTGCCCGGCTGTGACCGCCGCGCCCGAAGGTGCCGTCGACGTAGATGCCGTCGGCACGGATCGCGAGCGCGTCGACCGCCTCGGAGAGCAGGACGCTCACATGGGCACGATGCAGGCTCACAGCGCGAGGCTCTCGAACCCGGGCGGCAGGCCGGTATTGACCAGCTCCAGCATCGCCTGCTGCTGCTTCTCCCAACGCTCGTCCGACCACAGCTCGAAATGCGTGCCCTGGCCAACCAGCCAGACCTGTTTTTCGAGCGCAGCGAACTTCCGCAGCGAGGGCGCCACCAGCACGCGACCGGCGGCATCGAGCGCCTCTTCCTGGGCAAAGCCCACGAGCAGGCGCTTGAGCATCGCCGCCTGCGGATCCAGGCTCGGTGCGCGCAGCACATGGTCGCGAATCGGATTCCAGGCGGGAACGGGATAGACGAGGCAGCAGCCGTGCGGATGAGCGGTCAGCACCACCTGCCCGTTGTCGACGGCCAAGGCATCACGATGCCGCGCGGGAATCGCAAGGCGTCCCTTCGCATCGAGATTGAGCGCCACCGCTCCCTGGAACATCGAACCCCCTGACGGCTTTGGGAAAGCATCGGAACGACACTTTTCCCCACTTTTTTCCACTTGAACCCACTTTAGTGGAAAGGCCATGCCCGGTCAAGGTTGGGAAATCGGAATCCCTTTGTTGCACAATGACTTACCGCAGCGCGCCAATACCTGGATAAATCCTGCAAAATCAAGGGAGATGCGCACGGACGTTCGCGCGGCACACGAAATCGGGCCACGCAAGCGACGCGGTGGGAAAAAGTGGGAATGCCAGCGCAATCCGGCCTGCTCGCGCGGGCGGATTCGGAACGAATGGGGGGGGGCGCTGCTCGATGCCGCGCGCGGAGGCTGCGTGCGCAGGCGAAATCGGGGAAGAAGTGGGAAGTCCGCCGATAAGCCGGGTTCTGTCGAACGCCACCGGCGGACCGATGACGTCGGGCAGTCATTCCTCTGGGCGCCACGTTGCCGTGGCGCTCTAGCAGCCTACCCGGGAGCGACGCGAGCCACGCCGATGCTCCCCTATTTGGCCTTGCCCCGGATGGGGTTTGCCGTGCCAGTCCTGTCGCCAGTCCTGCGGTGAGCTCTTACCTCACCGTTTCACCCTTGCCTGATCCTTCTTGCGAAGGCCATCGGCGGTCTGCTCTCTGTTGCACTTTCCGTCGCCTCACGGCGCCCGGCCGTTAGCCGGCATCCTGCTCTGCGGGGCCCGGACTTTCCTCCACGCACGACGAGGTGCGCAGCGACTGCCTGGCGGACTTCCGGCGCGGATTATACGCG
>JAEUNQ010000074.1 GCA_016790365.1 Thauera sp. | reverse complement strand
CGCGGGGTTGCCGACGACCGTCGCGCCGGGGGGCACGTTCTTCGTTACCACCGCGCCCATGCCCACCACCGCACCGCGGCCGATCACCAGGGGCTGGCCGGGCTTGCCCTGCTTGATCACCGCGCCGGTGCCGATGTAGGCGTGGTCCTCGATCACCACGTTGCCGTTGCACTTGACGGCCGGCGCAAAGGTCACGAAATCGCCGATCACGCAGTCGTGCGCGACGTAGCTATAGATGTTGGCGTGGAACTGTCGTCCGATCCGGATGTTCGAGGTCAGGGTCACGAAGGGGCTCAGCAGCACGCCCTCACCCAGTTTCACTTCGTCCATCACCACGACGTTCGAAGCAGCAAGCGCCCATGGCGTCACACCGTCCGCCTCCAGCCGCGCCGCCAGCTTCTCGCGCACCGCGCTGTTTGCGATCGCAAGCGCCGCGAAGCGAGAGTCCGCGGGCTCGGCAAGAAAGGCCGCCCAAGTCAGCACGCGGTGTCCATTCATCTCCTGACCCGGCTGCGCCGCGTCATCCACGAACACCAGCCGGTCGAGCGGAACGCCCACGCTCTCGAGTTCCTCACGCGCCAGAGGCATCACCTCACGCCCGAAACCACTCGCGCCATATACACAATAAAGATCGCCCGTCATCACTTGTCCTCCGGTGCCGACCCCGTAAACCGCGTCATCGTGGCCTCCCCTGCCGCACTAATCCCCTCGCGCACGAACACCTTCTTCACCGTCAGCGCCAGGATCTTCAGGTCCAGCCAGAACGACTGGTTGTCCACGTACCACACGTCCAAGCGGAACTTCTCGTCCCAGCTCAGCGCATTGCGCCCGTTGATCTGCGCCCAGCCGGTAACACCCGGGCGTACCTCGTGGCGGCGCGCCTGCTCGGGCGAATACAGCGGCAGGTATTCCATCAGCAGCGGCCGCGGCCCCACCAGGCTCATGTCGCCCTTGAGCACGTTCCACAGCTCGGGCAGCTCGTCCAGGCTGGCCGAACGCAGAAAGCTGCCGAAGGGCGTCATGCGCTCGGCGTCGGGCAGCGGCTGACCGTCCGGACCGACCGCATCGCGCATGGTGCGGAACTTGATCATCCGGAAGGGCTTGCCGTGCAGGCCGGGGCGGGTCTGGCGGAAGAGGACGGGTGAGCCGAGCCGCTTGCGGATCTGCCAGGCGAGAAGGGCGATGACCGGGGAAAGAAAGGCGAGTCCAAGCGCCGAAGCGCAAATGTCGAAAAAGCGCTTCATCATGCAATTCCCATCTCTTCGAGCATCCTCGCGCTCACCTGATGCGCGTCGTACTTCTCTTCCGCGATCTTGCGTGATCGTGCGCCCATGCGTGCGGCCAACTCCGGCTGCTCGACAAATCGCAGCATAGCCGCAGCCAGCTCATCCACAGCCTTGACCGGGACCAGGAATCCGTTATCGCCATCCTCCACCGTTTCGCGGCAACCCGGCGCATCGGTGGTGATGATTGCGCGGCCCATGGCCATCGCCTCGAGCACCGTGCGCGGTGTTCCTTCGCGGTAGGACGGAAGTACGTAGACGCTGCAAGAGGCGATCGCCGGGCGTACGTCGTTGAGCCGCCCCGGAAAATCCACCACGCCCTCGGCCACCCAGCCATCGAGTTCCGCTTGGCGGATGGCATCCGGGTTCTCGTCGATCCATCCGACGAGACCGAACTGGACCTCTGGATGGCGGGTCCGCACCTGGCGCGCAGCCTGAACATATTCGCGCACACCTTTGTCGCCGAGCAGGCGGGCAATCAGCAGAAAGCGTGGCGCAGCCGGCAGAGGCGACACCGCAAACCGCACCACATCCACACCCGACCCGTTGACCACGCAGGAGGGCGTGCCCGGCTGGAGGATGCCTAGCGAGCGGAACAGTGCCTCGTCGTCAGGGTTCTGGAAGAACACCTTGTGAGTGCCGCCTAGCGCCAACCGATACAGCCGCTGGACCAGCGAGCGCAGAAGGCCGCGGCGACTTCCGCCGTCTTCCTGTCCTTGGAAGGCGTAGCCCAGACCTGTAATCAACGCGAAACGATAGGGAACACCCGCGAGGCGCGCCGCAATAGAGCCGTAGATGACAGGCTTGATCGTGTAGCCCAACACGTGGGTTGGGCGGATACGACGCATGAGCCCCAACAGATGGAGCAGGGTGGCGAAGTCTGCGAGTGGATTCAGTCCTGTGCGGCGCAGGGGAATGTCGTGCACTTGAAGCCCACGGGCTTCAAGCTGCTGACGTGCTGGGCTGCCAGGGGGGAGGGCAGGCGCTGCAACGTGCACCGTCGAGTCACCGGCGAGCAGGGCCTCCAGCAGCGGACCGCGGAAGTTGAGCAGGGAGTCGGCATAGCCTGCGACGAGGAGGAAGGTCATAAGCTTCAGTTCACCCGTACTGCTTCCACACCACCCGCTTCACGTAATCCGTGTAGCTGTGGATGATGCGCACCACCTTGTCCGACACGTTCGGCATGCTGTAGTCGGTCACCTGGCGCAGGCTGCGTTCCTCGCCGCGCAGTTGCGACTCGAGAATC
>JAEUNQ010000072.1 GCA_016790365.1 Thauera sp. | reverse complement strand
AAGGACAAGAAGTAATCGTCGTTCTGGCGAATCCTTCGCGGCCGAGCCCCGCCGGAGCCCTGCTCCGGTGCCGGCTCGGCCTTTGCTTGAGACCAGACTGAGCGCAGCACCATGTCCAAACGCGATTACTACGAAGTCCTCGGCGTCAACCGCGATGCCGGCGACGACGAGATCAAGAAGGCCTACCGCAAGCTGGCCATGAAGTACCACCCGGACCGCAATCCGGACAACAAGGAAGCGGAAGAGAAGTTCAAGGAGGCCAAGGAGGCCTACGAGATGCTCTCCGACCCGCAGAAGAAGGCGGCCTACGACCGCTACGGCCACGCCGGCGTCGATCCGTCGATGGGCGCCGGCCCGGGCGCGCAGGGCTTCGAAGGCGGCTTCGCCGATGCCTTCGGCGACATCTTCGGCGACCTCTTCGGGGGCGGCGGCCGCGGCGGGCGTTCGAACGTCTACCGCGGCGCCGACCTGCGCTACAACCTCGAGATCACGCTGGAAGAGGCCGCACGCGGCGCCGAGAAGACGATCCGCATCCCCACCGTCGAGGAGTGCGGCACCTGCCACGGCAGCGGCGCCAAGCCCGGCACCCACCCCAAGCCCTGCCCCACCTGCCAGGGCCACGGCCAGGTGCGCGTGCAGCAAGGCTTCTTCTCGATCCAGCAGACCTGCCCGAAGTGCCACGGCAGCGGCAAGATCATCCCCGACCCCTGCCGCGACTGCGGCGGCGCCGGCCGCACCAAGAAGCAGAAGACGCTCGAGGTAAAGATCCCCGCCGGCATCGACGACGGCATGCGCCTGCGCCACGCCGGCCACGGCGAGCCCGGCCTCAATGGCGGCCCGCCGGGCGACCTCTACGTCGAGATCCACATCCGCAAGCACGCGGTGTTCGAGCGCGACCACGACGACCTGCACTGCGAGATGCCGATCAGCATCACCACCGCGGCGCTCGGCGGCGAGATCGAGATCCCGACACTCGAAGGCATGGCACGGCTCAAGATCCCCGCCGAGACGCAGAGCGGCAAGGTCTTCCGCCTGCGCGGCAAGGGCATCAAGAACGTGCGCAGCCATGTGCACGGCGACCTGATGTGCCACGTGGTGGTCGAGACCCCGGTGAACCTCACCGAGCGCCAGCGCGAGCTGCTGCGCGAGTTCGAGGAGATCTCCAGCGGCAACGCCACCCGCCACAACCCCAAGGCACAGGGGTGGATGGACAAGGTCAGGGACTTCTTCGGCGGCTGAGATGCGCCGCGCGGCGGATCGGGGTCGCGTGCCGACCCCGAACGCTGCATTCGCGCCTTGCGGCGCTCCTACCCAAACCGTCGCGACCTGCCTCTGCAGGAGCGGCGCAAGCCGCGAACCGGGGCGTCGGGGAGACGGCGTCCGCGCCGATCCCGAACGCTGCATTCGCGCCTTGCGGCGCTCCTACCCAAACCGTCGCGACGTCCCTCTGTAGGAGCGGCGCAAGCCGCGAACCGGGGCGTCGGGCTCCTGCGAAGCGGCCCGATCCCTCAGGCCAGGCCTTCGGCCTGGTCGGGCAACCAGACCTGCTCGCCGTTCGGGCGGTAGGCCAGCAGGTGGGCGACGATGCCGCCCTGGATCGACATGATCATGGTCTCGAGCGCCTTCTGCACCGTGTCGTCGTCCGGCTCGCGCCCGCCCTGCCCGCTCAGGCAGCCGACGAACATCATGTCCCAGCTCTGCCCGGTGTGGCGCGACTCTTCGACCAGCTCGTCGAAGCTCTGCAGCTCGTCGGGCTTCTTGTCGACGTACATCACCGGCACCAGCGCGCCGCCCTCGCCCTGCTCGAACTTGGTGCGCTGCTCGGCGGTGGCCTTCTCGGGGAGCTCGGCGCGGGTGAAGACGAGCAGCAGGCGCTGCGGTTCGGGCTGCTGGCGGGCTGCGTCGAGCAGGCTCTGGAAGCCGGTGATGATCATGTGCAGGGTTCCTTGTGCGGGTTCGGGTCGGTTGGGTTCGCTTTGGCCGGGCAGGGCACCGCGAGGCGCAAGGGCGGCGCGGCCGTGTGCCGACCGCTGCGGCCCGCATGCCGGCCGTAGGGCGCTCAGGCGCGGCGCCAGGTGGTGCCGCCGGCGCCGTCCTCGAGGATCACGCCGGCGGTGGTGAGCTCGGCGCGGATGCGGTCGGCCTCGGCAAAGTTCTTCGCCTTCTTGGCGGCGGCGCGTTCTGCGATGCGGGCCTCGATCGCCTCGGCGTCCAGCCCGCCCGCGTCCGGCGCGCCGGCCTGCAGGAAGGCCTGCGGCTCGCGACCGAGCAGGCCGAGCACGCCACCGAGCGCCTTCAACTGCGCCGCGAGCGCCGGCGAGGCGCCGCGGTTGACCTCGTTGGCGAGCTCGAACAGGACGGCCACCGCCTCGGCGGTGTTGAAGTCGTCGTCCATCGCCGCGCGCAGGCGCTGCGCGAAGGGCTCGCTCCAGTCGACCACCGGCGCCTCGGCCACCGGCACGTTCTTCAGCGCGGTGTACAGCCGCGTGAGCGCGTTGCGGGCGTCTTCCAGATGGGCGTCGGAGTAGTTGAGCGCGCTGCGGTACTGCGCGCGCAGGATGAAGAAGCGCACCACCTCGGGGTCGTACTTCTGCAGCACCTCGCGGATGGTGAAGAAGTTGCCGAGCGACTTCGACATCTTCTCGTCGTCGACGCGCACGAAGCCGTTGTGCATCCAGTAATTGACG
>JAEUNQ010000059.1 GCA_016790365.1 Thauera sp. | reverse complement strand
CGCTGAATGATGACGTTAGTGATGTCATCAACGAAAAGACGGGTTCGGCTCGGCAATAG
Source organism: Thauera sp. (assembly GCA_016790365.1). Lineage (GTDB taxonomy): Bacteria > Pseudomonadota > Gammaproteobacteria > Burkholderiales > Rhodocyclaceae > Thauera. The sequence continues at coordinate 4,375 of JAEUNQ010000059.1, read as the reverse complement.
CCAGCCACTCCTGCAAACTGAATGACCGCTGTGAGTCTCTTTACCTGCCTGTCAGGGTCAGCGATTGAATGTCTCTTGATGGCCGCCTGCTGTCTGCCATGAGTGGGCTGGCGACGAGGTCGTTTAGGGGCATGGCACGGCGTGATTGGACAAAATGAACCATTTTGTCTAATGTCCAGACACCCCCCCCAGCAACGGCGCGGCTTTGCGCCGCGTTTTTTCCCCGAACATTGGACAAAACGATGAACGACCGCAAACACCTCACCGCACGCGAGGTCGAGCGTCTGATCACGGCCACCCGCGGGAGCCGCACCGAGCTGCGCGACCGCTGCCTCATCCTCTTGATGTTCCGTCACGGGTTGCGGGTGTCCGAGGCCTGCGCGCTCAAATTGCACCAGGTCGATCTCGAGAGCCGGGTGCTGCACGTGGCCCGGCTGAAGAAGGGGCTGTCGACCACGCACCCGCTTCGGGGCGACGAGCTGCGGGCCATCAAGGCCTGGCTCACCGAGCGGGCGCGCCTCGGCCCGGCGGGCGACACGTTCTTCGTCTCCGAGCGGCGAGCGCCGCTCAACCGCCGGACCGCCTGGGTGGCGATCCGGCGCTACGGGGAACTGGCCGAGCTGTCCGTCGAGGCGCACCCGCATATGCTGCGCCACGCCTGCGGCTACGCGCTCGCCGACCAGGGCGCGGACACCCGGCTCATCCAGGACTACCTGGGACACCGCAACATCCAGCACACCGTCCGCTACACGGCGACCAATCCGGCGCGGTTCGAGCGGCTGTGGCGGTGATGTGAGATACTTGTATCTCTATTCGGTTGATAGGAGTCTCTGCGATGGGTGCCGTTTCCCTCCGCCTGCCTGATGACGTCTCGCAAAGGCTGCAGAATCTGGCCCAGATGACGGGGCGCAGCAAGACCTACTACATGGTCGAGGCCATTCGTGAGCACCTCGATGACCTCGAGGATCTGTACCTCGCCGAGCAGCGCCTCATCGATATCCGCTCGGGCAAGACCCAGACGGTTCCGCTCGAAGAGGTTATGAAGCGCTATGGCCTGGAAGGTTGAGCTCGACCCCGCCGCGGAGCGCGAGCTGGGGAAGCTCGACCGCCAGGATGCCCGGCGCATCCTCGCCTTCTTGTTCGAGCGCGTGGCCAAGCTTGAAGATCCGCGCAGCATCGGTGAAGCCCTCAAGGGCAGCAAGCTCGGGGACTTCTGGAAGTATCGCGTGGGTGACTACCGGCTGATCTCCAGCATCGAGGACGGGGTGATGCGCATCCTTGTCGTGAGGATCGGCAATCGTCGGGATGTTTATCGTTGATATAAGATGTTTCTTTATGTATTTGTATAACGCGGTAACGAAATAAATAAGGACTGATCGAATGCGAATAGCGGTCGTCAACACCAAGGGCGGCGTGGGAAAGACCACGATCGCCACACACCTGGCTGCCCTCTTTGCCGCACAGGCGGCGACCTTGTTGATCGATGCCGACCCGCAGGCTTCGGCCGCCAGTTGGGCCGCCTGGCGGCGTGAGGCCGGGCGTGAGCCGTCGCCGACGACGACCTGCTTGCTGGGCAAGGCGGTCTTCGATGAGGGCAAGAATCTGTCCAAGGGCTTCGTCCATACCGTGATCGATGCCGGTGGCCGGGATTCGTCCAGCCTGCGCGCGGCGCTGCTGCTGGCCGAGCGTGCCGTGGTCCCGGTGGGTGCCTCCAACCTCGATGCCGCTGCGATGACCGATCTGCTTGAGATTGTCGAGCTGGCCAAGGACTTCAATGCGGAGCTCGACGTGCACGTGCTGCTGATGCGCATCGATCCGCGCACCCGGGACACCGGGGAGATGATTGACTACCTGCACGAGCACAAGCTGCGTCTCCTCGATGCGCGCATCTGCGAGCGCGTGGCGTACCGGCGTGCCGTCGGCGAGGGGGCTACGGTGGCCGAGCTCGCCAAGGACCCCCAAGCGATTGCCGAGATGGCCGCCCTCTACAAGGAGATTCAAGCGTGAAAGCAAAACCCAACCTCGACAGCTTCCTGGCTGGGAGCGCAGCCGCTGCCGCCGAGCGGCCGGCATCTGGGACTTCGGGCATGGGGCTGAGTTCGGTGCTGGTCTCGCAGCGCAGAACGAAGTCGATTCGCATCGACCCCGCGCTCGATCTGTTCCTCAAGGAGGAAGCGTTCCGCCGCACGATGGCGAGCGGCAGGCGGGTCAATGAGTCCGATCTGATCGAAGAGGCGTTGGTCGGCCACTTCAGGATTCAAGAGAAATAAATCAATAACGCATGAACGCAATAAGTCAATAACGACACATGCCACTATCCTGGAACGAAATTAAGTCGCGCGCCCTGGCGTTCTCCAAGCACTGGGCCGACGCCTGCAACGAGGACAGCGAGGGCAAGCCGTTCCTGCTCGCCTTCTTCGAGATCTTCGGGATCACCAACAAGCGCATTGCCAGCTTTGAGCATGCGGTGAAGAAGTACGGCGGCGGCGCCGGCTATGTCGACTTGTTCTGGCCCGGCATCCTGCTGGTCGAAATGAAGTCGCGCGGCAAGAACCTCGACCGGGCCCACACCCAGGCGATGGACTACTTCCCGGGGATCGCCGAGCGGGATTTGCCGCGCTTCGTCCTGGTGTGTGACTTTGCGCGTTTTCGGCTCTTCGACCTGGTCGAGGGGGCGACATACGAATTTCCCCTCGAAGAGCTTTACAAGAACGTCCGCCTGTTCGGGTTCATCGCGGGCTACCAGACTCAGGTCATCAAGCCGCAGGACCCGATCAACATCAAGGCGGCCGAGCGCATGGGCCGCCTGCACGACCAGTTGCGGGCAATCGGCTACGAGGGGCGCCCGCTCGAGCTCTACCTGGTGCGCATGCTGTTCTGCCTGTTCGCCGAGGACACGGGGATTTTCGAGAAGCGCCAGTTCCAGGACTACATCGAGCTGCGCACGGGCGTCGACGGGGCCGACCTGGCGCACCACCTATCCACCTTGTTCTACGTGCTCAACACGCCGCAGGACAAGCGGCTGAAGAACCTTGATGAGCACCTGGCAGCCTTCCCCTACATCAACGGCAAGCTGTTTGCCGACATGCTTCCGCCGGCGAGTTTCGATGCGGCCATGCGTGAGAGCCTGCTCGATCTGTGCGGGCTCGACTGGGGCCGGATTTCCCCGGCCATTTTCGGCAGCTTGTTCCAGAGCATCATGGACGCACAGGCCCGCCGCAACCTGGGCGCGCACTACACCAGCGAGGAGAACATCCTCAAGCTCATCAAGCCGCTGTTCCTCGATGCCTTGTGGGCCGAGTTCGAGAAGATCCGCGGCAACAAGAAGCGCCTCTCCGAGTTTCACGCCAGGCTGCGCACGCTCACCTTCTTCGACCCCGCCTGCGGCTGCGGAAACTTCCTGGTAATCACCTATCGCGAGCTGCGCCTGCTCGAGCTCGAGGTGCTGCGGGCTGCCAACGCTGGCGGGCAGATGGCGCTCGACGTGCATCAGATGATCGCGGTCGATGTCGACCAGTTCTACGGTATCGAGATCGAAGACTTCCCGGCGCAAATCGCCCAGGTTGCGCTGTGGCTGGTCGATCACCAGATGAATATGAAGGTCAGCGAAGAGTTCGGCGCCTACTTCGTGCGTATCCCGCTGAATCACAGCGCGACAATCGTTCACGCAAACGCATTGCGCCTGGACTGGAGCACGGTGCTTCCGCCCGAGAAATGCGCGTACTTGCTCGGTAACCCGCCCTTCGTCGGTCACCAGTGGCGAAGTGCGGAACAGATGGAGGACATGGCGAACGTTTGGGGCAATGGTGGGCGCTTTGGGCGGCTCGATTTTGTCACCTGCTGGCATCACAAAGCCGTGCAGTACATGAAACGCAATCCCAAGGTGGTTACGGCCCTTGTCTCAACGAATAGCATCTGCCAGGGCGAGCAAGTCGGCACCCTCTGGAGCTGGATGCTGGAGCAGGGCGTGAAGATCCACTTCGCCCACCGGACGTTCATGTGGACGAGCGAGGCCCGCGGGCGCGCTGCTGTTCATTGTGTGATCGTGGGCTTCGGCCTGCAGGATTCCGATGAGAAGGTGATCTTCGAGTACGAGGACATCAAAGGTGAGCCGCACGCCATCAAGGCCCGGAATATCAACCCCTACCTCGTTGACGCCGCCGACATCATTCTGCCGTCGCGAACTGCAACCCCATCGGGGCTTCCGCAGCTGATCAAGGGCAGCCAGCCCACCGATGGCGGACACCTGATCCTGTCCGAACAGGAAGCCGAAGCGCTACAGGCTGAAGAGCCTACTGCCGCCAAGTGGCTCAAGACCTATATCGGCGGTGAAGAGCTGATCAACGGTGGGCGTCGCTACTGCCTTTGGCTAAAA
>JAEUNQ010000037.1 GCA_016790365.1 Thauera sp. | reverse complement strand
GTGCTCTGGGCGCTCGCCAGGTGGGCATAGGCGCGATTGAGCAGCTCGCTGCGTCGCCGCTTCGCGTAGGGCATGCGCAGCACGCGGCCGAGCAGTTGCTCCATGTCGCGGCTCGAGCCCACGTTCTGCAGGCTGCAGAACACATAGGCGAAGGAGCAGTCCCAGCCCTCCTTGAGCGCCTCGACGGTGATCACCACCTCCACCGGGCAGGCCGGGTCGAACAGGTTCACGCCGTCCAGGTCGCGCTGCGTGCCGGTGGCGACCGCGATGCGCTCGGGCGCGATGTTCTCCTGGGCGATCAGATGTTCGCGCAGGCGCTCGACGTTCATCTCGCCGCGCTTGTCCTCGGCCTGCAGCAGCAGGATCGGGCGCAGGTAGTCGCCGCCCGCGGCCAGCTCGCGCGCCGCTTCCTCGGCAAGCCGGGTGCGGGTGAGCAGCGCGTCGCGCACCGCCTCCTCCCAGTTGGGATGGGCGCTCAGCACGATCGGCAGCTTGATCATCTCCTCGGCTTTGAGCTCCTCGGCCGAGACGTGGTAGAGCACGTTGCTGCGGTGGCGGCCCTGCCGCACCGGGGTGGCGGTCATTTCGATCAGCGCCGCCGGCCGCAGGCGGGCGAAGCTGTCGTAGCTTAGCGGCGTGCGCGCGTTGTGCGCCTCGTCGATGATCACCACCGGGCGGTGCCAGTACATCAGGTTGGCAAAGCTGCGCTTGACCTTGCCCAGGTCGGCGCGGCCGAGGTAGGGCTGGACCTCGAGGTCGCGCTCGCTCACGCGCTCGAAACCGGGCAGCTCGGGGGCGCGCTCGAAATGCGGCTCGAAGGCCTCCTTGTAGGCATAGACGTCGCGCCCCGAGGTGTCGTCCACCCGCAGCGTCTGCAGCGTGCCGACGATCACCAGCGCACGTGCGTCGATGTCCTGCGGGCGAATCTGGTCGCTGTCGGCGATGTCGAGCACGCGCACGCCGTCCACGCCGAAATGCGCCTCCAGCGCCTCGCGATAGGGGTGGCCGGGGGTCTTCAGCGCGGTGAGCGTCTGCTGGCGGATCACGTTGGTCGGCACCAGCCACAGCGCCAGCGGCCGGTCCTGGCCGGTGTAGTGGCGGGCCGCGGCGGCGAGCGCGTGCGCGCCGAGCAGGGTCTTGCCGCCGCCGGTGGGGATGCGCACGCACACGTAGGGCGTGGCCCCATCGTCGTTGACGAAGCCCTGCGCCAGATAGGGCGGGATCGTCTCCGCCGCGTGCTCCTGTTCGAGCAGGGTCTGGCGGAAGGCGGCGTCGAGCGCGGCCTCGTCGCGCGCGCCGCGCGCCAGGGCGAAGAAGCGCGTGAGCGCAGCGAGCGCCTCGCGCTGGTAACGCTTGAGGGTCAGCGCCATGCCGGAGCCTCCTGTCGCGCACGGATGTCGTAGGGAATCTGGCGGAAGTCGATGCCGAGTGCGCGCCGGCGCATCTCGGACAGCCGGCAGGCCTCGCCGAACACCACCCGCGGCGTGCCCGCCGCCACCCCGGCGCCCGCGGCCGCCTCGTCGAGCAGCGCCGCCACCGCCGAGGTCAGCACGTTGCCGCCCTGCGGCCGGCGGTCGCCGAGCACGCCGTTGAAGAGCAGGAAGTAGGCGCGGCCTTCGTGCACGCCGAGCAGCGGCGAGGTGGCCTGCGTGTCGGCGGCCTGGGGCCGCCAGGGCGTGCGCGTCTCCTGGTACCAGATCCACGCCGCCAGCGTGGCGAAGCCGATCTGCGGGTCGACCTGGCCGTCGGGCAGGAACACGGGCGCACCGAGGCGGGCGAAGCGCACCCCGCCGCCGCCCTGCCAGTCCACCGCCTTGGAGATCCCGCCCTGCTCGCCCGCGATCACCTTCTGCAGGCGCGGCAGGCAGTGGGTGCGCGCGTGCTCGCCCATCTCGATGCCGATGTAGCGCCGGCCCATCTTGTGCGCGACCGCCGCGGTGGTGCCGGAGCCGAGGAAGCTGTCGAGGACGAGGTCGCCGGGGTTGGTGGCGATGTGGAGGACACGTTCTAACAAGCGCTCGGGCTTCGGTGTAGCGAAACTCGTATCGGCACCGAAGAGGGTGTTCGATTCCTTTTTTGCTTCGTCCGTGTGACCAACCTCCTCGTGCGGCCACCACGTCCATGGAACGAAGCCTTCCACCTCAGACAAGTAACGAATCACGCTTGGCTGTGCATTGCCGTCACGTCCCCAGTAGATACGCCCCGACTTGAGCAGCTTCTTGAATTCGCCTTCGATCGTCGACCAGCAGCGACCTTCAGGTGGACGATGTCGCTTCCCGTTTGGCGCGACAATCTCATACATCTGATTCGGTCGAAATCCCTGCGCAGTCATTGGCAGGCCGCGCCAACGTTTGGTTGGATCGGTTTCATTGGGGTTATCTGGATTACGGTAAATCTTGGCCTGCACGTCATCCGGCGGAATGCGATTGCGGCACTTTTTGAAGGCGTCGGGGTTCTTCGCATATGTGATTACATAATCGTGCACATCGCCGATTGCCTCACGGTTCTCCCGCGAATAGCGCTTCTGCCAGACATTACTCGCGATGAAATTCGCCCGCCCGAACACCTCATCCATCAACACCTTCAGGTAGTGCCCCTCGTTGTCGTCGATCGACACCCAGATGCTGCCGTCCTCGGCGAGCAGTTCGCGCAGCAGCTCCAGCCGCGGCGCCATCATCGACAGCCACTGGCTGTGCTCGAGGTTGTCGTCGTAGTGCTCGAAGGCCGATCGGGTGTTGTAGGGCGGGTCGATGTAGATGCACTTGACCCGGCCGGCATGGAAGGGCAGCAGCGCCTTGAGCGCATCGAGGTTGTCGCCCTGGATCAGCCAGTTGTCGGCCGCGGGGTCGCCGTGGACGGCGTCCACTTCGATCAGCCGGTAAGGCACGGCCGCGGCGGCCTGCAGGGCCTGGCGCTTGTTCAGCCAGTCGAGGATGGGCATGGGT
>JAEUNQ010000371.1 GCA_016790365.1 Thauera sp. | reverse complement strand
CGACATCGACTTCTGCCAGGACAACCGCTACCGCGTCATCGAGTACGTGCGCGAGCGCTACGGCAAGGACGCGGTGAGCCAGATCGCCACCTTCGGCACCATGGCCTCGAAGGCGGTGGTGCGCGACGTCGGCCGCGTGCTCGACCTGCCCTACGGCCTGTGCGACCGGCTGTCGAAGCTGATCCCGATCGAGGGCGCCAAGCCCGTCTCGCTCAACAAGGCCTACGAGATGGAGCCGCAGATCGGCGAGATGATGGCCGACGGCAACGACGGCGAGTCGGTGCGCGACCTGTGGAGCCTGGCGCAGCCGCTCGAGGGCCTGAGCCGCAACGTCGGCATGCACGCCGGCGGCGTGCTGATCGCGCCGGGCAAGCTCACCGACTTCTGCCCGCTCTACATCGCCGACGGCGACGACGCCACGCCGGTGTCGCAGTTCGACAAGGACGACGTCGAGGCCGTGGGCCTGGTGAAGTTCGACTTCCTCGGGCTGCGCAACCTCACCATCATCGAGCTCGCGCTCGAGTACGTGGCGCGCCTGGAGGGCAGCCGGCCCGACCTGATGAGCCTGGGCTTCGAGGACCCCGCCGCCTACCAGATCCTGAAGGACGCCAACACCACGGCGATTTTCCAGGTGGAATCGGACGGCATGAAGAAGCTCCTGAAGAAGCTCGCGCCCGACCGCTTCGAGGACATCATCGCGGTGCTCGCGCTCTACCGGCCCGGTCCGCTCGGCTCGGGCATGGTGGACGACTTCATCCTGCGCAAGAAGGGCCAGCAGGAGATCGACTACTTCCACCCCGACCTCAAGGCCTGCCTGGAGCCGACTTACGGCGTGATCGTGTACCAGGAACAGGTGATGCAGATCAGCCAGATCATCGGCGGCTACACCCTGGGCGGCGCCGACATGCTGCGCCGCGCGATGGGCAAGAAGAAGGCCGACGAGATGGCCAAGCACCGCGCCACCATCGCCGAGGGCGCGAAGCACAAGGGCTACGATCCGGCGCTCGCCGAGCAGCTCTTCGACCTGATGACCAAGTTCGCGGAGTACGGCTTCAACAAGTCGCACACCGCGGCCTATGCGGTCGTCACCTACCACACCGCCTGGCTCAAGGCGCACCACTGCGCGGCCTTCATGGCGGCGACCATGTCGTCCGACCTGGACAACACCGACACGGTCAAGATCTTCTACGAGGACACGCTCGCCAACGGCATCAAGGTGCTGCCGCCGGATACGAACACCTCCGACTACCGCTTCGTGCCGGTCGATCGCAAGACCATCCGCTACGGCCTGGGCGCGGTGAAGGGCGTGGGCGAGCCGGCGGTGCGCGCGATCCTCGCCGCGCGGCAGAAGGGCGGCGACTTCCGCGATCTGTTCGACTTCTGCGAGCGGGTGGACCGGCGCATGGTGAACCGCCGCGTCATCGAGGCGCTGATCCGCGCCGGTGCGATGGACACGCTCGCCGGCCACGCCGGCCTGGACCGCGCGCAGCTGATGGCGACCGTGGCGCTGGCGATGGAGGCGGCCGAGCAGGCGGCGGCCAACGCGATGCAGGGCGGGCTGTTCGACCTGATGCCCGAGGCCGCGGGCGCGGCGCCCGAGTTCGCGAGGGTGCGCGCGTGGACCGAGCGCGAGCGGCTCAAGGAAGAGAAGCTGGCGATCGGCTTCTTCCTCTCCGGCCACCCCTTCAACGCCTTCAAGCCCGAGGTGCGCCGCTTCGTGCGCCGCACGCTGGCACAGCTCGAGCCCTCGCGTGACCTCACCATGCTCGCCGGGGTGGTCATGGAGCAGCGCACCAAGGTCGGCAACCGCGGCAAGATGGCCTTCGTGCTGCTCGACGACGGCACCGAGCCGCGCGAGGTCACGGTGTATTCCGAAGTGCTCGAGGCCAGCCGCGGCAAGATCGTCACCGACGAGGTGCTGGTCGTCGAGGCCAAGGTGAGCAACGACGACTTCTCCGGCGGCCTGCGCATCAACGCCGACCGTCTGCTGACGCTCGGCGAGGCGCGCAGCCGCTTCGCGCGCGCGCTGTCGCTGCGCATCAATGGCGAGGTCGCCGCCAGTGGCGGTGCGATGAGCGCGGCCGGCAAGCTGCAGACCCTGCTCGAACCCTTCCGCGAGGGAGGCTGTCCGATCCGCGTGCGCTACCGCAACGCCGCCGCCGAGGCCGAGCTTCCGCTCGGCGACGGGTGGCGCGTGCGCCTGGACGACGCGCTGCTCGAGAGCCTGCGCGAATGGCTGCCGGGCGAGGCCGTCGAGGTGGTGTACCCCTGAGCCGCCGGTTCGCGGCTTTCGCCGCTCCTGCAGAGGCATCGGAGCGCGATGGTTCCTGCAGGAGCGCCGCGAGGCGCGAAGGCGGCCGCTCCGCATCCGCACGACGTCACCACCAGCCGTGACGGCAGGGCTGCGCTTAAACCGTCGGGCGTTGCTCGAAGCCAGCGAGCTGCTCGATCTCGGCCTCGAACACCTCCACCCGCGACACCCGCGCGTTCGATGGACCCTGGTGAGCCCGGGCGATGAAGGCTTCGACCGCGGTCAGCGGGCCGATCGCAATCGCTTCGACGGTCCCGTCGCTGCGGTTGCGCACCCAGCCCGAGAGACCGAGGCGGCTGGCCTCGGCGGTCGCGCTGCCGCGATACCACACGCCCTGGATCCGACCGTGGATGCGCAGGTGGCGGGCGATCGGGTCCTGTTCCTCCGAGGACGCATCCGGCACCGGCGATTTCTCGCCGGGCCGGTCCGAGTGCTCGTCCGGCATGGCCGATCTCGCGTCAGGCATAGGCGATCTCCGGGTCGCGCCCACCGAGGCGCTGGGCGCGGATCAGCGCCTCGGTGAGGTTGGCGGTGATGTTGTCGTCGCCAAGCTTGTCGCTGAAGCCCGAGCGGAACACGATCGAGCCGGGCTGCGAGTTGAGCCCGCACAGCACCAGGTGGGCGCCGCGCTTTTGCAGGTTGCGGTGCAGGGTCTGCAGGATGTCCAGCCCGGTGGTGTCGATGTTGATCACCTTGTCCAGGTCCAGCACCACCACCTCCGGGTGGCCCGGCAGCCCGAGCAGCAGGTTCTCGAGCTTGTTGGCGGCGCCGAAGAAGAGGCTGCCCTTGAGCTTGTAGGCGACGATGCGCGGCGTGCCGTCCGGGTGCGACAAGGCCTCGACGCCGTAGAAGTCTTCCAGCGGCACGCGGTCGATGCGGGTGAGATCGGACATGCGGTAGATGAAGAACAGGCTCGCCAGCGCCATGCCGATCTCGACCGCCAGGGTGAGGTCGAACACCACCGTGATGAAGAAGGTGCCGAGCAGGATGGTGCGGTAGTTCAGCGAATAGCGCGCGAGCTCCCTGGGTGCGAAGGCGTGCCATTCGCCCATGTTGATCGACACGATGACCACGATGGCCGACAGCGTGGCGAGCGGGATGTGGCTGGCCGCGGGGGCGAGCGCGAGCACGATCGCCAGCAGCACGCCGGCGTGGATCATGCCCGCGATCGGGGTGCGCCCGCCGGTGCGGATGTTGGTGGCGGTGCGTGCGATCGCGCCGGTGGCGGCGAAGCCGCCGAAAAGCGGCGCGGCGACGTTGGCGATGCCCTGCGCCATCAGTTCCTGGTTGGGGTCGTGGCGGTCGTCGATCTGGCTGTCGGCCACCCGCGCCGACAGGAGCGACTCGATCGCGCCGAGCAGCGCGATCGTGATCGCCGGGGCGATCAGCTTGCCGAGCGTGGATAGGCTCAGCTCGGGCAGGCCGAAGGCGGGGATCTCCTGCGGGATGCCGCCGAATCGGCTGCCGATGGTATCCACCGGTAACGCGACCAGGGTGTTCACTGCGGTCATGATGATCAGCACCGCGAGCGGGCCCGGCAGCCGCCGCATCCAAGCGGTCCTGGTCGCCTGGCGGTTCCACGTCACCAGGATCGCCAGCGACACGACCGCCACCGCCACCGTGGGCAGGTGCAGGCTCGGCAGCGCCGCTGCGAGCGCTGCCATCTTGGCGAAGAACTCGCCGGGCAGATCGGCGATCTGCAGGCCGAGGAAGTCCCTGATCTGCGAGATGAAGATCACCACCGCGATGCCGTTGGTGAAGCCGATCACCACCGAGAGCGGGATGAAGCGGATCATGTTGCCCAAGCGCAGCGCGCCCATCGCGAACAGCAGCACGCCCGACATCATCGTGGCGATGAGCAGGTTCTGCACGCCGAGGTCGGCGACGATGGCGTAGATGATCGGGATGAAGGCACCGGTGGGGCCGCCGATCTGCACCTTCGAGCCGCCGAGGAAGGCGATCAGGAAGCCGGCGACGATCGCGGTCCAGATGCCCGCGGTGGGCGACATGCCGGAGGCGATCGCGAACGCCATCGCCAGCGGCAGGGCGAGCACGCCGACGGTGATGCCGGAGGAGAGGTCGCCGACGAAGGTCGCACGGCTGTAGCCGTGCAGGGTGTCGAAGAGCTTGGGACGGAAGTCGAGTTTCATGTTGTCTCCGCTGCGTACTGGTTCAGGACGGGGCGCGAGGCCCGGGCGGCGCCGCCGCCACCAAGGGCAGGCAGGCGGCGTGGAGCGCGGAGACGATCACCCTCGGCCGGCGTGATGCAGGACGATCCAGCGTTTCGAGGGCGTGAGCGGCATGGCGGCTACTCGGGGCGGGTCACTTCACCTTCATGCCGGGGAGCGCGCCGGCGTCGGGCGAGAGCAGGAAAATGCCCGGCGCGTTGCCGGCGGCGTCGGAGGCGGCGAGCACCATGCCCTCGCTCATGCCGAACTTCATCTTGCGCGGCGCGAGGTTGGCGACCATCACCGTCAAGCGCCCGACCAGGGTGGCGGGGTCGTAGGCCGACTTGATGCCAGCGAAGACCTGGCGCGGCCTGGGGCTGCCGGCCGCGTCGGTCTCGCCGATGTCCAGCGAAAGCCGGATCAGCTTGTCGGCGCCCTCGACGTGCTGGGCGTCGACGATCCTGGCGATGCGCAGCTCGACCTTGGTGAAGTCGTCGATGCCGATGTGTTCGGAAGCGGTCTCCGCGGCCTGCGCCGAATGCTGCTGCTTCTCGGCGTGGCGCTGCTGGGAGGAGGCGGCCTTCGCGTCCCTGGCGTCCTGCGCGGGTTTGTCCGCCTTCGCCGGTGCGGCGGCGGTCGGTGCGAGGGATTCGCGGTTGGCTTCGAGCAGGGCGTCGATCTGCTTGCGCTCGACGCGGGTCATGAGGTGGCTGTAGGCCTGGATGGCGTGGCCGGCGGGCAGCGCCGCCCAGTCGCCCTGCCAGTCCATGGCCGGGATGGCGAGGAATGCTTCGACCTGCGCGGCGAGCGCCGGCAGTACCGGCTTGAGGTAGCGGGTGAGGTCGCGGAACATGGTCAGCGCGGTGCTGCACACCGAATGCAGGCGGGCCTCCTGGCCCTCCTGCTTGGCCAGCTCCCAGGGCTTGTGGTCGTTGACGTACTGGTTGGCGAGGTCGGCCAGGCGCATGATCTCGCGCAGCGCGCGGCTATAGTCGCGCTCGTCATAGGCAGCGGCGACACGGCCTTCGGTCCAGGCGGCGGCGAACTCGGCGCAGGCGGCGGCGTCGGCCTCGCCCAGCCTGCCGTCGAAGCGCTTGCCGATGAAGCCGGCGCAGCGGCTGGCGATGTTCACGAACTTGCCGACGAGGTCGGAATTGACCTTGGCGATCATGTCGTCGAGGTTGAGATCGACGTCCTCCATGGTGCCGTTGGACTTGCCGGCGAAGTAGTAGCGCAGCCACTCGGGGTTGAGCTTCTGGGTGATGTAGGAGTGCGCGGTGATGAAGGTGCCGCGGCTCTTGCTCATCTTGGCGCCGTCGACGGTGAGGAAGCCGTTGACGCACAGTCGGCTGGGGGTGGCGTAGCCGGCGAACTTGAGCATCGCCGGCCAGAACAGGGCGTGGAAGTAGAGGATGTCCTTGCCGATGAAGTGCACCATCTCGGTGCCGGCCGCGGCGGCGCGGGCGGCGTCGGTGTAGTCCTCGACCGCGATCGTCTCGCCTGCGGCGGCGCGCTTGGCGGCGAGGTTGCGGAAGCTGGCGAGGTAGCCGATCGGCGCGTCCAGCCACACATAGAAGTACTTGCCCGGCGCGCCCGGGATCTCGAAGCCGAAGTAGGGCGCGTCGCGCGAGATGTCCCAGTCGGAGAGCTTGTTCTCGCCCTCCTCGCCGAGCCACTCCTTCATCTTGTTGGCGGCCTCCATCTGCAGGCGGCGCTCGCCGGCGGCGTTGGTGCCGCGCGTCCATTCGCGCAGGAAGGCGACCGCGCGCTCGTCCGACAGGCGGAAGAAGTAGTGCTCCGAGGTCTTCAGCACCGGCTTGGCGCCCGATACCGCGGAGTACGGGTTCTTGAGCTCGGTGGGGGCGTAGGCCGCGCCGCAGGCCTCGCAGTTGTCGCCGTACTGGTCGGCCGCGCCGCACTTGGGGCATTCGCCCTTGATGAAACGGTCGGGGAGGAACATCTCCTTGACCGGGTCGTAGTACTGCTCGATCGAGCGCGTGTCGATGAGGCCGCCCGACTTGAGCTTGCCGTAGATGTCCTCGGCGTAGAAGCGGTTCTCGGCGCTGTGCGTGGAGTGGTAGTTGTCGAAGGCCACGCCGAAGGCGGTGAAGTCGCGCAGGTGCTCGCCGTGCACGCGTTCGATCAGCTGCTCGGGCGTCAGGCCTTCCTTCTCGGCGCGCAGCATCACCGGTGTGCCGTGGGTGTCGTCCGCGCACACGTAGTGCACCGAGTGGCCGCGCATGCGCTGGAAGCGCACCCAGATGTCGGCCTGGATGTAGCCCACCAGGTGGCCGAGGTGGATGTCGCCGTTGGCGTAGGGGAGGGCGTTGGTGACGAGGAGCTTGCGGGACATGATGGATGCGGGGGTCGGTGCCGGATAAAGACGAGAGTTTAACAAAGCGGCACGCGCTACCGCGCCGTGGCGAGCGCTCAGGGCATGGGCGAGAGGATCAGCTCGATGCGGCGGTTGCGCACGCGGCCTTCCGCGGTGGCGTTGGAGGTGAGCGGGTCGGCCTCGCCGCGACCGTCGGCGGTGAGGCGGTCGAGCGCGATGCCGCGGTCGCGCAGCCAGGCGACCACCGCTTCGGCGCGCGTGATCGAAAGGCGCAGGTTCACCATCTCGCTGCCCTGGCTGTCGGTGTGGCCGACCACTCGTATTGCCACCCCCGATTCGGCGGCGAGCGGCGGCGCGAGCGCGTCGAGAGCGCTTCCGAGTGCCGGGCGGATCTGCGCGCTGCCGCTGGCGAAGCCGTCGGCGACCGGGATCTGCACGTGGAAGCCCGCGTCGCCGATGCGACCGAGCTCGACCCCGGGCAGGCCGGCGGTGGCCTTGGCGAGTTGCTCGTGCAGGGCGCCCCAGGACGGTGCGGGCGGCGCGGTGCGCACCAGGGCGTGACGGTTGACCGCGTCGGTACCCGTGTCCGTGCCCGCGCCGGGGGTTGCGCAGGCGGCGAGCAGGGCGGCGGAAACGAGCGCGATGGGGAGGAAAGTCTTGCGGCGAATGTCGCGAGGAGTCATGTGGGTCTGGCGCCGGAACGCGGCGCGCGGGAAATTCGTCTAACGGATTCGGGCGTGGAAGAGAAACCCTGCGCAGAACGCGGGTGAGTCCTGCGCTGCGCTCCGGTATGATTCTGCCGGTTCCACCCGGCGTCGGGTGCACCGATTTTCGAGGAAAACGCGATGAGTCTTGACCAGCAAACCGTCACCGAAGCGCTCAAGCAGGTGATCGACCCCAACACCGGCAAGGATTTCGTCGCCGGGCGCAGCATCCGCAACCTGTCGGTGCAGGGCGGCGAGGTGCGCTTCGACGTCGAGCTCGGCTACCCGGCGAAGAGCCAGCACGAGCCGATCCGCGCGCTGCTGAGCGAGGCGGTGGCGAAGCTGCCGGGCGTCGAGCGCGTCGCCGTGACGGTGTCGAGCAAGGTGGTCGCGCACGCGGTGCAGCAGGGCGTGAAGCTGCTGCCGGGCGTGCGCAACATCATCGCGGTGGCCTCGGGCAAGGGCGGCGTGGGCAAGAGCACGACGGCGGTGAACCTCGCGCTCGCCTTGTCGGCGGAGGGCGCCCGCGTCGGCCTGCTCGATGCCGACATCTACGGTCCCTCGCAGCCGCAGATGCTGGGCATCGGCGACCAGCGCCCGGTGTCGGAGGACGGCAAGACCATGACCCCGCTGCAGGCCTTCGGGCTGCAGGCGATGTCGATCGGCTTCCTGATCGACCCCGATACGCCGATGGTGTGGCGCGGCCCGATG
>JAEUNQ010000346.1 GCA_016790365.1 Thauera sp. | reverse complement strand
TCGGCCTATGAACTGGGACGATCTGCGTTTTCTCGTCACCCTCGGCCGCGAGGGCACGCTCGCTGCCACCGCGCGCAGGCTGGCGGTGGACCAGACCACGGTCGCGCGCCGCCTGCGCGCGCTGGAGGAGGGCCTGGGCACGGCGCTGTTCGAGCGCGACGAGGGCTCGTGGCGGCCGACCGCGGTGGGCGCCCGCGTGCTGGAGCGCGCCACGCGCATCGAGGAGGACGTGGCCGGAATCACCCGCCTGGCCGAGGCCGGCGCCGGCGCGGTCGGTGGCGTGGTGCGGATCACCGCGGTGAGCGCCCTGATCGGCGAGTGGCTGGCGCCGCGGCTGCCTGGCCTGTACATCCGCCATCCGGAACTGCGTGTCGACCTCGTCGCCACCAATGACAACCTCAACGTCGCCCGCCGCGAGGCCGACGTCGCCATCCGCCTGGCGCGTCCGGCGAGCGGCGACTTCCTCATCCGCAAGCTCGCCGAGGTCGGCTTCGCGCTATACGGCGCGGCACGCGGCGACCTGGCGGTGAGCGCCGGCGACTGGGTGGCCTACAACGAGGATCTCGACCACACCCCGGAGATGCGCCGCCTGCACGCCATGCTGGGCGAGGGCCGCATCCGCCTGCGCTCGAACAGCCTGCGCGGCCTCGTGCGCGCGGTGGCCGGCGGCGTCGGCCACGGCCTGCTGCCCTGCTTCGTGGCCGATGCCGACCCCGGCCTGGTTCGCCTGTCCGGCGCGGAGCCGATGCTGTACCGCGAGCTGTGGATGCTGATCCATCCCGACACGCGCCCGCTCGCGCGCGTCGCCGCGACCGCGGACTGGCTGGTGGAGCGCTTCGACGCGGAGGCGGCGAGCTTCGCGGGCACGGCACCGTCGCCCCGGACCGCGCCGCTATAGCGCCGGTGCGGCTGTCTTGCCGAGGGAGGCCTCAGCCGCCGAGCAGGGCGACGCCCACGCCGGCGATCCCGCCGCCGCCGAGGCGCAGCGCGAGGTGTCCGCCGCGGCTGTCGGGGAAGGCGCGCGCGAGTGCCAGTCCGGCCGCATGCAGGGCCGCAGTGGCGAGCGCGAAGCCGAGGCTGTAGCCGAGCAGCGTGGCATCGCCCATCTCGGCGTGGTGGGCGTGGCCGTGGAAGAGCGCGAAGGCGGCGAACAGCGGCAGGCTGGCCGCCAGCGGCAGGCGCGCGGCGAACGCGACCAGCAGGCCCAGCACCAGCACCGAGGCGGCGATGCCGGCCTCGACTGCCGGCAGGGCGAGGCCGAGCGCGCCCAGGCCGGCGCCGGCGAGCATCGCCAGCACGAAGCCGGCGGGCAGCAGCAGGCGTGCAGCGCTGGCCTGGCGCGCGGCGTAGAGGCCGACCGCGAGCATGGCCAGCAGGTGGTCGAGCCCGCCCAGCGGATGGGCGAATCCCGTGGCGAAGCTGGCGGGCGCGTGCCCGGGGTGGGCGAGCGCGGCCCCCGAGAGGCTGGTGAGCGCGGCGGCGGCGAGCACGGAGCGGAAGCGGATCGTCATGACGGATTCTCCAGGAGTGCGGGAAGGTCTTGCGGTGTTCAGGCGGCGGCCAGCATGCCCTGGCGCTCGATGAAATCGATGATCTCGCCCAGGCCTTGTCCGGTCTTCTGGTTCGAGAACAGGAAGGGACGGGTTCCCCGCATCTTGCGCGCGTCGCGGTCCATGACCTCGAGCGAGGCGCCCACCAGCGGCGCGAGGTCGATCTTGTTGATCACCAGCAGGTCGCTGCGGGTGATGCCCGGCCCGCCCTTGCGCGGGATCTTGTCGCCGGCGGAGACGTCGATCACGTAGATCGTCAGGTCCGAGAGCTCGGGCGAGAAGGTCGCGGCGAGGTTGTCGCCACCGGATTCGACGAACACGATGTCCAGCCCGGGGAAGCGCGCGTTGAGCCGGTCGACCGCCTCGAGGTTGATCGAGGCGTCCTCGCGGATCGCGGTGTGCGGGCAGCCGCCGGTCTCCACGCCGATGATGCGCTCGGGCGCGAGCGCCTCGTTGCGCACGAGGAACTGGGCGTCCTCGGCGGTGTAGATGTCG
>JAEUNQ010000269.1 GCA_016790365.1 Thauera sp. | reverse complement strand
CCCTGCCGCAGTCGCCCCCGGCGCCGTCCCGCAAACCGCCGCCCGCACTGCTGCAGTGCAACA
Source organism: Thauera sp. (assembly GCA_016790365.1). GTDB lineage: Bacteria > Pseudomonadota > Gammaproteobacteria > Burkholderiales > Rhodocyclaceae > Thauera. Next base: position 1,733 of record JAEUNQ010000269.1, on the reverse strand, counting down.
GCCGCAGAACCATGCACAGCCGTGGTGCAGCGAGCACCGCCCAATTCGCGCCTTGCGGCGCTCCTACATTCCACCCCGCGACAGCGAATGCCCCCGTCGCGCCCCCGCATTCCACCCCGCGACGGCGAATGGCCCCCATCGCGCCCCCGCATTCCACCCCGCGACGGCGAATGGCCCCCATCGCGCCCCCGCATTCCACCCCGCGACGGCCTTCTGTAGGAGCGCCGCAAGGCGCGAATAGCCCCCGCGCCCCACACTCCACCCCGCGACGGCCCTCTGTAGGAGCGCCGCAAGGCGCGAATGCCCGCTTGTCGGCGCCCCCCCCGAATCGATAACCGATGCCCTACGACACGCCCGGCAGGAACGGCTCCAGCTCGATCACCGCGCGGGCGACATCGGGGAGGCGGCGGCCCTGATCCATCGCGGTCTGCCGCATCAAACGATAGGCGGCATCCTCGCTCAGGCCGTGGTGGCGCATCAGCACGCCCTTGGCGCGGTCGATCAGCTTGCGTTCATCGAGGCTGGCGCGCACCGCAGCCAGCTCCTCGCTCATCGCCTGCAGCCTGCACGACTGGGCGTGGAGCACGTCGACGATCGAGCGCGTGAGGCGCGGGCCGAAGGGCTCCCGAGCGTCGAACTGCAGCTCGGCGACCCCCGTCGCTCCGCCCGCCTGCCCGGCGAGCGCGCGCACGAGGTCCTCGGGGTCGTCCGGACCGCACTGCAGTTCGTCGATCCGCGTCGCGCACGCCGCCCGCAAGCCGCCGGCGAGCAGATCCTCGATCACCCGCAGATGGTCGAGCCGGGCCGAACAGCACGCAAACCAAGGCTCCGCGAGCGCCTCCGGCAGCGTCCGGCCCGGCCCTGCGGCGAGCAGCTTGCGGCGCAGGCGTTCGAGCTCGGCCAGCGGCATCGCCTCGCGCGCCGCGTCCCAGGTGCTGCGCAGCCCGGGCGGACAGAAGGCCTCGAAGCGCTCGAAGCAGGTCTCCTGAAGCTCGATCAGATGCAGCAGGTCGAGCTCGGACTGCGTCCCCGTCCCGCCTGCGGCGAAGGCCGCGGCGCCGGCCGCGCGCTCCTGCCCGGCGAACTCCTTGCCCTGCATCAGGTTGAACAGCGCGACCAGCAGGCGCGAGATCGCCGGGTCGGTGGCGATGTCGGCGGCCTCGAACACCAGCCCCAAGAGCGCGCCGATCGCCAGCGTGAAGCACTCCGTCGCCTCGCGCGGCGCGCCGCGGCCGGCGGCGATCTTCGCGCGCAGCTCGGGCAGGCCATCGAGGGCATGCAGCGCGAGCGCGATCCGGGTGAGCAAGCGCGCACCACCCGCCGGCGCCTGCTGGCCGGCGGGGTCGAGGATGTCGGCCCGATCCAGCCAGGCCCGCACCAGCGCCTCAGCCTCTGCGCTGGCCGCCGCGCACGCCGCGCGCTCGGCCTCGAAGCGCTTGCCGCCCGAGGCGAGATGCAGATTCGAGCACCCGCGCTCGGCCTGCAGCCGATGCACCAGCTCGCTCACCGCCTGCACCAGCGCGCAGCCGCGCGCGAGTTGCTCGAGCTCGCGCACCTCGCAACGGCGAGCGGCGACGAGAAAGGCGAGGATGGATTCCATACGGGGCTCCCGGCAGAGGATGGTCCGCGGCCGACGGACCGCCGCATCTCCCAAGCAAGAGCCGTGCGAGCTTCGCGCGCGATCAACGATCAAGGTTGCGGACGCCGCGTTCGCGCCTTGCGGCGCTCCTACA
>JAEUNQ010000255.1 GCA_016790365.1 Thauera sp. | reverse complement strand
CCGCCGGCGGTGTAGAAGTCGGCCGCCGACTTGGTCTTGGAGGCCGCCCACTTGGTGATGTAGAGCGTGCCGAGGACGAACACGCCGAACATCATGATGGCCGTCCAGTTGGTGGCCTGCTTCTCGGCCTGGCCGAGGTCGCCGCCTGCGGCAAGCGCCACCGAGGACAGCAGGGCGAGCGCGAGGCCGCCCAGGAGTTTCGCGTTGCTACCGATCATTTGCCGCTCTCCTCGACGATCTCGCGGGTCAGCTGGTCGAACTCGGAGTTCGCGCGACGCACGTAGAAGCCGGTAATCAGGATGGTGAAGAAGATCACCCCGAGGCCGACCGGGATGCCGACCGTCATGACGCCGTCGCCGAGGCGGGCCGAAAGAGACTCCTTGTTGAAGGCGATCAGCGCGATGTAGCCGTAGTACACGAACATCATGATCATGGTCAGGATCCAGCCGAAGCTGGAGCGCGTGGCCACCAGTTTTTGATACTTGGGGTTCGCGGCGATTTTGGTCGCCATATCGTTTTCCATATCTCCCTCCTTCGTCGATGAAAGGACCGGACGCTCGCCCGGTTGCGCGCACCTTAGGATCGCAGACTTACATTCCGCTTACGCTCGGATAAAATTTTCTTTTCCAACAGATACTTAACGAATTCTTGCATAAATCTTGCAGAAACCCTGCCGATTCCATCTGAATGAACAGGAACATCGGACGGGCCGTTTCGACCCTGAGGGAGGGGCAAGCAGAGAAGGCGCCCGGATCCGGGCGGCGACGAGACTGAACGCGCGCGTCCGCCCGGCTCAGCCGGGCAGGAAAGTCGAGAACGCCGCCGGCAGCGGCGCGTGCTCCAGGCTGCGCTGGGTGAACAGGAAGCGGCCGTCGCAGACGAAGCCGAGGTCTTCCCAGTCGACCATGTTGAGCGCGTCGCGGAAGGCCTCGATGCCCACATCGGCGCGGCGCGGGAAGACCGCCAGCACCGCGCCGTCGTAGTCGGTGCAGGGGTGGACGAAAAAAGGCTGGGCGACCCGGGTCTTGCCGTTCACATAGACTCGCGGCTGCGTGCTGCGGTGGTGCAGGCGGCCCCACATCCACCAGTTCGACTCGTCGAAGCGGGTGACCTTGCGCTGCAGCAGGCGCGCCTTGTGCGGCGCCAGCACCGTGGGCGGCGGCTCACCCGGCTCGCTCCAGATCATCCGCCGGGTGAGGCCGGTGCTGACCGTCGACGAGCACACGAAGTCGCGGTTGCCATGCACCGCGTCGGTAAACAGCTCGTCTGCGCCCGACACCGCGCCGACCTTGACGAAGGCCACGTCGGCCAGGCGCAGCGGGTAGTCGCCGCGGGCGAACATCAGGTGGCCGCCGGCCTCGACGAAGTGGCGACCCTCCCAGGCCGGCGCCGCCAGCCCGGCAGCGAGGTCATCACCGACGCCGAGGGCGCAGTAGCGCATCGCGCGCTCGCTGCGCCCCTTCTCGAAGCGCCAGATCAGGCAGTTCGGCACCGCGTCGTCGAACACGCGCGCATCGCCGAGCTCGATCGCGTCGGTGATCGAGCCGGATTCGACCAGCAGTCGGTTGAGCTTCACCGCCGAGGTCGCCTTGAGGAAATCGCGCGGGGTGATGAAGATCAGCTCGCCGCCCGGGCGCAGGTGGCGCAGGCACTTGGCGATGAAGAACAGATAGAGGTTGGCGCGCCCGTCGAGGACGTCCCCGTAGGCACCACGCTCGATCAGCGCCCGCGTGCTCTCGGCGATGTCCTGGATGCGCACGTAGGGCGGGTTGCCGATGATGGTGTCGAAGCGCTCGCGCTCTGGGTAGGCGAAGAAGTCGATCGCCTGCGCCCCCGGCGGGCAGTGGTCGGGGTCGAGCTCGATGCCGACCGCGCCCGGCAGGTGGCGCAGGAAGGCGCCATCGCCGCACGAGGGCTCGAGCACACGGCCGGCGTTGCGACGCAAGGCGAGCATGGCGCGCACCACCGGATCGGGGGTGAATACCTGGCCGAGCGCGGCAATGTCGCGCAGTCCGAGGGGTAGCTGGGTGGGCGGGGAGGAAGAGGCGGCGATCGGGGAGGACATGGGGCGCGATATTACCAAGCGCACGCGCGTGGAGGCCGGCGACTCCCGGAAATCGCATGAAGGCGCTGCGCGCGCCCGTCGCCGCTGCCGCGGGAGCGGGCCTGCCCGCGAGAACGAGCTCGAGGCGCGCCCCGAGCGCGGCCTTGGCGCGCCCCGAGCGCGGCCTTGGCGCGCGAACTCGCGGCCTCAGAGCGCGGCGACCGCGCCACGCAGGCGCGCGATCAGCTCGGGCACCGCCCGCAGCCGCGACGCTTCCTCGTCGAGGATGGCCTCGAAGGCACGCTTGCGGAAGACGCGCAGCTCGGACGCGTCCGCTGCGCCGGGACCGCCGACGGCGCCGGCGACGATGCCGACCAGGCGCTCGGCCGCATGCAGCCGCCCCCACAGGTAATCGTTCTCGCGCGCGGCCGCGCTGAGGAAGCCGCCGAAGCCTGCGAACGCGGTCCCCGCCAGCACCGGGCGCGCCTCCCCCGCGGCGGCAAGCGCGGTCGCGTCCTGCGGGCTGATGCGGTCGATCAGCACCTCCTCCAGCGGTCCGCTGCCGAGCGCGAGCGCCCCCAGCGCGGGACGCAGGATCACGTCCCAGTAGAAATAGCCCAGATAGGCGGTGAGCAGCTGGCGGCGACAGTGCGGCTCGATCGCCCGCACCGCGTCGGAGACCAGCACCGCGTCCATGTTCGCGTTGGCGTCGCCGATCCGGCAGGCTTCGCCGAGGCGCTCGATCAAGGCGTCGAGCGCGACCGCATGGTGCGCCGCGAACGCGACCGCGTCCGCCTCGGGCCGCGCCACCTCGGCGGCGCTCGCCGGCTGCAGCAGGGCACGCACCGCCGCGGCGGCGGGCGCGTCCACGAAGGTGCAGTCGTCGTAGATCGCCAGGGCATCGAGGCACTCGTGGATGCCGGTCTTCACGACGTCAAGCACCCCCGGAGCGGTGGTGCAGCGGTCCTCGCCCGGCAGGGCGTGGTACAGCGTGTTGAGCTCGTGCAGCACGAAGTTGATGCGGCGGCGCTTGTACTCGATGCCGAAGCGGATCACCACGCGCGCGAAGGCGGGCATGTCGGCATCCTCGCGCACGTCGTCGGCGACGCGGTAGTGCTCGCGCAGGATGCCGGCGTGCGCTGCCCAGGCCTCCACCACCTGCTGCAGCCAGCGCGCGCCCGGCGACTCGCGCGCGCAGCCGCACAGGCTGCCGAGCAGGCCGGCGAGGAAGTCGAGTGCCTCCAGCACCAGCGCGCGCCACCACGGGTCGTACACCAGCGGCATCGCCCCCAGCATGTTGGTCGAGGTCAGCCGCCAGTGGCGCAGCTCGGCGGCGGTGAAGGGCCCCGACAGGGCGCCGCCGGTGGCGCGCTCGACGAGCGCCTCGACCTCGGGCCGGCTCTGCACGATGGTCGCCTTGAGGCGGCGGATCTGGCGGTTGTAGCGGCTGATCTCGGCAAGCTCCTGGTGGATCGGCTGGTGACGCGGCAGGTCGGACAGGGCGCTGCGCAAGACCTCGAACCAGCCCGGCTCGCCCTCGCCGCCGGCGCCCTGCCCGGCGCACGCCTCGGCGTGCGGATCGATGAAGATCAGCCGCCGGTCCACCTCGCGGAAGGCGCGGTGGGTGCGGATGTAGCCGACCGCGGCGAGGATGGGCTTGTTGTCGAGCACGCTGCCGTCGAGCAGCACCACCTCCTCGGGGTTCATGCCGCATGCGCGGTAGTGCGCGAAGTTGCGCGCCAGGAAGTGCTCGCGCGTGCTCCACGCCAGCCCGCGCGCAGCGAGCAGGGCGTCCATCTCGGCCAGCCGGGCGGGCGGGAATGCGCCCGGGTAGGAGGCCGAGGCGCGCGCCGCGAAGGCGAGCGAGGGCGCGTTGTCGAGGCCGAAGTCGCTGTCGAGCTCGCCGGTCTTGCGGTGCTCGCAGGCGAAGCGCAGCAGGTGGCGGTGCTCGCGCTCGCGCAGCAGCGGCGGATCGTGGGTGAACAGCGCGCGCTCGATGCCGCGGAAGTCAGTCACCGTGACCGCGAGCGACAGGCAGGTGCCCGAGGGCAGCAGCGAGCCGGCGGCCACCGAGCCGGCCTCCATCGCGAGCAGGCCGTCGAGCAGCTCCGCGCTCAGCAGGGCGCCGTCGAGCGGTGGGCTGAACCAGCGCGAACGCACGAAGGCGAGCGCGCGCTCGAGCGTCTCGGGGTCGGGCTGCGCCTCCAGCATGCCCTCGCGCCGCGCCCACGCCAGCAGCGGCCGCAGCAGGGGGCGGAAGTACCACTTGTCCCACCTCCCGGCGCGCGCCTCCGGGGCGATCAGGCGCTGCATGTCGGCGCGCTCCAGCCACAGCCGCGTCACCGGCGCCAGGCTGAGGTCGTGCGCCAGCGCCCGCGCGAGCGCGATGCCGTTGATCGCCCCCGCCGACGCGCCCGAGATCACATCCACCAGCACGCGCAGGTCCACCGTGCGGCCGAGGCGCTTGAGCAGGTCGAAATACACCTCGGCGGTCCACGCGTCGGCCCCCGCGCCCGCCGGGTAGGCATGGCCGGGCGCCTGCTTGGCGGCCGGCCCCTCGACGCGGTGATAGGCGCGCGAGGCACGCGCGAGGTTGAGCAGCTCGCGGTTGATGCCGTGCTGGTACACCGCGAGCGAGACGCCGCCAAACAGCACCAGTGCGAGCCGCAGCTCCTTTTCCTTCATCGCCCCCTCCAGCGTGCCGGACCTCGCGCAAGGGCTTCAAGCTCGCACCGGCGCGCGCCGCCGTCAAGCGCCCTCCGGGTCCATGCCCGACGATCCGGGGCGACCGCGCCGCGCGCTTTGCCTATACTTCCGGGGCCCCACCCAAACGAGGAGAACAGAACCGATGTCCACCTGGTACCCCGACAACGCAGAATCCATCGGCCGCACCCCGCTGGTGCGCCTGAACCGCGTGCTCGACGGCGCGCAAGCCACCGTGCTGGCCAAGATCGAGGGCCGCAACCCGGCCTACTCGGTCAAGTGCCGCATCGGCGCGGCGATGGTCAAGGACGCGATCGCCCATGGCCGCCTCGGCCCGGGCCAGGAGATCGTCGAGCCCACCAGCGGCAACACCGGCATCGCGCTCGCCTTCGTGTGCGCCGCGCGCGGCATCCCGCTGACCCTGACCATGCCCGAGACCATGAGCGTGGAGCGCCGCAAGCTGCTGGTCGCCTACGGCGCCAGGCTGGTGCTGACCGAAGGCCCCAAGGGCATGAACGGCGCCATCGCCAAGGCCAGGGAGATCGTCGACAGCGACCCCGGCCGCTACGTGTTGCTGCAGCAGTTCGAGAACCCCGCCAACCCGGCGATCCACGAGACCACCACCGGCCCGGAGATCTGGAACGACACCGACGGCGGCATCGACATCCTGGTGTCGGGCGTGGGCACCGGCGGCACCATCACCGGCATCTCGCGCTACATCAAACGCGTGCGCGGCAAGGACATCCGCTCGATCGCGGTCGAGCCCACGGCCAGCCCGGTGATCAGCCAGACCCTCGCCGGCCAGCCGCTCACGCCCGCGCCGCACAAGATCCAGGGCCTGGGCGCCGGCTTCGTGCCCAAGGTGCTCGACCTGTCGCTGATCGACGCGGTCGAGCAGGTGACGAACGAAGACGCCGTGCTCTACGCCCGCCGCCTGGCGCGCGAGGAAGGTATCCTCGCCGGCATCTCCTGCGGCGCGGCGGTCGCGGCCGCGGCGCGCATCGCCAAGCAGCCCGAGAACGCCGGCAAGACCATCGTGGTGATCCTGCCCGACTCGGGCGAGCGCTACCTGAGCTCGATCCTCTTCGAGGGCCTGTTCGACGAAAAGGGCATCGCAATCTGACCAGGCCATGACGATCCGCGTGCGCCGCGCGTACGACCCGCCCGCAGCCGAAGACGGCTGCCGGGTGCTGGTCGATCGCCTGTGGCCGCGCGGACTCGCGCGCGGGAACGCGTGCATCGACCACTGGCTGCGCGAGCTTGCACCGTCCGGGGAACTGCGCCAGTGGTTCGCCCACGATCCGGCGCGCTGGAACGAATTTCGCCTCCGCTACGCCGACGAGCTGAGCGCGCCCGCGGCCGCCACGGCGCTCGCCGCGCTGCGCGACCTGCTCGCCGCGCACCCCGTCCTCACCCTGCTGCACGCCGCGCGCGACACCACGCACAATAACGCCGAGGCGCTGCGCGCGTGGCTGGCGGGCGGTGGCCCCTCCTGACCCGGCAGCCGTCGGGCGCTCCCGGATCCCTCGCGCTCGCATCCAGTATCCCGTGCGCACGGCTGTAATCCGGGCTGCATGATAATCTGCATTGTGCAGCGCACAATCCGATCCTGTCGCCTGCCGCACAGGCACCACCGGGGTCCCGTGCTGTCCGTCCGGATCGGGAGGGGGTTTCGATGTTTCGCTTGCCATGGTCAACCAGGAAGAACGCTTCCGCCCCCCTCGCCCTCGCGCTGCAGGGCGGTGGCGCGCATGGCGCCTACACCTGGGGCGTGCTCGACCGCCTGCTCGAGGCGGGCGTTCCCATCGAGGGCATCAGCGGCACCAGCGCCGGGGCGATGAATGCCGTGGCGCTCGCCGAGGGCTGGACCACGGGCGGGGCGGATGGCGCGCGCGCCGCGCTCGACCGCTTCTGGACGGCCGTCGGCGACAGCGTTCCCTTCCATCTGGAGCTGCTGCACAACCTCAACCCCTCGGGCGACGGCAGCCTCCCCTCGCCGATGAACGTGATGCTCGGGCTCGCGCGCGTGTTCTCGCCGTACCAGTTCAACCCCTTCGACCTCAACCCGCTGCGCGACGTGGTGCGCGCGCAGTTCGACTTCGAGCGCATCCGCCGCGCGTGTCCGCTCAAGCTTTTCATCGCCGCCACCGCCGTGCGCACGGGCAAGGTCAGGCTGTTCCGCACCGCCGAGCTCGGCGAAGCAGCCGTGCTGGCCTCGGCCTGCCTGCCCACCTTGCACCACGCGGTGGAGATCGACGGCGAGCACTACTGGGACGGCGGCTTCACCGCCAACCCGGCGATCTACCCGCTGCTCTACGAATGCGACACGCCGGACCTGCTGCTGGTGCTGCTGAACCCGCTGCAGCACCAGCAAGCCCCCCGCAGCGCCGCAGAAATCGCCACGCGCAGCATGGAGCTCGGCTTCTCCACCACCTTCCTGCGCGAAATGCGCATGATCGCCCACGCCCGCCAGTTCATCGCCGAGCGCCCGCGTTGGGCGCCGATCGGCCGCCTCGAGCGCAGGCTGTTGCACGAGCGCTTTCACCTGATCGACGCTCCCGAGCTCGGCGATGCCGACAGCGCGAGCAAGCTCGATGCCACCGCCAGCTCGCTGCTCCGGCTACGCGAACTCGGCCGTGCACGCGCCGAGGTCTGGCTGCAGACGCATGCCGACGGGGTCGGCCGACGCGAAACGATCGACGTCGGCACCCTGTTCCAGTGAGACCCGTAGCCCCGTGGCGTCTCGCTAAGGTGTTTCCAGCCCGTTCCAGGCCTCACTCGCACTCGCATAGAAGTGCGCGGGGATGCGCCGTTTCTCGAGCTCCACGCCGAGCTTCATGCGCAGGAAGCCGTTGGCGGTGTAGCGGGTCACGGTGTGATAGTGGGCATCCATCAGGCCCTTCACCATCCCGACGTAGTCGTCCACCAGTTCCGGCACGATCGAGAAGCGGTCGTAGTTGACCACCGCATCCACCTTGCGCCCGAGCGGAGCGAGCGCGGCGCTTACGGCGTCGCGAATCGCGGCGATGTCCTGCGGCGTGCGCACCGACAGCCCTTCGAAGTCGACGAAGAACACGTCCTGTTGCGCGTCGTAGGCCAGCCGACGCTCGAGCGGAACGTCGAGCAGGTCGTGGCGCAAGCCCATCGGCGCGTCGACGAAGATCCGCGCATCCATCAGCGAGGGCGGGCGCTTCATCACCGGCACGAAGTCCATGCGGTCGAGAATGTCACGCTGGAGATCGACGCCGGGGGCGATCTCGATCAGCTCCAGCCCCTCCTCGCACAGGCGGAACACACAGCGCTCGGTGACGCAGAGCACATCCTTCTTCCATTTCACCGCCTGGGCGCCGCTGAACGTGCGGTGCTCGACCGCGTCGACGAACTTCCTCGCCGTGCCCTCGCGCACGATGCGCAGACGTCCGTGCTCCACCGCCACCTCCAGCCCGCCCGCGCTGAAGGTGCCGACGAAGACCACCTTGCTGGCGTTCTGCGAGATATTGATGAAGCCGCCGGCGCCGGCGAGCCGCGAACCGAACTTCGACACGTTGAGGTTGCCCTCGCGGTCGGCCTGGGCGAGCCCGAGGAAGGCGACGTCCAGCCCGCCGCCGTCGTAGAAGTCGAACTGGCTGGGCTGGTCGATGATCGCCTGGGTGTTCACCGCCGCTCCGAAGCTCAACCCGCCGGCGGGAATGCCGCCGATCACGCCGGGCTCGGCGGTGAGCGTCAGCAGGTCGATGACCTTTTCTTCCGCGGCCACGGCCGCGACTCCCTCCGGCATGCCGATGCCGAGGTTCACCACGGCATCCGACTGCAGCTCCATCGCGGCCCGGCGGGCGATGATCTTGCGCTCGCCCATCGGCATCGCACAGATCGTCGACATCGGCACGCGGATCTCGCCGGAGAAGGCGGGGCTGTACTGTTCGGCGTAGGTCTGCATGTGGTGCTCCGGACGATCCGCCACCACCACGCAGTCGACCAGCACGCCCGGCACCTGCACCTGGCGCGGGTTGAGCGAGCTGCGCTCGGCGATGCGCTCGACCTGCACGATGACGATGCCACCCGAGTTGCGCGCCGCCATCGCGATCGCGCGCGCCTCCTGGATCAACGCCTCCTTCTCCATGGTGACATTGCCGTCGGGGTCGGCGGTGGTGCCGCGGATGATGCCGACGTGGATCGGGAAGGCCTTGTAGAACAGGTAGTCCTCGCCGTCGATCGGCATCAAGCGCACCAGATCCGCGCTGGTGCGCGCGTTGAGCTTGCCGCCGCCGAAGCGCGGATCGACGAAGGTACCCAGGCCGACCCGGGTCAGCGTGCCCGGCTTGCCCGCCGCGATGTCGCGGAACAGGTGCGTGATCACCCCTTGCGGCAGGTTCCAGGCCTCGATGCGGTTATCCACCGCGAGCGCCTGCAGGCGCGGCACCAGCCCCCAGTGGCCGCCGATCACGCGCGCCACCAGGCCCTCGTGGCCGAGGTGATTGAGGCCGCGCGTCTTGCCGTCGCCCTGCCCGGCCGCATACACCAGGGTCAGGTCGCGCGGGCTGGCAAGGGCGCCCTCCGCCTCCAGGAAGCGTTGCTCGAGCGCGATCGCCACGCTCTCGGCAAAGCCGATGCCGACGAAGCCGCCGGTGGCGACCGTGTCGCCGCTGCGGATCAGGCGCACCGCCTCGCGCGCCGACACGATCTTGCCGGTGTCGGCGGCGCGCAGCGACGCGACCATCGGGTGCGTTTTCCTTGCCATGGCGGATCTCCCTTTCGCCGCGCCCGCATGCGGACGCACCGCAACCGGGGATCGACCTCCCCCTTCTTGTACGGCGAACGAAAAGATTACCGCATCCGCAGCGTTCAAGCCGCAGGCGGCGCGCCCCCCGGGGTGCTCACCTCCTGGTCAACGCCACATGTCGCGCATCTTCGCGGCGAGGTCGATCGCCGCCTGGCGCGAGGCCGGCGAACCCTGCAGCTCGGGCGGGGGTGGCGGCCAGCTCGTCTGCTCGAAGCGCCCGAGCAGGCGGTTGGGGATGAAGCGGCTGCGCCCGGCATACACATGGCGATCGCCCAGGCCCATCTGCTGGGTGACGTGGAAGCGCTGCGGCACGATCAGGTCGAGGGCGTCCTTCGCGCGCGTCATCGCCACGTAGAGGAGGCGACGCTCCTCCTCGATCTCGGCGCTGTTGCGCGTGGCGACGTCCGACGGGATGCAGCCGTCGACCACGTTGAGCACGCTCACCGCGCTCCACTCCTGGCCCTTCGCGGAATGGATGGTCGACAGGATCAGGTAGTCCTCGTCGAGCAGCGGCATGCCGGCCTCGGCGCTGGTGGCGCTGGGCGGGTCGAGGGTGAGCTCGATGAGGAAGCGCTGCCGGCTCGGGCTGGTGGCGGCGATGCGCGCGAGCTGCTGGATGTCGAGCGCGCGCACCGCGAAGTCGTCGTACAGGCGCGGCATCTGCGCCTCGTACCAGCGGCAGGCGAGCTCGAAGTCGACCGGCCAGGGCAGCCCGCCCACGCCCCCCTCCGCACGGACATTGGCGGCTGCCGCCGCTCCTGCATCCGACGCAGGCGGGGTAGCCGCATTCGCACCTGGCGGCTCTCCTCCATGGGCTGCGGCCACGCTGCCTACTGTAGGAGCGCCGCAAGGCGCGAACGCAGTGCTCGAGCCTTCCTCCCGCCCGGCGAGCCGGTCGAGCAGGGTGGCGAACTCCAGCCAGCCCGCGCGCGCCGCCTCCGGCACCGGCTGCTCGGCGAGCAGCGCGCAGCCCGGTGGCGCCGCGCACACGTTGTCGAGCACGCGCCCGGCGGTCTTCGGGCCGATGCCGGCGAGGAGCTGGATGGCGCGGAAGCCGGCGATGCGGTCGCGCGGGTTCTCGGCCCAGCGCAGCAGCGCGAGCACGTCCTTGACGTGGGCGGCCTCGAGAAACTTGAGCCCGCCGTACTTCACGAAGGGGACGTTGCGCCGGGTCAGCTCCAGCTCCAGGCGCGCGCTGTGCGCCGAGGCGCGGAACAGCACCGCCTGCTGCTTGAGCTTGAGGCCTTCCTCCCGGCGCGCCAGCACGCTGTCGACCACGAAGTCCGCCTGCGCGGCCTCGTCGTTCACCGTCACCAAACGCGGGCGCTGCGCCGAGGCGCGCTCGCTCCACAGGTTCTTGGCGAAGCGCTCGGCGGCGAGCGCGATCACCGCGTTGGCGGCGTCGAGGATGGGCTGGGTGGAGCGATAGTTGCGCTCCAGCGTCACCACCCGCGCCGGCGGCGCGAAGGCCGCCGGGAAGTCGAGGATGTTGCGCACCGTGGCGCCGCGGAAGGCGTAGATCGACTGCGCGTCGTCGCCGACCACGGCCAAGCCGCGGCCGTCGGGCTTCATCGCGAGCAGGATCGCCGCCTGCAACGCGTTGGTGTCCTGGTATTCATCGACCAGCACATGGTCGAAGAGGCCGCCGATCTCGGCGCCGAGCCCGGCATCGGACACCATCTGCGCCCAGTACAGCAGCAGGTCGTCGTAGTCGAGCACCTGCTGCGCCTGCTTGGCCTCGACGTAGGCGCGGAACAGGCGCTTGAGCGCGTCCTCCCACTCCGCGCACCACGGGAAGCTCGCCTGCAGCACCTCGGCGAGCGCGGCGCGGGTGTTAACCACCGCCGAGTAGATCGCCAGGCAGGTGCCCTTCTGCGGAAAACGCCGCTTCGTCGCCGACAGCCCGAGCTCGTGGCGCACCAGGTTCATCAGGTCGGCGGAGTCCTCGCGGTCGTGGATGCTGAAGCCGGGGTCGAGCCCGATGCGGCCGGCGTAGTCGCGCAGCAGGCGTGCGCCGATGGCGTGGAAGGTGCCCGCCCACTGCAGCTCGGCGCGCGCCAGGCCGGGGCGGTCGGCGGCGGCCTGCGCGAGGATGCGGCGCACACGCCGACCCATCTCGTCCGCCGCGCGGCGCGAGAAGGTCAGCAGCAGGATGCGCCCGGGGTCGGCGCCGGCGGCGACCAGGCGGGCCACGCGGTGCGCGAGCGTGCCGGTCTTGCCCGAGCCGGCGCCGGCGATCACCAGCAGCGGCCCGGCGTCGATGCGGCCCTCGGCGCCGATGCCGTGCTCGACCGCGGCGCGCTGGGCGGGGTCGAGCGCGGCGAGCGGATCGGCGACCGGCGGTTGCGGGGAATCGGTTTCGGAGCGGGACGCGGAGTGTGGACCGGAGTGGGGCCCGGGAAGGGTCTCGTTAGGGGTCGCCATGGCTGTAAGTATATTCAGCCTCGGAGCGCGCCGATAGCCGCGGCTGGGGCGATCGCTCCAGAATGGGCGCAGCACCGATCGACCACCGGAGACCCGCGATGCCCGCCCCCGAGCCAGTCCTGCCGAGCTGCCTGCAGCCGCGCCGCGTGATCCTCTTCAGTGGTCACATGATCGACACCCCCGATCGCGCCGAGCCGCGCTTCCCGCCCGCGCTCGTGCCCGCGGCGGCGGTGCGTATCGCCGCGGCACTCGATCACCTGGAGGCCGGCCCGCTCGACCTCGGCCTCACCCAGGGCGCCGCGGGCGCGGACCTGCTGTTCGCCGAGGCGGCGCAGGCGCGCGCGCTGCCGCTGCTGTTCCTGCAGCCCTTTGGCGAGAACGAGTTCATCGCGCGCTCGGTGCGCCCGGTGAGCGAGGGCGAGCAATGGGTGGCGCGCTACCGCGCGGTGGCCGCCCGCCTCGCCAGCCCGCCGCGCGCCATGCCGCCCGCAGCCGCCGGCGCCGAAGTGCCCGACAACCCCTTCGAACGCTGCAACCGCTGGCTGCTCGACACCGCCCTCGCCTGCGGCGGCGACCGCGTATGGCTGCTGTGCCTGTGGGACGGGCGCCGCGGCGACGGCGCCGGAGGCACCGCGCACATGGTCGAGGAGGTGAGCCGCCACCACGGCCACGTCCTCCACATCGACACCCGCGACCTGCAAGCACACGATCCGGCTGGCAGCCGCCCCGATGCTGGACTAGCCTGAATCGAGCCGGGCACGTCCGTGCCCGCCGTCCGGACGTCCAGCGGAGAATCCCCATGAGCATCCCGCGTTTCCGCCTGCGCGGCAGCATCGCCCCCTCGCCGTCCCCTGCGACCCAGCCCACGCCCGCCGACGACGCGGTCACGATCACCGCCCGGCGCACGCTGATCCCCGGCCGCGCACGCGACGGCGTGAGCGGCGAGCTCGAGGTCGCCGGCGACGAGGTGGTCCGGGTCGAGCTCGACAACGGCTTCGTGCTGTGGACCCGCGCCGACGCCCTGGTGCGCGAGCACGGCCGCCGTAGCCGCGCCCGCGACGGCGGCGACGCCTGGGAGATCGACGCGCTGGCCCCCTCGGCCAACGCGGCCACGGCCGAGCGCGGCCTGCTCGGGCTGGGCGTGCGCGTGCTCGAGTTCTTCGGCGTGCGCGTCAAGGAAGGCGCCGCGCACAAGCTCGGCGAGCACTTCGAGGAGCGCCAGCTCAAACCCTTGGCCCCCGGCCTGCACCGCGTGAGCCTCGGCGACGGTTTCGCGCTCGCGCCGCTCGCGGCGGACGCGAAGCTGCCCGGCGGCAGGCCGCTGCTGGTCTTCCTGCACGGCACGGCTTCGAGCTGCGAGGGCAGCTTCGGCAAGCTGTGGGATGCGGGCAACGCCGCCGGCGCGGCCGCCCGCACCCGTCTCGCCGCCGCGTACGGTGAGCGCGCCTTCGCCCTCGAACACCGCAGCCTCACCGAAAGCCCGGTTGCAAACACGCTCGCGCTCGCGCGCCGCCTGCCGCAGGACGCCGAGCTGCACCTGGTCAGCCACTCGCGTGGCGGCCTCGTCGGCGAGCTGCTCTGCCTCGGCCAGTGCGAGGCGGTCCGCCGCCTGCTCGACGCCGACGGCCTGCGCACGCTGTTCGCCGCCGACCGCACGATCGCCGAACAGCTCGGCCTGCAGCCGCTGTCGCCCAAGGAGGCGAAGGCGCGCGACCACGCCTACGACGCCGACCGCGAGGCGCTCGCCGAACTCGTCGAGCTGCTGGTCGAGCGCAAGGTCCGCGTCACCCGCTTCGTGCGCGCCGCCTGCCCGGCGCGCGGCACCACGCTCGCCTCCGGCCGCCTCGACCGCTGGCTGTCGATGCTCGACTTCCTCGCCGGGCGCGCGCTCGGCGGCGGCCTGTTCGCCGATGGCCTCGACTTCCTGCTCGCGGTAGTGAAGGAGCGCACCGACCCGCGCACCCTGCCCGGGCTGGAGGCGATGATGCCCGGCTCGGCGCTGACCCGGCTGCTGCACCACCCCGACCTCGTCACCGCGGCCGACCTCAGCGTGATCGCCGGCGATGCCGAGGGCGACACGGTGTGGCAGAAGCTCAAGCTGCTCGTCACCGACTGGTTCTACGGCGCCGACCACGACCTCGTGGTCAACACGGGCTCGATGTCCGGGGGCCTGCGCCGGCCCGAGGGCGGCGCGCGCTTCCGCCTGGACCGCGGTGCGCGGGTCGACCACTTCAGCTACTTCCGCAACGCGGACAGCGTCGGCTGGCTGCTCGCCGGTCTGACCCGCGGCGATCACGAGGACGGCGGCTTCCGCCCCCTCGCCGAGGCGCCGCAGACGCCGCCGCGCTGGCGCGAGGCGGTGCGCCGTGCGCGTGGCGGCGCTCCGCGTCCGCTCACCGTGATGCTGCCGGGCACCATGGGCAGCGCCCTGAGCGCCGGCGGGCGAGCGGTGTGGCTGCACTACTTCACCCTGTTGCGCGGCGGGCTCGGCAAGATCGCCCTGGGCGCACGCGAGGTCTCCGCCGACGACCTGCTCGACGACTTCTACGGCCCGCTGCTCGAGTTCCTCGCCGAACACCACCGCGTCGAGATCTTCCCCTACGACTGGCGGCTGTCGGTACGCGCCGCCGCCGCCCGCCTCGCCGAGGCGCTCGAAGCCTGGCTGCCGCAGGCCGAACGCGAGGGTCAGCCGGTGTATCTGGTCGCGCACTCGATGGGCGGCCTGGTGGCGCGCGCAATGATCGCCGACGGCGGGCGCGGCGCCGCGGTGTGGCAGCGCATCACCCGCCTGCCCGGCAGCCGCCTGCTCATGCTCGGGACGCCCAACCTCGGCTCCTACGAGGCGGTGCGCTGGCTCACCGGCTTCAACCCCACACAGGCCCGCCTCGCCCTGCTCGATTTCACCCGCAGCACGAACGAGATCGTCGACCTGGTGCGCGAATACCCCGGCCTGGTCGAGCTGCTGCCCTTCGCCCCCGAGGACCCCGACTTCGCCGATCCGGCGCGGTGGACGCTGCTGCGCGAATCCCTCCAGGCGCGCTGGAAGACCCCGCCCGACGAGGCCCTGCGCAGCGCACGCGAGACCTGGGCCCTGCTGCGCGCCGCGCCGCCCGAGCCGGCCTACATGTGCTACGTCGCCGGCTGCCAGCGTGCCACCGTGATCGACTACGAACTGCAGGACCACGACGAGGACAGCTGGCTCTCCGGCCGCAAGCGCATCGCCTTCATCGCCGGGCGCGAGGGCGACGGCACGGTGAGCTGGGGCTCCGGCCTGCTGCCCGGGGTGCCGACCTGGTATGTGGACGACACCGCCCACGACGCCCTGTGCGTGCAGCGCAAGGCCTTCGCCGCCTATCTCGACATCCTCGCCAAGGGCGTCACCACCCGCCTGCCGAGCGCGCCTCCGCAGCGCGCGCGCGCGCTCGTCGACGAGCCGGCGCGCTTCGAGCTGCCGCCGCTGCCGCCCGCGGACGGCATCCCCGCGCCGTCCGAGCTGCGCAGCCTCGGCTTCGGCGGCGGCGTGCCCGCCAGCCCGCCGGAGAGCCGCCCCGCGACGCCTCCGATCGAGCTCTCGATCCGCCACGGCGACCTGTCCTATGCGCGCTTTCCGGTGCTGGTCGGGCATTACCGCGGCGACACCATCGTCAGCGCCGAAGCCGCGCTCGACCGCCGCCTCGACGGCGCGCTGTCGCGCCGCCAGGCGCTCGGCCTCTACCCCGGGCAACACGGCAGCAGCGCGCAGTTCTTCAACCCGCGCGCCAATGGCCAGCCTGGGGGTGCGATCGTGGTCGGCCTCGGCGACGTCGGCGAGCTCACCCCCGGCCTGCTCGAGGCCGGGGTGCGCGGTGCGCTGCTCGACCACGCCCTGCAGATCGCGCAATGGCCGGACGAGCGCTTCGGCCCGGCCGGCGGTCCGCGCCGGGCCTCGGTGTCCTGCCTGCTGGTCGGCACCGGCGCCGGCGCGCTGTCGGTGCGCGACTCTGTCGAGGCGATCGTGCGCGCAGCGATCGCCGCTAACGCCCGCCTGCACGAGACCGCGCTCGACGGCCGGGTGTGGATCGACCGCATCGAGTTCGTCGAGCTCTTCGCCGACGTGGCGATCGGCGCCGCCGAGAGCCTGCAGGCGGTGCTCGCCATCCCGCAGCTCGGCGCCGCGGCGCGCTGGCCGGCGCAGACCATCGAGGCCGGCCGCGGCGGGCGTGTGCGAGTGCGCTTCGATGAGGCCCCGGAATGGTGGCAGCGTCTGGAGATCATCGAGGACGAGGGCCGACGCGACAGCCTGCGCTTCATCTTCGTGACCGATCGCGCGCGCGCCGAGGAGACCCTGGCGAGCGGTCAGCTCACGCTCGCCGACGCCTTCATCCGCGAGGCCTCGGCCTCGCCAGCGGCCAACCCCGAGGCGGCCTACACGCTGCACGAGATGCTGCTGCCGGTGAGCCTGCGCGAAGCCGCCTCGCGCCAGGGCAACCTGGTGCTGCTGGTCGATCCGCGCTCGGCGCGCTATCCCTGGGAGCTGCTGGAGAACCGCTGGAGCGACAGCGGCCGCCCGCCGGCGATCGCCGCCGGCGTCGTGCGTCAGATCCGCACCACCCAGTACCGCACCCGGCCGGTACATGCGGACGAGGCCAGCATCCTGGTCGTCGGCAATCCCGACCTCGACGGCTGGGACGACTTCCCCGACCTCCCCGGCGCGCGCGCCGAGGCGCGTGAGGTCGCCGAGCGCTTCGAAACCGCCGGCTGGCGGGTGGAGCGCTGCATCGACCCGCCGACCCACGAGGTGCTCGCCGGCCTGCATCGCAGCCCGTGGCGCATCCTCCACCTCGCCGGCCACGGCGAACACGACTTTCCCCTGCCGCGCTCCGCAAGAACGCCTGGTGATCCATCGGCGGCGGCGGCGCCGGAAACCGTTTCCGGCATGGTCATCGGGCACGGCATCTTCCTAACCCCGGGCGACGTCGAGCAGATGCGCTGGGTTCCCGAACTGGTCTTCATCAACTGCTGCCACCTCGGCAGCATGCGCGGCGGCGACAAGGGCGCGCTCGCCGCCAACCTGGGCATGCAGTTCATCAAGATGGGCGTGCGCGCGGTGGTGGCCGCCGGCTGGGCGGTGGACGACGCCGCCGCGCTCGCCTTCGCCAACACCTTCTACCGCCTGATGCTCGCCGGCGAGACCCTCGGCGAGGCGGTACGCGCCGCGCGTGAGGAGGTATGGCTGCGCTTCCGCGGGGTGAACACCTGGGGCGCCTACCAGTGCTACGGCGACCCGTCCTACACCCTTCTGCGCGGACGAGCCGCGCCGCGGCCGCAGGCGCGCCGCTTCCACTGCCCGACCGAGCTCGGCGTGGAGCTCGACAACCTCACCCAGGCCCTGCGCAGCAGCGGCGGGGACGATGCCGTGACCCGCATCGGAGCCCTCCTGGAAGGCATCCCGGAGAACGGCCGCGCGGAATGGCTCGCGCGCGCCGACCTGTGCGCGGCGCTCGGCTTTGCCTGGGCCGAGGCGCGCGCCTGGCCCGAGGCGATCGAGCAGCTCGATCGCGCGATCCGCGCCTCCAGCGGCGATTGCCCGCTGCGCGTGCTCGAACAGCTCGCCAACTGCCGCGCCCGCCTGGCCGCCGACGAGGCCGTGGCCGCGCACCGGCGCGGCGCCGCCGCGGACGCCGCGCAGGCGAAGGCACGCGAGGCGCTCGTGCAGGCGGCACTCGCCGAGCTCGAGCCGCTGTGCAGGCGCGCGCCCACCGTCGAGCGCCTGAGCCTGCTGGGCAGCACCCACAAGCGCCACGCGCTCGTCGCCGCCGCGCCGGCAGCCCGCCTGGAGGCGCTCGACGCCTGCGCCGAAGCCTACCGTGAGGCCTTCGAAGCCGGCGGCAGCCAGGACGCCTACCCGTTCACCAACTGGGCGAGCGCGGTGCTGCTCGCAGCGCATCTCGACACTGCCCATCCGGGGCTGCCGCCAGCCGCGCTGGAAGAGGAGCTCCCGCGCCTGCGCACCAGCCTGCAGGAGGGTGCCGGGCGCAGTCCCGACTTCTGGACCGCAGCCAGTCTGGCCGACCTCGACCTCGTGCAGCTGCTCGCGTGCAGCCTGCACCCGGCCGAGCCCGCCGCGCGCGGCCGCAAGCGTGCCGCCGCGACGACCGAGGCGTGCGCCGCGCTCGCCGGGCAGATCCTCGCCACCTACCGCGATGCCCTCGCCCGCGGCGCCAGCCCGCGCGAACGCGCCTCGCTGGTGGAGAACCTCGACGCCTTGCTCGTGCTGCTGGAAGGCGGCCCGCCCGTTCTCGGTGAACGCCTGCGGCAGATCCGCGACGCAATCTGAGCACCCCGCCCCCGGGAGGGGGCGGGCGGGCCGCTCAGGCGCGCACGCCCCCGCGCAGGAAGTGCCCGGTGTCGAGGAAGTGCAGGGTCTGGATCAGGCAGGCGCGCGACCACAGCATCTGCATGTGGGTCACCGGCAGCACGGTGTGGTCGCGCGCGCTCGGCCAGCGCGTCTCGGCCACGGTCACCATGCCGTCGTTGGGCTTCTCCATGCCGGGCACGATGCGGCCGATGCCGACCGGCCGGTTGCCGGCGGCCACGCCGATCTCGTAGCCGGGCGGAACCTCGGGCAGCGGCCGCGCCAGCCACTGCGGCAGCACCCGTCCAAGCGCGCCGCGCAGCACCGGGACGCGCAGGATGCGCTCGCCCGCATACGAGCCGCAGCACGGCGGGCCAAGCAGGACCACCCGGCCGATGCCTTCCGGATGATGGCGGGCGAGCATGTTCAGCACCACGCAACCGCCCAGGCTGTGCCCGACCAGATGCAGCGGCCGGCGGCCGAGGGCGGCGATGTACGCCGCCAGTTCGTCCGCCGCGCCGTCGAGCGAGCCGAGCAGCGAATGCCAGGAGAACACCCGGCTCTCCCGCCCCATGCCGCTCAGCCGGCGGCGGTGCGCGGCAAACACCGCGCCGTGCATCCACAGGCCGTGGACGAAGAGGATCAGCGGCTTTTCGGTCTGCATCGCGGCGCTTAGTTGCCCTTCAGCTGCCGCGCGGTCAGCGAGGGGTTGTCGCCACTGTAGGCGGCCTTGATCGCGCCCCAGGCCTCCTCTGCGGTCTCCGCGTAGTGGAACAGGTTCTTGTCCTCCGGGCTGATCACGCCGTGCTCGACCAGCACGTCGAAGTCGATCAGGCGCTCCCAGAAGTCGCGCCCGATGAGCACGATGGGGCGGCGGCGGATCTTGCGCGTCTGCGTCAGGGTGAGCACCTCGAAGAGCTCGTCGAGCGTGCCCAGGCCGCCGGGGAAGCTCACCAGCGCCACCGCGCGCATCAGGAAATGCATCTTGCGGATGGCGAAGTAGTGGAACTGGAAGCACAGCTCGGGCGTGATGTAGGGGTTCGGCGCCTCCTCGAAGGGCAGGAAGATGCTCATCCCCATGCTGCGCCCGCCGGCGTCGAAGGCGCCGCGATTGCCCGCCTCCATGATCCCCGGCCCGCCGCCGGTGGCGACGATCACCGGCTCGCCGAGCGCCTCGGACTCGCGCGTCACCAGCTCGCCGAAGCGGCGCGCCTCGTCGTACCAGCGCGCGTTCTTCACCATCTGCTGCGCGCGCCGGATGGCGGCCTCGTCGCCGCTCGCCACCGCGTCGCGCAGCATGACCTCGGCCACGTCCGGCGCCTTGAAGCGCGCGCTGCCGAACACCACCACGGTGGACTCCACCCCCTGCTCCTGCTGCACCAGCTCGGCCTTCAGCAGCTCGAGCTGCAGCCGCACCGGGCGCAGCTCCTCGCGCAGCAGGAAGTCGGTGTCGGTGAAGGCCATGCGGAAGGAACTGCCGGGGCCGTCGTAGCGGCCGTGAGGCTGGGCGGCCTTGGCCTCGTCCTCGGCGGAGGGGAAGTTGCGGGCGCGGAGAGGGGCGTTCTTGCTCATTTGGGAGTCCATGTATTCGGGAGCCTGGATCATCGCACCCGGGTGTTACGTTGAACGAGCATCCGTGCCTTGGCCTCGAGCGCTCGTCCGCGTTGCAAAGGCTGCGCTTCAAGCAGACCGGAATATATCCACCTTCGTCTCCAGGCAGCGCCGCAGGCTGAGGTCGTTAGATCCGATCCCGTACCAGCTATCCGGCCTCTGGAAGAAGTCGAGCCCGCGCCCGATCTTGATCACCCAGCCGTTGTCGATGCGGATCTCACGGTCGTGAAGGTTCTCGTTGATCTTCACCTCCAGCGCCACATCCAGTTCCAGCAGACTCTGCTGCAGTTCGGCGAGGCGATCGGACACGTTCTTCACGTCCGTGTCCGCGTCGTAGCTCGTCGTCAGGGTGATCGTGCGCACCGTCGGCGACTTGATCGCGGCCTCGCAGAAGCGCACGAAGTTCTGGATCTGGTGGTTCGCGCGGATGTAGGGATCTTCGATCTCGATCGCCTTCGCGCCCTTCAGGTAGGGCAGCACGATACTCTCGTAGCTGTAGCCGGTGTCGCCGTAGTGGATGGTGAAGCGTTGCTCTGCCAATTCAGACTGTGGCGCAGCGACCGCGGGCGTCGGTTCGAGCGGAGCGGCGGATGCGATCGAAGATGCCGGCGCGTTCGTAGCCATCGTCGCCGCCTCCTGCACCGGCGCGCCCGCAGCATGAATGTTGCGCCGACTCGGCTCCTGGGTCGCCGTCGCCGCCCGCGACTCGGGGCAATACACCACCACCTCCTCACCCGCGCTGTCGATGAACGAGAGATTGATGCGCCCGAACTCGTCGTCCGTCTTGCGCTTGTTCATCTGCTCCTTCACCCGCCGGCGCATCTCCACGGCGTAGGCCACGTACTCGTCGAACTCGGCGTCCGCGGGCGGGCCGTGCGGGTGCAGGATCTTGATGAACGCGCACACCGTCTTCTTGATGCCCTTCTCGTCACGGCCTTCGACCGACCTGCCGAGCCTGATCCGCTTGCTGACCTCCTCGTAGCGGTTGGTCTGCTTGAGCTGGTGGTGGAAGGCCTCGGCCAGATAATCCGTGATGAAGCCGTAGTCGCTGGTCAGGAACTCGCTGCTGTTCTTGGGCATCTCCCAGCCCGGCAGATAGCAGGCAAAGCGGTCCTGCACGGCCAGGTCGAACTCCTTGGGCAGCGGCTGGAACAGGTCGTACCCCTCGGAATGCACGATCTGCTCGACCGACAGGTCCAGGTTGCCGACGAAGGCCATCGATGCGTCGGCGATCACCTCCACGCCGCGGGAGAAGCGCCCGTTGGCCATGAAATCCTTCATGATCTGGATGGTGTCCTGGTCCTTCACCTTGATGCCGCCGACCTCGTCGAAGGCAACCGTGTCCCAGTAGCCGACCAGGCCGATCTTGCGGCGCTGGTTGTTGTAGAACAGCGTCGCCTTGGTGGCCTGGCCACCGCTGATCAGGGTCGAGTAGGGCGAGAACTCGCTGAAGAAGTAGGACTTGCCGGTGCCGCGCGGGCCGAGCTCGATGAAGTTGTAGTTGGCTTCGATCAGCGGTGCCAGGCGGGCGACGAAGTGCATCTTCACCCGGTGGCTGAGCTTGCCCGGTTCCAGGCCGACCGAGCGCAGGATCACGTCCAGCCATTCGTCGCGGCTGAATTGTGCGCGGCCTTCCTTGTAGCGCTCGAAGTCGAAGCGGGCGAGCTGGATCGGGCGCAGGTCCTCGACGTAGAAGGTGTAGCCGTCTTCCTCGATCTCGTTGAACGCGATCGTCACTTCGGCCCACAGCCCGCCTTGCAGCAAACGGTCGTTGTCGCGGTAGAACTTCTCGCTGATCGCCACCCGGCGCGAGTCGAAGTTCTCCAGCGCCGCCCAGTGCCGGCGATCCTTCTCGACGTAATTGACATGCACCTTGTCGATGAAGCGATGCTTGCCCTTGGTCGCCACCCGCGACTGCGCGGCGTTGGCTTCGTTGGGGCGCACGTAGTTCTCGTTGAGCGTATCGAGCACCGCCTCCATGCCGGCCTGGATCTCCGCCGCGTCGTCGCTCGCGCAGAAGCGCGCCAGCAAGAACTCGAGCACGAAGGTCGGCACGTTGGTGCCCTTCTTGATCCGGTGCAGCAAGTCCTTGCGCACGACCTTGCCGTCGAAGATCGAAGTCAGCTTCTCGTCCAGGGTGTCCATCAATCCAGTCCCTCGCCGGGTGGCTCCATCACTCAAACCGCGTAGTCGGTTTCGAGTTCGATCTGGGCGTAGATCGCGTTGGTCTTCGGGTTCAGGGCCTTAACCTTGAACTTGCCCTCGAACTCCATCTGCATCCTCAGCGTCACCTGGGCCTTCTCGCCCGCGCGCAGGGTCAGCGTGCCGGTGGCCGGATTCACCACGCCGCCGGCCTTGGCCTCGCCGACCACATCGCCCTTGGCGTTGTGCGCCTCCAGCAGGATCTCGAACACGCTCTCGGTCGAGAACATGTCGGCCGCATCCACCGCCAGGTCGATCACCGGCACCCGCGTCGTCACCCGCTTCGCGCCGTTCTTGTAGCGCAGCGCCACCGCAGCCTGCGTCAAGGAGGGTTGCTCGGCGGCCTTCAACTGCATCGTGATCACCGGCACCACGCACTCCTGCAGCGACGCACCCCCGTGGTAGTAGAGCAGGCCGGCGCGATACGCCGCCAGGCTGAGCGGCCCGGCAAAGCGGGCAAAGTCGCCCCGGATGCCGAGCTTGTCCGCGCTCATCTCGAAGTGGTGGGCATCGGCGCTGCCGTCGCCCAGCGCGCAGCGCTCGTGCACCGCGATCCAGTTGCCGGCGGGCTTGGCGCACACGTCGCCTGCGCCGGCATGGGTGTTCATGAAGAAGCCGTGGTCGGTCGCGATCACTACCTCGTTGAAGCCGCGCTGGGTCAGCTTGTGGATCGCCTTGCGGATGCGCTTGAGGGCGTTGGTGATCTCGGCCGGGGCGGTGTCCGGGTGGTTCTCGAAGTGGCTGTCGATCTCCACCGCACGCAGCACCAGCAGATCCACGTCCTTGCCGAAGTCGACACGGTCGCGCACGAAGTCTTCCAGGCGCCCCTCGGCAAAACGCTGGCCATAGCGCCGCCGGAACACCTCCATGCGCTGTGCCACCGTCGTGATCGCCTGGTCGCCCATCATCGGCACGATGCTGTCACCCTGCTTGCTCAGCGTCAGTGTCTGCCCTGCGCCCGGCAGCAGGCTGGCCATGCCGACCGGGGTCACGCTGGGCAGTTGCGCCAGCGCCGGCTTCAACTCGACCACGCCGTCCTCGGCGAGCTGCTTTTCCAGCGCCACGCCCAACTCGAAACGCAGCGCGTCGATCATCAGGTAGGCCACGCGGTGGCCGTTGTGCTGCAGCTTGGGGGCCACCACGCGATCGAACACATCGGCGTTGGACAGGTAATCGGGCAGCGGCCAGCCGCTCGCCTGCAGGTGGCGGGTGAACACCATCTGCACCCGCTCGACCAGCTTGCCGTAGCGCTTGCGGGCTTGCTGCTTGATCGGCGTCATCGTGCCGTTGGTGTCCTGCCAGTCGAAGTCGCTCACCGCCTGTTCGAACTCCCGATGCAGGCGATCGACCTCGCGCAGCGCGCCGACATAGAAGGCGAGCAGGCGCTCCAGGCTCTGTGCGTGGTCCGGCAACTGGCGGTCCAGATCCTCGCATGCCAGCGACAGCTCGACGGCGGCGCGCACCAGATCCCATTGCGCCCGGCTCTCGCCCTTGCCGGTCCACACCGAGCGCTCGTGCTGCGCCAGGATCTCCCGCACAAGGTCGATGTCGTCGCGCAGGCTGGCCTCGATGGCGTTGGCCAGGAAGGTGCGTTCCTCGAAGGGGAAGGTGTCGCGCTGGCCCAGGTTCTTCAGGCTGTGGCAGTGCGCGGGCAAGGACAGCTCGCGCTCGATCTCCTCGGCGCGGTCGATGTAGATGGACTGCGTGCGGCGGTCGTTGCGCAGGTCCTCGCACAAGCCCTCGATCACCGGGCGCGCGCTCACCGGCGCCTGCGGAATGTCGGCCAGTGCCGCCGGCAAGGCCTCGGGCAGATCGAACACGAACTCGCTGAACAACACGAAGCGCCACAGTTCGTCGGTGATCGACGACCAGGTCTTGCCGCGCGTCTTCAGCACCAGGCAGAGGCTGGTCTTGAGCAGGTCGCGCGCCTCGGCCACCCAGGACTCCGAGCCCTTCAAGGCCTCGTCCTGCCGGGCATTGGGCGCCAGCAGCGCCAGCAGGATGTCGCGCCCGGACTCGACGCCGAGCAGCGCCCGCAGGTTGGGCCAGCCCAGGCCGCCGCCCACCGCATCGATGACAGCAAAGCTCGGGTTCGACTCCGCCTCGAAGATCTTGCGGATCGCCATGCCGTGATCCGGCTTCGCCTTCAGGCATAGACTCTCGAAGCTGTCGCTGTCCCCGTTCGGGAAGGTCTCGCCGCAGGCGGCAAAGGCGGCAAAGGGGTCACGCTGGCGCTCTTCGTCCGCCACCGGCGCGGCGGCCGGCACGTAGATCACCAGTCCGTTCAGCGCCCCCTTGCCGAGCGCCACCAGCGCCTGGCTCGCCGCCTCGCGGCTCAGGATGCTGCTCTCGCTGGCATCGACCACCCGACACTGCTCGCCCTCCATGCCCTGGCACACGGCGCGGTAACGGTGCTGCGGGTCGTACACCACCAGCACGCCGCGCTTGGCGAGGCGGGGGGCGAGGATGTCCTGGCGGATGAAGGTCTCGATACTCATGCGATTCTTGTCTTCTTGTAGATCATGTATGAGCGACTACGCAGCTTGTGGCGCATGAAATGGCGTTTTGTGCGCCACAAACCGAGCAGGCGGTTGTTTCAGGTACCGTCCGACGATTCACCGCCATTCCCTGAAGGAAAAAACCGACTCCTGGGTTCAGGCCCCACTGTCGCCAGAGCCTCGTCACGCTAACCCGCTACAGGGCGAACGCCACCCCGGCGCCCCATGCCATAGCCCACGCGATAAACGTCAGGAAGGTTGATACGGCCATCCTTCAAACGCTCGACCAAGCCCAGCTCAATCAAATCCAGAAGGACACCGTCCTCGCCTTCCGAGACGTGGCTGGGAGGAAGGCGAACGGCCTGATCCGCGATGCCACGCTCGAGCTCCTCCACCACACGCTGCTGCCTCCAAACGCGCGAGATCTCATCGAAATGACATGGCACGGTAATGCCGGCCAATGGTTCGAACAAAGGCCTCACCCAAGGGTAGTCCTCCTCGAGCTCGCGCACCCGAATCTTGGACGCTTCCTGGACACCCCGTTTGATGCTTTCGTAATGCAGGGCAAACTCTTGATTCACCCTCGGCTCATCCTGCGCAGCATGTCGCAGCGCCGAAAGAAAACTGCGCGGGCTGACTTCGCCACGCGCATCGCCGAGATGGCTGGGGAGCCATGAGTAAGGGAACCCCCTTCGCTTGTCCCTTCCCATCCATGGGCCCGTGAATGCATGGAAGACCGACTTTTGCATCTCCTCACTACGCCTGAGCCCCGCCGGCACCAGCCATATCCCATCCTCCTGCTTCCACTGGATGTTGGGCAGCATGGCCTGCACACCACTTCTGAACGGCTCGCCATGCTCCGGCTCATTCGCCAGGTATTGCCAAAGCAGTCCATACAGTTCGCGACGGGGCCATTCCAGGACGATCTTCTGATTGAGCACCTTCGATGCGTCAGGAAAATTCGCCACGATGGGGTCTTCGAGCTGATCCGGCCGGGCGAATACCTTCAGGCGAATACGCCGGAAAGCCCGCGTATCCAGAACGACCTGCAGCAAACCACGGACCAGCCGGTTCATCGTCGGCCAATCATCCGCCGTCCGATCCAGGGCATCGAACAACACGATGTGGTACTGCCCTTGCCGTTCAAGCTTCGTATCCGCCTGGTACCAGCATTCATCAACGACCTCCGGATGATCGGTCATCCACTGGACGCGGGCCTGCCAATCCTCAAGTGCCACGAACTGCTGGGGTGCATCCGCCCCCAATAGCTGCTGAAAAACGACTGCGGACCAGATCTGCTGCGGATCGATCCCTGATTCATGCAGCGACTTCAGCGTCCTCTTGCTGGGAAACTGCTTTCCAAGCGGCCGCTGACCGAAGCCGACCGAAACGACTGTTTCGGCACTCAAGCCGGTATCCGAACCCAGCAGCGCGCGGAGGTCGCCAGATTGCAGCGCGGCGAACCAGAAGCTCTTTCCGGATCCGCGCATCCCCTGAATCAGGGTGGTATTCGGATGCAATGCCTTGGCGTGTGAGGCAGGCAGGTACAGATGACGCGCGGCGGGCGTTTCATCGAACTGGGCCGTATCCTCGGGCAGTGCGGCAATCAAGCCTGCGCGGAAGCGATGGGAAAAAAGATAGGCGCTCATGGCTGGCTAGTCTTGATCGGTTGTGGCAAGCAGACGATCGGCCTGCTCGAAGAAAAGGGAAAACGCCTCTTCCGCTGTCTTGCGGTCGATACCCCCCTTGGCAGGATCGAACTCCATCAGCGCGCGATGCCAGAAAATGGGCACCGGTGCGTGGGGGGCAGACTCATCGTCCAGATCGAAGGAGAAGGTATCCAGGTCGTCCGGTCCCGTCACATCGTAGAGGTTGTCGCGGAAGATATCCCACGCGTGCTCCTTGAACCCCTGCAAATAGGCATCTCGTCCGGTGTCCGGAACCATGCCGGCAATAACCTGCAGGTTGGTCCGGAATGTCGTCAGGTGTGGGTGGCTGCGCCAATGCTTGAAAAGTAGTTCGTAGCCCCTCCAGGTCTGTGGCGTGTCGATGGCAAACAGCAGGGTAACGGCTTCCATCCGGGTGGCCAGTACCGCCGCGATGTCATGCAGGCCCGCACGGCTATCCAGAATCACCACGTCCGGCGCGTACTGCTTTTCCATTCGCTCAACGAACTTCTGCAAGCGCTCGGCCCATGACTCCGGCTGGTCACCGCTGAATTCGGCATAGCAGCGGGCGAGCTTGGGGAGATAGTCTTCCGTCCTGGCGCCGTAGGCGGGGATGACGGAGATTTCGCCGTCCAGCCCCTGGGCGAGCGGGCTACGGGCGAGCAACTCGCCCTCCACCACGTGCGCTTGCCCCACGCCGTCCTCGACAAACCAGTCCACCACGCCGTAGTCGGGCAGACGATCCGGCGGCAGCAACGAACTGCTGATGCCGGGCGACTCCAAGTCCAGGTCGAAGACCAATACCTTCTTGCCTTGCTCGGCCAGATGCCAGGCCCAATTGACCAATGCAGTGGAGCGGCCAACACCGCCCTTGAGGCCGAAGAAGGTCACCCGTGGGTTGGTCGTTGTGCGCTGCAGGGCATCTCGCATCCAATCCTGGCCGATGATCTGGCGATCCAGGAGGTAGATGCTGAGGCCGTTGCTCTGCTTCAGTAGCCGGCGTTCGCTCAGGACGACATCGGGCTCGGTCAATTCATCCCTGAAGAGCACGGAACGTTCGGCATCGAATGCGTAGACGCCGAGCTGTGTCGAGAGATCGACGCGATACTTGTCCAGCACCGGGCCTTTTCGCTTGGTCGGCAAGACCGGACGGATACGCCCGCGCAGGTCGCGCACCAGGACGATTTCATTGCCAAGTGCGGTGCCAAGCGCTTCCGTGATCCCCAGTGCTGTTTCCAGCGCTTGCTGAAACACGATGTTCGCTGTGTTCGTCATGCAATGACTCCATCCAGTACCGCCGCATCCAGGCAGCGCTTCGCGGTTTGGGCGCCGTCCCGATGTGACGCCACCGCTGCCAGGGTAAATCCCGAGCGCGAATCGTAGCGCTGATCCACCTTCCAACTGCCGGCGAACGGGTTCTGGTACGCGCTCAACAATGCGCCGTAACGGGCGCCACCACGGCTGGAGACGAAGGCACCGAACTCGTCCCACAACCGGTCGATGTGGCCGTGACGCCTATCCTCTGGTGCTCCGCTGGGTCTGAGCTTCATTCCCAAGGGCAGCATCACCGCCTTGAGCGCGCACTCGGCCGCCAGGCCGAAGAGATGGTCCGCATTGGCCAACCGGCGGTCCTCCAGCAAGAACAGCCCGTCGTCCCAATGACGCCGCGTCGCATCCGCATAGTCCAGCATTACGCCTCCAGGTCTTTGCTGGTCTTCCGCCCGCGCGCCTTCTTCGGCGCCGCGGGGGGTTCCACGTACAGATCTTCCAGCCCATGCGCGATCGCCAGCGACTTGTCGTGCCGGCACTTTTCGCGCACGCGTTCGGGCCAGTAGGTCATGGCCAGGTGGGCCCAGTCGTAGTCGCCTTTTTCCAGCTTGGCCCAGGTGTCCTTGAGCACCTTCTGCCACGGCTTGTGGCGGAATAGCGGCCACAGGGGGGCTGCGGTGATCTGGACGCCGTCATCGTGGTTGGGCTGGTAGTGCGGGGCGATGGCCTGGAGCTGGTCGCGCAGGTCGCGCAGCTCGGCTTGCAGCGTGGTCAGGGCTTCGAGGCGCTTTTCCTCGTCACGGCTGCGGACGCTGCCCTTGCTGCGCAGCGTGGTGGCTTCGGTTTCGACCTCGGCGAGCTTGGGTTCGACGAAGTCGTTGATGGCGGTGTACAGCGTCTGGCTGGTCAGGCTGGGGTAGTACAGCCACAGGGTGTAGCTGCCGGAGGCGGTGGACAAGGGCCAGTAGATCGGCGCCTTGCGGCGGCTCTTGGAGTAGCGCTGCAGGTGGAAGGGGAAGAAATCTTTCTGCAGCCAGCGGCGCAGCTCGGCCGGCACCGGCATGTCCACCCGCTCCAGCACGCGCTCGGCGATGCGGACCAGGTCGTGGGCATGACCGGGGTCGTCCACCAGGATGCCGGCGTGGGCGTGAAAAGGCGCGTCACCGTCGGGCAGCATGCCGGGGCTTTTCGCGGGCAACGGGTCGAAGGGCTCGGGTTCGGGCGGGGCTTCGCGTTCGCCGGTGGCGAGCCGGATGTCGAAGCGGCCGAAGGCGACGCCGATGGCCCAGGACAGCAGCGCGTCGGTGCTCGGGGTGTCGTCGGCGGCTTCATCCTCGTCACCCTCACCGTCCGCGTCCTCGGCGGCATCGCCGTCGCTGGCTTCGCCGCCGGCGCCGCCCAGCGCGGCAGCGCGGTCGGCGTCGGAGAAGCCGTAGAGCGAAAAGGCAATGTCGTCGATCTCGGCCTGGATGCGGGCGAGTTCGGCTTCGATCGCGGGCGGGTCGAAGGCGCCTAGCCGTTCGGCCTGAGCCTGTCGCAGGGCGAGCGGAAGCAGGAAGGCGTGGGAGGTTTCGGTGACGGTGTCGAGGCTGCGCTTCAGGGACCAGGCGCGGCGGGCGAGTGCGGCGAGTTGGATGCGTTGATCTTTGGAGAGGTTGGCGACCGGAATCCGCTGGATAACCCCAACTTCGTATGAACCAAACGATGTTTGAAGGTCTGCAAATAAGCTGAACGGAGCGGACGCTGCTAGTGCAAGCAGTGCTAGAAGCTCGGTAGGGATACTCTCGGGAACAAAAACCCCTGGCCCCTTACTTCCGAAGATGCACTGCGCCGGCATCACGCGCATTCCTAACCCACGCTGCGTTCGAAGCGAATACGTCAATCCCGGCTGGAAATACAGCTCCTTGCTTGGCACGATCGCAAATGCATAAACGCGATCTGTCTTGCGCTCTGTCTGAAGATACTCTCCGGCCTTAAACCAATCGAGGACCAAGTGCGGATCCCCATAGTATTTATTGAACGCCCCACCCTTCGGGTGAGTGAACCACCTTTCTCCAACCTGCGTCACTTCCCACCAACAGCGGATGAAGCGGAAGTCGTCGTTTGAGTTCACTCCGCGCTTCGCAACTCTGCCGGTTTGCCCCCCTTCAAGCGGCGGCATTTCGCGGAAGTTGGAGAGTACATTTTCCGAGATCCAGTAGGCGAAAGGCTTACCTGGTACCGCATTGAAGGCTCCAGGCGTAACCTCGTAATGGGAGTATTGATTCTTTCCCTGACGCACCCGCGCGCAACTTTCCGCCAGCGCCGCACCCTTGTCATCCTCAGCCAACAACCGCAAAAAGATCGTCATCAGGCTTTCTCCAGCACGTAGGCCGCCGCTTCGACCATCGCGTCATCCATCACCCCATGCCCCAGGTCGGCCATGACCTCCGGCTTGGCCACGCCAAGCACAATCTCCTCCCGCCACTTCTGGAAGCTGGACAGGAAGAAACAGGTGCGTGAGGTGATCGCCCCCAGCCGGCCACCGCTGCGCATCAGTTCCAGCCCGCGTTCGACGAAGATCGCCAGCAAGTCGTTCTTGCTGCGCGGGTAGGTTTTGGCCAGCCTGTCCTTGGTATTGGCGGCGAGCGCGCCGAAGGGTGGGTTCATCACCACCACGTCGAACACCTCGCGGGCTAGGTCGATCAGGCGCAGGCCCTGCAGCGCATCCTGGGCGAAGAGCCGGCCCTGGTAGCTGGCGCGGGCGGCCTGGGCGAAGTCGGTGAGCGCGGCGCGCAGGCGGGTTTCGGCCTGGGACCATTGCTCGGTGTCGGTGGCCTTGAACAGGCTGCCGTGTTCGCCGAACACCTTGCGGATGAGCTGGGGCAGCTCGCGCTCCACCTGCAACAGCACGCCCAGTTCCGGCAGGCCCTTGAGTATGAACAGGGTGTGCTCGAAGAGCTCGGCATCCAGCCCGTCGAGTTCGGCCATGAAGCGCTGGCGCAGCTCCTTTTCCGCCGGCGGGGCGACGGCGGCGAGCACATGGCCGTGGCCGACCGCGGGGCGGTCCTTGGCCTTGGTGCCGGCTTCATGCCAGGCGCGCTGGGCGCGCAGCCACAGGGCGAGCGAGGCGATCTGCGCGGCGCGGGGGTCGATGTCCACGCCGTGGATGTTGTGCTCGATGATCAGGCGCGGCACGTCGCGCAGAAAAGCGTCGGCGTCCGCATAGGTCTGGCACAGCGGGCGCAGGTCGTCCGTCCTGCGGGTGGAGAGGTCGAGCGAGCCGGGGCCGTGGGTCTGCTCCCAGTCCCAGGCTTCGCGGTAGATCTCCAGGAAGAGGTCGAAGGCGTAGAGGCCGAAGTGCATCGACCCGCAGGCCGGGTCGAGCAGCTTGAGGGTGCGCGGGTCGCGCAGCTTGACGGCGGCAGGTGGTGCCTCGTCGGGCTTCACCAGCAGGTACTGACAGCGCTCGCGCAGGCTGGTGTGCCCGCCGGTGGCGTTGAACCACAGCCGGCCCAAGGTGTTGTCGACCAGGAATTCGACCACGTAGCGCGGGGTGAAGAACTGGTTGCGCACCGCCAGCTCGCGGCTATTGCGCGGGGCCTGGCTGGCTTCACGCATCTTCTTGCGCTCGTCCTTGGAGTTGAAGTACTGGTAGATCCAGCCGATGGTCTCGTCCTCGGCCCACAACGGTGCCACCTCGTGGTGGTTAAGCGCGGCGATGAGCTGCATCAGCGCCGGCTCACGCGGGAAGAGCTGGCCCTGCGGGGCGAAGCGGTCGAAGAGCGCGGGCAGGTCCTGGGCGAACTCGTCGAACAGGCTGAAGAGGAAGACGCGGTAGGCGTCGCCGGTCTCGCCCAGGGCGCTACCGGCGATCATCTTGTAGAGCTCGAAGGCTTGCGACTGCTGGCCCTGGCTGACCGCCGGCAACAGCAGGCCGCGTGCTTCCATCATCAACAGCGCGGCCAGGCGGTTGAGCACGGTGAAGGCCTGCTCGCGGATGATGCGGTCGATGGCAGCGATGCGGTTTGCTTTGTCGTCGTCTTCTCCGGCGAGGTAGTGCGCCAGGGTGTCGCGCAGCAGTTGTGCGGTGTGGCGTTCGCGGTCGGAGAGGTGGGCGAGGCGATCCAGCGGGGTGAGCTCGCCGCTGTTGGGGTCGAGGCCGTAGGTCTGCTGCACCTGGATGGCGAACTCGGCGCTTAGCAGACCACGGCAGTCGCTGACGAGCTTTTGCAGGCGGTTACGGGTCTTGTCGTCGAAGGCCATGGGTCATCCCTTGCGTGGCGGCCGTTCAAGCGCCGGCATGGTGCGCTTCATGAAACCGTCGAAGAGCGGCACGGTAAAGGCAGTGTCTCCATGCGCAGGGCTGAAGATCATTCCCTTTTCGATGAGCTTTGCCCGGGTGGGTGCGACGGTGTTGATGCTCTTGCCCAGAACCTCTGCAATGTCGCCAGAACGATGAGGGCCGGGGCCGAGCTCCGCCATGGCGCGCATGTAGCGTTTTTCTGATGGGGTCAGACGGTCGTAACGGACCCTGAAAAAGCTCGCGTCGAGTTCGGCGAGTGCAATCTCGGTGGCGCGTCGTGCGTCGTCGATGTCGATCGGGGACTCGTCGGCTGCCGACCACGCGTGTTTGCCCCACTCCTGCAGGAAGTAGGGATAGCCCTCGGTGCGGCTGGTGATCTCCATGATCGCCTCCTCGGTGTAGCTCACCCCCTCCTGCTCGGCAGGCACGCACAAGGCCTGGCTGGCAGAGATGGGGTCGAGCGGGCCGATCGGCACGAACTCGAAGAGTCGCTCGGCATACGACTTGGCGCGACCCATCTGGCCAAGCAGTTGCGGCAGGCCTGCCGCCACCAGGGTGACGGGCAGTTGCTTCTGATTGGCCCGGTGCAGCGCGGTGATCAGCGCGGCAAGTTGCGTCTCGGGAATATATTGCAGCTCGTCGATGACCAGCACCGCGGCGGTCTTGTAGTCGGCGGCACACTCGCCGACACAGACGACCAGATCGGTAAGGTCCGCCTCAAGGTCGCCGCTGTCGGCCACGCCGGCTTCGCTCTCGAGATCGATGTTGAATTCGATGTCTTCGTATTTGAGCTTGGCTGCCTTCACGAAGCTGGCGAGCGCACCCCAAGCGCGCTTGGCTGCGGCTTTTGCAGCTTCGGTACGGCTCATCCGGATCAGGCCGGCGCGCAATGCCGGGCCGAGCACCGAAGGCAACGAACGCCCCTCGGGAGACTCGATGACGACAGTGGTCATGCCATCCGCTTCCGCCTGGGTGGCAATGCGCTGCAGCAGCACGGTTTTGCCCACACCGCGCAGGCCATACATGATCAGGCTGCGTGCAGCGCGCCCGTGCGTGATGCGATCGAGGGCAATCGAGGCGCGCTCGATGATGTCGTCACGTCCGGCCAGTTCGGGCGGCGGCGTGCCGGCGCCGGGGGCATAGGGATTACGTCGCGGATCCATTTCTTATCGAAATATATAGCCGTTAGCGTTTTTTGATAACTTTGGGTAACTTCACTATACAGCCTTTCTCCGCGCTTCAGGCCAGCTCCACATCCAGCTCGAAGCTGTGCGCGTACTTCAGCTCGCCGCGCAGTTTCTGCAGGTCCTGGATCATCGCGTCGAGGTCGGCCAGAGCGGTAATGCGTGCGCGCGTCTTGATCCGGCGCTTGATGGTCTTGGGGCCTTCGTGAACGCCCAGCGGTGCCTGCTCCTCGGCCAGTCGCGCCTGCAGGCGTTCGCGGCCGAGCTGCTCGATGCGGCGACGCAGTTGCTGGACCTGGTCCTGGATCTCGAACTCGCGGTTGATCAGCGCCTTGAGGCCGGCAAGGTCGGCGGAGGCGACCAGCGCGAGCGCTTCGAGTTGGCCGAGCAGTTCCTGCTGCTCGGGGAGGCTCAACTCGATCCACTCGGGCACACGCTGCAGGGCGGACTCCGCCTCCTTGATCCGCGTCGCCTGGGCGGCCTGCATCGCCTCGACCGCCGCCCGGATGCGGGTGCGCAGTTCGGTGAGGCGGGAGGCGAGATCGGCGGATGCGCGGTAGAAGTCGGCCTGCTGCAGGCGCTCGGTGATCTGCGCGAGCGGCTCGGCGAGTTCTTCGCGCAGGATGGCGGGCGTGCCGGTGTGCGGCAGGCTGGCGATCGCGTCGCGGATCTGCTGCAGCTCGCGCAGGGTGGTCTCGAGCCCTTGTTCGAGCGCGATCTTGAGCTCGGCTGCCCACTTGAGGCTGTCGAACAGCGCCGATTCTTCCTTGCCCAGGCGCTGCGGCGCGTCGGAGGCGTCGGTGAGCAGCAGGTCGGTGATGTCGCGCGACAGGGCGTCGAGGCGGTCCTCGCCGGGCAGGCCGAGGCCACACAGCTTCTCCGCCAGCGGCGCGTAGCGCTGCTGCAGGTTGGGGAAGAGCTTGATGGTGGCCTTGCTGATGGCGCCTTCGAGCGGCACCACCATGTCGCCCGAGAGCTCGGTGAGGCGCATCGAGGCGAGCGCCAGCATGGCCATCGAGGGTTTGTCGTCGCGCAGCGAGACGCCGACGTTCTTGAAGCTGTTGTTGGTCTTGAGCGCTTCGATGGCCTGCTGGCCGTTAACGGTGATCTCGCGCCCGCCGGCCCTGAGCTTGAGCTCACCGGCGACCAGCATCGCGGCGACGAGATAGCGCAGGGTGTCGGCCGACCAGCCGAAGGGGGCGTCGCCAAAGCGGTCGGCCAGGCTCTTGCCTTCGATCACGCCGACCCGGTCGATGGCGTCGCGGATGCTGACCAGCGCCTTGTGGTCGACGCGGATGCTCGGCTTGCCGCCCTGGGTGTGGACGAGGCCGAGCGGGTCGATCTGCGAGGTGATGCCGGCGAGGTTGCCGGTGCGCAGGAAGCGCTCGGCGAGGTCGGTGCCGACGCGCACCGGGGCTTCGCCGTAGCGGTCGAAGACCTGCTCGGCCACGGTGGCGAGGTGCTTGCGGGCGGCGTCGTGCAGGTCGTTCGACAGCCCCTCGACCGCGCTGGCCTGACCGCGGAACAGGAAGGAGCCCTGCAGCAGGCTGCGGCGGGTCAGGCGCTCGAGCTCGGCGGTGAGGCGGTTCGCGCGGTCGAGTTGGCCGTTGCAGTACTCCTTGACCTCCTGGTCGGGCTCGTTGCGGTATTTGTTGGCGATCTCGCGGCAGCGGAAGATCTCGGCGGTGAGCTCGTCGATCTCGGGCGTGCTGCGGCCGACCAGGAAGATCTGGTACTTGGCCGAGGGGTGGCGGGACTCGTCCAGCAGGCGGCTGCGGGCGGCGTCGTAGTCCTTGGGGTCGGTGAGTTCGACGATGGTCTGGATGGTGTTGCGGTCGCCGGCGAGCGCGGTGAGCATGCCGCCCGCAGCCTGCGCCTTGAGGCCGGTCTGCACCGCGAGCGAGTTGTGCAGTTGCGTGGTGGGCAGCGGCGAGAAGACCTCGGTGAGCGCGGTGTTGGCGATGCGCTTGAGCTCGACGCCGCGTAGCCCGATCTGGCTGCGCTCCTGCTCGATGTCGTTGAGCTTCTCGCTGAAGAAGCACAGCGCGCCGTCCTGCTCGCCGAAGGGCACGATCGGGTCGGAGATCAGTTGCTCGATGGCCTGGTCGATGGCGGCCGCACGGCTCGCGCCGCTGACGCTGTCGTGCATCAGGCTGGCGACGTTCTGGCGGGTGAGCGGCAGGTTCTTGAGGATCTGCAGAATCGCGACCGTCTTGGCGATGTCCTGGTGCAGCGGCGAATCGGCGAAGCGGATGCGGCAGACGGTGTTCACCGCCTTGTGCAGGCTCGGCTCGGCGCGCTGGATGTCCTTTTCCAGGGCGTCGTAGAGGGTGACGGTGGTGGCGAGCCAGCCGACCGGCTGGTTGGCGACCGGGGTGCGGCCGCTTTCCGCATCGATCAGGATGTCCTGGATGACCTTGATCGCCGAGCGCAGGCCAATGCCGCCGGTGGAGCGCGCCAGCGCGCCGAGCAGATGCAGCAGGATGTCGAAGTGCGCGGGCAGGAAGGGGTAGAGATCGACGAAGGTCTTGCGGTCGAAGTCGGCGCCGAAGGCGCGGGCGTCCTCGAGCTTGGTGTGGTGGCGCAAGGCCTGGCCGTGCTGATCGAAGAGTGCGCCGAGCGCCGCGGCGCCATCGGTGGACTTGCCGAGCAGACGGGTGAAGCAGATTTCCTTGATGTCGTTGGCTTCAAGGTCGAGCTGGATCGGGAAGCGATCCTTGAGCTTGAAGAGCTGCGGCGAGTTGAGCGAGGCGCGCGGGTCGTCCTCGGTGAGCGTCTGCTGCGCGGTGCCGATGATCCAAACCTTGCCGTTGCCCAGCGCCTTGAGGTTCTTGGCGAGGCCATCGAGGTTGAGGATGAGGTTGGGGCGCGAGCCGACGTACTGGCCGACCTCGTCGATGATGAAGACGAGGTAGTCCTTGCCCGAGGCCTCGCGGGCGATGTCGAGCATCTCCTGGACGCGGTCGTTCTCGAAGCGGATGACCTCGGTCGCCGTGGTGGAGAAGGCCGCGTCGGTCTTGAACAGGTTCGGGTAGAGCTGATGCGCAATGCCGGGGATGAGGCTGTCGACGACGAGCTCGTCGTTGCGGTAGCTCTGCCAGGGCTCGCCCCCGGTGGCCTCGGCGAACAGATCGAGGAACTCCTGGTAGCGGCCTTCCTTCTTCAACCGACGTTCGAGCGCAGCCACCTTGAGGTTGCGCGAATAGCCCGCCCACTGCAGCACCTTGTAATAGAGGACGGTCGACACTTCCTCCATCGTCGCCCCTGCGAGCTGTTCGCTGGCCAGGTCGAGCAGCAGCACTGCCGCCGGGAAGCGCTTGGCGACCGTGCTCAGCAGTTGCCGGGTCTGTGTGCGCTTGAGACGGTCCTGCAGATGCTGGATGAAGGGCACGCCGTCGATCTTGATGCGGTCGTCGAAGGCCAGGCCCAGGTACTTGGTGAACGAGCTCTTGCCCGAGCCGTAGAAGCCGGAGACCCACACGCCGACCTCGTTCTCGCCGCCGGCGTCCATCGCCGCCTGCATCTTGAGCAGCAGCTTGTTGAACTGCTCGTCGATGCTGTCGGTGACGACGTACTCGGTGATTTCCTTCTTGAGCCGCTCTTCCTGCGACACGCCGTAGGCGATCACCTTCTCGATGCTGCGGTAGATGTCTTTGCCGGGGTCGAAGAGTTGTTTGATTTCCATGGGAGTCTCTCAAGCCTTAGCCACCGACGTGGACCGAGCGGTAGTTGCCGTCCTCGGGGTAGAAGCCGAGGAAGCGGAGGCGGGTCTTTCCGGTGCGGACGCCGGGATAGAGGAAAACGGTGGGCACGTGGAACTTGCCCTGGAGCTGGCCTTCGATGACGCCGATGCGCAGGTAGGGGTGGAGCGCTTCGAGATCGGTGACCAGCAGGATCGCCTTGGGCTTGCCTTCGAGGGTTTCGAGCTTTGCCTCCAGGCGTTTCTGCAGCGCACCACCAGCCACGGCATTGGCGAGCGAGCCGTTGGTCTTGTCCCAGGCGAGCGGCGCCTTCTGGTCGGCGACGAGCCAGATCTTGCGCATCGGGGCCTTGGCCAGGATGTCGGTGATCTCGTCGGCGATCGAGAAGCTGTGGACGTCCCAGCCGTCGTTGGCGAGGCGCCTTTCCCAGGCAAACTGGCGGCGCTTCACGTCGAGGATCTGTTCCGGGTGGAAGACCAGGTAGAAGATCGGCTCGAAGCTCGCATGGCCGAACTCGCGACCGTGGCGGATGCGTTCGATGAGCTCGTTGAAGTCGTTATCGAGTGATGACATCGCTCAACTCGTCCAGGGTTTTACAGGTCCAGCCGACGTGGACCACATCGCCCGCCGACTGCAGGATCAACAGGCCCTGCAGCGACAGGCGCTTGAGCAGGTCGCGCACGTCGTCGGGGGTGAGGCCGAAGAGCTGCCAGTCCTCGTGGGTGAGGATCTGGTTGTCGCCCAGGCCCTGGAAATGCAGGTCGTAGGCGAGGTAGGCCGCCGCCTTGGTGTGCAGCCGCAGCGGCTGGATGGGGCGCGGGCCGCGGCCATTGCCGCCAAGCAAGTCGTAATCGGCGCAGCAACCAAGCAGGTAAGTGGCGACACGGCGGATCGTGGTGTCCGACCACGGCTTTTGCGTGCGGCCGGCGCGCATGGCGGCGATGACGAATTCACGCGCATCGTCCAGGGTGAGCGCGTCACGGCCGGCAGCGTAGCGCGGCCAATAGACCTCGCGTATGAAGTCGGCGAGCACCAGGTTGGCGCGGGCGGTGTGGATGAGCAGGAGTTGATTGAATTCCGCGCGGGCGAGGTGAGGGGCCAGGCGCTTGAGCACGGCGGCGGTGTTCGGGCTGCGCAGATAGCGCGGTGCGAAGCACTCGGCGACGATGTTGCGCAGCCGCCGGGCGGTGACGAGTGGGAAGCGACCGGAGGCGAGCGCACGCTCGGTCAGCGCCGCGACGCTCAGCCCGGGCTCGTGGAGTTCCAGCAATTGCCGGGTTTCGGTGATCAGCCCCAGCCCGGCCTGGAGCTGGGTGGTGTAGAAGCGCCCCTCCGCCATTACGCCTCTCGCAGGTAGGGAAAGGTCTTGATCCCCTTGCTGAAGGCGTCGTGATAGAGGCCGGCGATGGTCTTCAAGACCTCGTCGAGCGCGTCGTTCCAGTCGCCCACGACGATCGGGCCCTCATCGGCGCGTGCCGCCCGACCGATTGCCTGAAGCCGCGCCAGCGCCTGCTCGCGACTCGCGATGTGCACTCCGACCTGGGCCTCGAACTGCGGATCCATCAGCGCGCTCGCCACCGCCTGCTCGAAGACTTCGGGCAGGCGAAACAGGTGGAAGGCACGCCCCACACCGATGAATTCGTCATGGAGGCGCGCAGCGGCGGCGCAAACCCCCTGGCACTGGGCCAGAAAGCGCGAGCGGGCGAACACGGGAGCGAGAAAGGCTGCGGCCTGCGGGCCGAAGAAGCGGCTCGGCCACCAGGCGGGCGCCTGCTCGCCCAGGTAGCCGACCAGCACACGCAGCTCTGCGACCGAACGGACGTCGTTATTCATTTTGTGTTCTTTCGCGCAAATCTTGTTATCCGCAAGCTTTTATCACAAATGCGCACGGCAGCTCATGACCGATGTCGCGGTCAGCGGCTTTCCCTGGTCTGGCGCGCGTGCGTGCGGACGCGCAACGGTGGAACGCTGCATGCCCGCTCACCCCAGCAACGCCACCGACTTGATCTGCGCCCACATGCGCCGCCCGGGGCGCAGCACGAGTTGCTCGGCGGCGCGGCGGGTGATGCGGGCGATCAGCGCGGTGCCGCCGGCATCCAGGCCGACCAGCACGTGGGCCGGCGAGTCGGCGCCGACCACCTCGGTCACCGTCGCCGGCAGCAGGTTCTGGATGCTGGTGCCCTCGACCCGGTGGTCGGCGAGGCTGACGTCGCGGGCGTGGATGCGAAAGCGCAGGCGGCGGCCGAGGGCCACCGGCTGGCGCTGCACCCACACCGCACCGCCGGGAAAGTCGAGCCGGGTGAGGTGGTCGTGGTCGTCGTGCTCGGCCACCACGCCGTCAATCACCACGCCGGCGTCCTCGGTGAAGGCGGTGGGCAGGTCGAGGCGCGCCATGGTCGCGTGCAGTTCGCCGGCGGCCATCACCTTGCCGTCACCGAGCATGACCACATGGTCGGCCAGGCGCACGACCTCGTCGGGCGAGTGGCTGACGTAGAGCACCGGGATGTCGAGCTCGTCGTGCAGGCGCTCGAGGTAGGGCAGGATCTCCTGCTTGCGGCGGTGGTCGAGCGCGGCGAGCGGCTCGTCCATCAGCAGGATGCGCGGGCTGGTGAGCAGCGCGCGCGCCATGCCGACGCGCTGGCGCTCGCCGCCGGAGAGGCGATCGGGCATGCGCTCGAGCAGGGCCTCGAGGCCGAGCAGCGCCACCGCGTGCTCGAGCCGCACCCGGCGCGCCGCCGCCGGGATGCGGCGCAGGCCGAACTCGAGGTTGCGCCGCACCGACAGGTGGGGGAACAGGCTCGCCTCCTGGAACACGTAGCCGAGCTCGCGGCGGTGAGTGGGCACCTGGATGCCGCGCGCATCGTCCTGCCAGCATTCGCCGTTGACCACCAGGCGCCCGCGCGCCGCCGGCTCGAGCCCGGCGACGCAGCGCAGCAGCGTGGTCTTGCCCGAGCCGGAGTGGCCGAACAGCGCGGTGACGCCGCGCCCGGGCAGGCGCAGGTCGACGTCGAGGCGGAAGCCGGCGTAGTCCACCGCGAAGCGTGCCTCGATGCCGGCGGCCGGCGGGGTGGCGCCTTGGGCGCCGCCGGTTGCGCCGGTCGCACTGGTGGCGGTCGCAGCGGTTGCGACAGTACTTGCGACAATTGCCGTGCTTGCGCCGCTTGCCAGCGGATGGTCGGCCATCAGCCCACCCCTCCGCCCACGTTGCCGCGCCGCCGGCCGTAGAGCGTGAGCAGCACCACGAAGCTGAACACCAGCATGCCGCCCGACAGCCAGTGCGCCTGGGCGTATTCAAGCGCCTCGACGTGGTCGTAGATCGCCACCGAGACCACCCGCGTCTTGTCGGGGATGTTGCCGCCGATCATCAGCACCACGCCGAACTCGCCCACGGTGTGCGCGAAGCCGAGCACGCTGGCCGTCAGGAAGCCCGGCCGGGCCAGCGGCAGCACCACGCTGAAGAAGCGGTCGAGCGGCCCGGCGCGCAGCGTGGCCGAGGCTTCCAGCAGCCGCTCGGGGATGGCCTCGAAGGCCTGCTGCAGCGGCTGCACGACGAAGGGCATCGAATAGATGACCGAGGCCACCACCAGCCCGGCAAAGCTGAAGGGCAGCCGCCCCAGGCCCAGGGCCTGCGTCATCTGGCCCACCGGCCCCTGCGGGCCCATCAGCAGCAGCAGGTAGAAGCCCATCACCGACGGCGGCAGCACCAGCGGCATGGCCACCACCGAGGCCACCAGCGGCTTCAACCGCGAGCGCGTGCGCGCCAGCCACCATGCGACCGGCGTGCCGACGATCAGCAGCAGCACCGTGGTCAGCCCGGCCAGCTGCGCCGTCAGGCGCACGGCGCTCCAGTCCTCGGGCGTCACGGGTCGCTGCCGTAGCCGTAGGACTTGAGGATCTCCTGTGCGGCCGGCGACTTCAGGTAGGCCAGCAAGGCCGTGGCGGCGGGGTTCTTCTCACCGGCCTT
>JAEUNQ010000205.1 GCA_016790365.1 Thauera sp. | reverse complement strand
AAGAGGATGGACTGCGCGAGCGATACGTAGTGCGTGGTCGGCGCCAGCGCCATGATGGCCTGGATGGCCTCGGGCATGCTTTCGCGCGGGGTCACGCCGCCGGAGAGGATCTGCAGCGGCAGCAGGATCAGGATGGACATCAGCCCGAACTGCGGCATCGAGCGCGCGATCGTGCCCATGTAGATGCCGATCGAGGCCGCGGCGAAGAGGTAGAGCAGGGTGCCGGCGCCGAACAGCACGGCCGAGCCCGCCACCGTGATGCCGAGCACGCCCTTGACCATCACCTGCAGCGAGAACGACGAGGCCACCAGCACGACTACGCCCATCGACCAGATCTTCGACAGCATGATCTCGAGCGGCGTCACCGGCATCACCAGCAGGTGCTCGATGGTGCCGTGCTCGCGCTCGCGGATCAGCGCCGCGCCGGTGAGCAGGATGCCGAGCATGGTGACGTTGTTGATGATGGCGTTGATCGCGGCGAACCAGCTCGCCTCGAGGTTGGGGTTGAACATCGCGCGCGGCACGAGCTCGACCGGCTGCGGCGCGGGGGCGCGCATGCGCTGCACGAAGGCACGCACCTCGTCGGCGATGATGTTCTGGATGTAGCCGGCGCCGGTCTGCGCCTGGCCCTGGCGGGTGGCGTCGATGTTGAGCTGCAGCGCCGGGCTGCGGCCGGCGAGCACGTCGCGCTGGAAGTCGGGCGGGATGTCGAGCACGAAGGTGTGGCGGCCGGCGTCCAGCCCGCGGTCGATGTCGCCGAGGTCGACGTGCTCGGGGGGCAGGAACTGCGGCGGCTGCAGCGCGGCGACGATGCGGCCGGAGAGCTGCGAGCCGTCCTCGTCGACCACCGCGATCGAGGCGCGCGAGAGGCTCTCGGGCTTGGCGCGGGCGTCGGCGTAGATCGAGGCGCTGAACATGAACACGATCAGGAAGACCATCGCGAGGTCGCGCGACAGGCTGCGGAACTCCTTGAGGCCGAGGTTCCAGGTGTTGCGCAGGTGGCTGGCGCGGGTGGCGTGGCCCGCGGGGTTGGGCAGGCTCGGCGCGTTCGGGGGCGTGGGTTGGCGGGCCATGGTGGCGGGTCTCACTTGGCCTGCTTCTTCAGCAGCAGCGCCGACAGCAGGGTGAGCACGGGGATCGCGAGCGCGAGCGGCACGAAGGACCCGACGAGGTCGGCGAAGCCGAGCGCCTTGGAGAAGGTGCCGCTGGCGATGGTGAGGAAGTGGGTGGTGGGGTAGATCGCACCGATCCAGTAGCCGCCGCCTTCGAGTGCGCTGACCGGGTCCATCAGCCCGGAGAACTGGATCGCCGGCAGCAAGGTGCCGATCGAGGTGCCGGCGAGCGCGGCGACCTGGCTGTTGGTGAGCGTCGACGCGAGCAGGCCGAGGCCGGTGGTGGCGGTGACGTAGAGCAGTGCGCCGGTGGCGAGTGCGAGGAAGCTGCCCTTGAAGGGCACCTGGAAGAGGGTGACCGCGAGCACGAAGAGCAGCGCGAAGTTGAACATCGACAGCGCGATGTAGGGCAGCTGCTTGCCGAGCAGGAACTCGAGCCGGGTGACCGGCGTGGTGTAGACGTTGAGGATGGAGCCGAGCTCCTTCTCGCGCACCACGCCGAGCGCGGTGAGCATGGCGGGGATGAACACCAGCAGCAGCGGGATCACCTTGGGCACCATCGACACCAGGCTGCGCAGCTCGGGGTTGTAGCGGTAGCGTGGCTCGACGCTGGCGAGCGCGCGCACCGGGCCGGCGCCGGATTCGGCGATCACGTCGGCGAGCGTCTGCGCGTGCACGCCGCCGACGTAGGCGCGCGCGAGCTCGGCGCGCAGCGGCATCGAGCCATCCAGCCACACCGCCACCTGCGGCGCCTGGCCGCGCGCAAGGTCGCGGCCGAAGCCGGGCGGGATCTCGATCGCCATCGCCAGCCTGCCCGCGCGCATGCGTGCGTCGAGGTCGGCGTGGCCCTCGAGCGGCGCCTGTTCGAGGAA
Organism: Thauera sp.; assembly: GCA_016790365.1. Lineage (GTDB taxonomy): Bacteria > Pseudomonadota > Gammaproteobacteria > Burkholderiales > Rhodocyclaceae > Thauera. The sequence continues at coordinate 10,653 of JAEUNQ010000205.1, read as the reverse complement.
GTAGCGCGAGCCGGCGATGCGCAGGGTGTAGCGCTGGCTGGCGACGCTGCGGTCGTGGTCGAGCACCGCGTAGTGCAGGTCCTCGACGTCCATGGTGATGCCGTAGCCCATCACCAGCATCAGCACCAGGCTGCCGAGCAGCGCCAGCGTGAGGCGCACCGGGTCGCGGCGCAGCTCGGTCGCCTCACGCGCGGAGAAGCTGAGCAGGCGGGCGAGGCTGAAGCGCGCGAGGCGCTCGGCGGCTCGAGCCGGGGTGGTCGCCGCGTCCCCGCCGGGTTCGCAGCTCGCGCCGCTCCTACACGTAGGCTCCGAGGCGCCCGGCGGGTCGTAGGAGCGCCGCAAGGCGCGAATTTCGGCGTCCGGGGTGGGCGTGGGCGTGGTCGCCGAGGCGCCGCCGGGTTCGCGGCTTGCGCCGCTCCTACAGGGGGGCTCGGAGGTGTCCGGCGGGTCGTAGGAGCGCCGCAAGGCGCGAATTTCGGCGTCCGGGGTGGGCGTGGTCGCCGGGGCGCCGCCGGGTTCGCGGCTTGCGCCGCTCCTACAGGGGGGTGCGGAGACGTCTGGCGGGTCGTAGGAGCGCCGCAAGGCGCGAATTTCGGCGTCCGGGGGCCGCTCCGGCGCGGGCGCGACGCCGCTCGCTTCCTCCAGATACGCGATGAACGCATCCTCCAGCCGCGCGCATCCGCGTGCGGCGGTGAGCGCCGCCGGGGTGTCGCTGGCGAGGATGCGGCCGGCGTGCATCAGCGAGATGCGGTCGCAGCGCTGGGCCTCGTTCATGAAGTGGGTGGTGATGAAGATCGTCACGCCGTCCTTGCGCGACAGGTCGACGATCAGCGCCCAGAAATGGTCGCGCGCGACCGGGTCCACGCCCGAGGTGGGCTCGTCGAGGATCAGCACGTCGGGCCGGTGCAGCACCGCCACCGCGAGCTGCAGGCGCTGGCGGATGCCGAGCGGCAGGGCGTCGGGCTGCACGTCCATCACCGGGGCGAGGTCGAAGCGGCGTGCGAGCTCGGCGATGCGGGATGCGGCCGCGGCCGCGGGCAGCTGGAAGAGGCGCGCGTGCAGGTCGAGGTTCTGCCGCACCGAGAGCTCGCCGTAGAGCGAGAAGGATTGCGACATGTAGCCCACGCGGCGGCGCGTCTCGATATTGCTCGCGTCGAGCCTGCGCCCGAGCAGCAGGGCTTCGCCGGCGCTGGGCTCGAGCAGGCCGGTGAGCATCTTCATGGTGGTGGACTTGCCGCAGCCGTTGGAGCCGAGGAAGCCGAAGATCTCGCCGCGCCGCACCTGCAGATTGACGTCGTCCACCGCGACGAAGTCGCCAAAGCGCATCTGCAGGCCGCGCGCCTCGATGACCACCTCGCCGGTCTCGATCGGCGGGATCTCCAGGCGACGATGGTTGCGCCGGCGCGCCTCGGGCAGCAGGGCGATGAAGGCCTCTTCCAGGGTGTCGGCGCCACCGGCCGCGCGCAGCTCGGCGGGCGTGCCGGTGGCGAGCACGCGGCCGGCGTCGACCGCCACCAGCCAGTCGTAGCCCTCGGCCTCTTCCATGTAGGCGGTGGCGATCAGCACGCTCATGCCGGGGCGCTCGGCGCGGATGCGGTCGATGAGCTCCCAGAACTGCCGGCGCGACAGCGGATCGACGCCGGTGGTGGGCTCGTCCAGGATGAGGAGGTCGGGGTCGTGGATCAGCGCGCAGCACAGGCCGAGCTTCTGCTTCATGCCGCCGGAGAGCTTGCTGGCGGGACGCTCGGCGAAGGCGGCCATGCCGGTGGCGGCGAGCAGCGCGTCGATGCGGCGCCGGCGCTCGGCCGCGGACTGGCCGAACAGGCGGCCGAAGAAGTCGATGTTCTCGAACACCGACAGCGTGGGATAGAGGTTCTTGCCCAGGCCCTGCGGCATGTAGGCGATGCGCGGGCAGACGCGCGCGCGGTGGCGGGCGTCCGCCATGTCGCCGCCGAGCACCTCGACCGTGCCGCGCTGGATCGTGCGCGCGCCGGCGACGAGGCCGAGCCAGGTGGATTTGCCCACGCCGTCGGGGCCGATGAAGCCGACCATGCGCCCGGCGGGGAGGTCCAGCGTGAGCGCGTCGGCGGCGCGGGTGTCGGCGTAGCGGTGGTGGACGTCGATCAGGCGCACGGCGGGCGGGGAAGCGGGCGCGCCGCTTGGTGCCGCGCCGTCCAGTGGAGTGCTCACGGCAGCCTCGGCTGCAGCTCGGGCGGCCACTCGCGCTGGGCGTTCAGGCGCAGGTGGGCCATGCCGGGCAGGCCGGTCTTGACCTGCTCGGGGTACCTGGCGAGGAGCTCGGGGTCGATGCGCGCCTTGACGCGGAAGACCATCTTCTGGCGCTCGCTCTGCGTCTCGACGGTCTTGGGTGTGAACTGCGCGACGCTGGCGACGTAGGACACCCTGGCCGGGATCACGAAGGCCTGCGCGGCGTCGAGCACGATGCGCACCTCGCTGCCGAGCGCCACGCGGCCGGCGGCCATCTCGGGCAGGAAGAAGGTCATGTAGACGTCGCCGACGTCGACCAGGCTCACTACCTTGCCGCCGCCCGCGACCACCTCGCCCGGCTGCACCACGCGGTACTGCACGCGGCCACTGCGCGGGGCGCGCAGCTCGCCGTCGGCGATCTCGGTCTCGAGGCGGGCGACCACGGCCTCGGCGGCACGGATCGCGGCCTCGGCCTGCTGCACCTGCGCCTCGGCCGCGCGCACCCCGGCGCGGGCGGCGACGATGCGGGCCTCGGCGACATGGATGCTGGCCTCGGCGGTGCGTGCGCGGGCGGCATCGTCGTCGGCCTTCTGCGCGGAGGTGGCGCGGTCGCTCAGCAAGGCCTGCGAGCGTGCCGCGGTGCGGCGGGCGACGTCGTACTCGGCGCGGCCCTGCACCAGCACCGCCTCGGCCATGGTCACGTCGGCCTGGCGCTGCGCGACCTGGGCACGCGCGGTCTCGCGCGCGCTGTGGGCATTGGCGACCTCGGCGCGCGCCTGCGCGAGCTGCGCCTGCAGGGCCTTGACGTCCATGCGCGCGATCACGTCGTCGCGGCTGACGAAGTCGCCTTCATTCACCAGGATCTCGTCCACCCGCCCGGGCGCCTTGGCGGCGACGTCGACCTCGGTGGCCTCGATGCGGCCGTTGCCGCGCACGAAGCTGCCGTCGTCGGGCGCCGGGCGCAGGAACTGCCACGCGCCGGCTGCGGCGAGGACGAGAACGCCGGCGCCCACCCAGGCGAGCCAGCCGGATCGTTTCATGTTCATGAGATTCTCCTCGGGCGGAGCGCTGCGATGTGTTCGTAGTATTTCAACACTTGTTGGATAATGGGTCAAGCTGGCAAGCTGGGCAAGCTGGGGTCAGGTCTTTCATTTGCTCATCTGCAGCGGTGGGAATCGGTGCGACCTTGCTTGTCGCGCTGCCCGATTCGCGCTGCCCGATTCGGGCCGGTCGGCGCGGCTGACGGAGAGATTCGACCGGAACCGACTCGATGCATGTTGTACCATCCCGCCTCGATTCCTTCTCCCTTCCCCGCATGTCCGATCTTGCCGAAAACGCCCCTGCCGTACGCGGCCGTGGCCGCCCGCGCGGTCCGGACGCGAACTACCGCGCGCGATTGCTCGACGCTGCGCTCGAGGCCTTCGGCGCGCAGGGCTTCGAGGCGGCGGGGCTGCGTGCGATCGCGGCGAGCGCGGGCTGCGACGTGTCGATGGTGGCGCACTACTTCGGCTCCAAGGCCGAGCTGTGGACGGCGGTGGTCGACCGAATCGAGGCGCAGCTGCGGATCGACCTGGCTGCGCTCGACATGCTGTCGCGCGATGCGGGGCCGATCGAGCGCCGGGTCGTGGCGGCGGTGGAGGCGATGTTCGAGCAGGCCGCGCGCCAGCCGCAGGCGATGCGCTTCGTGATGCGCCAGATGACCGAACCCGGCGAGCGCCTCGACGAGCTCGTCGCGCGCGTGGTCGAGCCGGTGCACGCGGTCTTCCTGCCGCTGTGGCAGGAGGCGATCGACGCCGGGATCTTCCGCATGCGCAGCGCGCTGGCGCTGCAGACCTTCATGTTCGGGGCGATCTCGTACGCGGTGGCGGCGGCGCCGGTGCTGGCGCGCATGAGCGGCGGCGAGATCGACCTCGCGCGCCTGCAGCGCGAATTCATGGACGGCCTGTTCGCCCGCCTCGCTCGTGGCGGCGCGGACGGTGAGGCAGCCGGCGCCTGGGAGGGCGAACGATGAGCGAAGTGGCAGGGCGCGAGTCGAGGCCGGGCGAGGCGCGGCTCGACGGCGACGAGGCGGCGGGGGTGCTGCGCCTGCGTGGCGACTGGACGCTGGCCCACCACGCGGCGCTGCGCCGCCAGGCCGAGGCCCTGCGCGGCCGGCTCGACGCCGCAACGCGGGTCGACGCGGACGAACTCGGCACGCTCGACACCGCAGGCGCCCGCCTGCTGCACGGCCTGCTCGGCGGCGAGCGCGTCGCCAGCCTGCTGACCGACGCCGGCGGCCTGAGCCGCGAGCGGCGCGCGCTGCTGAAGGCGGTGGCCGACGCGATCGCGGGCCGCGAGGACACGCCCGCCGAGCCCGAGGGCAGCGCGATCGGCGACGTGCTCGCCCACATCGGCCAGACCATGGGCGTGTTCTGGCGCCACGTCACCGGCCTCACCGGCTTCATCGGCCTGATCCTGGAGACCGCGCTGCGCGCGAGCGTGCAGCCGCGGCGCTGGCGCATGACCGCGCTGGTCGCCAACCTCGAGCGCACTGGCCTGGATGCGGTGCCGATCATCGCCCTGCTGACCTTCCTGATCGGTGCGGTGGTGGCCTTCCTCGGCGCGACCGTGCTGCAGAACTTCGGCGCCAGCATCTTCACGGTCGACCTGGTGGCCTACTCCTTCCTGCGCGAGTTCGGCGTGCTGCTCACCGCGATCATCGTCGCCGGCCGCACCGCGAGCTCCTTCACCGCGCAGATCGGCTCGATGCGGGCCAACGAGGAGATCGACGCGATCCGCGTGCTCGGCCTCGATCCGATCGAGCTGCTGGTGCTGCCGCGGGTGTATGCGCTGCTGATCGCGTTGCCGATGCTGACCTTCATCGCGATGCTCTCGGGCATCATCGGCGGCATGCTGGTGTCGGCGATGACGCTGGACATCTCGCCGGTGCTGTTCCTGTCGAGAATCGAGGAGAACGTCGGCCTGACCCACTTCTGGGTCGGCATGGCCAAGGCGCCGGTGTTCGCCTTCCTGATCGCGGTGATCGGCTGCCTGGAGGGCTTCCGCGTGCAGGGCAGCGCGCAGTCGGTGGGCGAGCACACCACCTCGGCGGTGGTGCAGTCGATCTTCGTGGTGATCGTGGTCGATGCGGTCGCCGCGCTGTTCTGCATGGAGATGGGCTGGTGACAGGGGGGCTGGTGACGGGGGGGCTGGTGACGGGGGGGCTGGTGACGGAGGGGCTGGCGAGCGCCGCATCCGATCCGCTCGACAACATCGTCGAGGTGCGCGGCGTGCGCAACCAGTTCGGCAGCCAGGTCGTGCACGACCAGCTCGACCTCGACGTGCGCCGCGGCGAGATCCTCAGCGTGGTGGGCGGTTCGGGCACCGGAAAGTCGGTGCTGCTGCGCACCATCGTCGGCCTCAACCGGCCGCGCGAGGGGCGGGTGCGGGTCTTCGGCGAGGACCTGCTGAGCCTGCCCGACGCGCGCCGCAAGCAGGTCGAGCGCCGCTTCGGCGTGCTCTTCCAGAAGGGCGCGCTGTTCTCGTCGCTGACCGTGGCCGAGAACGTGGCGCTGCCGCTGATCGAGCACGCCGGGATGTCGCGGCGCGAAGCGGCTGAGCTAGCCGCGCTGAAGATCGCGCTTGCCGGGCTGCCGGCGATCGCCGGCGACAAGTTTCCGTCGGACCTGTCGGGCGGCATGGTCAAGCGCGCGGCGCTCGCACGCGCGCTCGCGCTCGACCCAGACATCCTCTTCCTCGACGAACCCACCGCCGGCCTCGACCCGATCGGCGCCGCGGCCTTCGACCAGCTCATCCTGACCCTGCGCGACGCGCTCGGGCTCACGGTGTTCATCGTCACCCACGACCTCGACACCATCTACACCATCACCGACCGCGTCGCCGTGCTGGCGCAGAAGAAGGTGCTGGTCAATGCCGGCCTGGACGAAGTCGCCGCCACCGACGACGCCTGGATCCGCGAATACTTCCACGGCCCGCGCGGCCGTGCCGCCGCCACCGCGGTGGCCGCCGCGCAGGCCGTGCCTGGAGCAACGGAGAGAAACTGACATGGAAACCCGCGCCCATCACGTGCTGATCGGCCTCTTCACCGTCCTCGTCGTCGGTGCCGCGTTGCTATTCACGCTCTGGCTGGGCAAGAGCGACGCCGACCGCCAGTTCGAGGTCTACGACGTCGTCTTCCAGGAGGCGGTCTCCGGGCTGTCCAAGGGCGGCACCGTGGAGTTCAACGGCATCAAGATCGGAGAAGTGGTCAGCCTGCGCCTCGACCCCGAGGATGCGCACCGCGTCATCGCGCGGGTGCGGGTGGACAGCGCCGCGCCGGTACGCAGCGACACGCGCGCGCGCCTCGTGCCGGCGGGCATCACCGGGCTGACCATGATCCGCCTGACCAGTGGGGAAGATCCCTCGAGCACGCCCCTGGTGTCGACCGGCGACGAGGTGGCGCGCATCGTCGCGGCGCCGTCCCCGCTCAGCCGCCTGCTCGCCGACGGCGAGGATGCGATCACCAACGTCAACGACCTGCTGGTGCAGGCGCGCGAGCTGTTCTCCGCCGACAACGTGGCTTCGATCGGGCGCATGCTCGGCAACCTGGAGCAGGCCACCGGCGCACTCGCGGCGCAGCGCGAGGACCTCAACGCCGCGCTGCGCCAGGTCACCCAGGCCAGCCGCGACGCCAGCGCCGCGCTCGCCGAGGCGACGCGCATGATCGGCTCCGCCAACAGGCTGGTGGAGGTGCAGGGGACGCAGACCCTGGACAGCGCGCGCGACGCCATGAAGGCCTTCGAGCGCGCAATGGGCACGGTCGACCGCCTGATCGCCGACAACCGCGCGCCGCTCGACGGCGGCCTGCGCGGCCTCGCCGAGATCGGTCCCGCGGTCGCCGAACTGCGCACCACGCTGGCCTCGCTGCGCACCATCACCCGCCAGCTCGAGAGCCGCCCCGCCGACTACCTGCTCGGCCTTGAACCGACCAAGGAGTTCACCCCGTGAGATCGTCGTCCTTCCTGCCGGGCCGCGGCGCCGGCTCCTCGCGTCCGCGCGTCGCGTTCGTCGTTGCCGCGCTGTGCGCGGCCGTGCTGCTGCCCGCCTGCAGCGTGCTGCCCAAGGCCGAGCCGCTGGATGTGTATGTGCTGCCGATGGCGGTGGATACGTCGGCCACCGGGGTGTCTGCAGCGCGGGAGACTCTCCGCGCGAGCGCGCTCGCCCCGGCTTCGCGTGCTTCGGCCACGGTGCCTGCGGGCAGCTCCGGAGCGACCGCAGCTGCCCCGTCGGTGGCCGCGGGCGTGCAGTCGTGGTCCTTGCGCGTGGTGCGCCCGGCGGCCGGCGTGCATCTGGCCGGCCAGCGCATCGTGGTGATGCCCGAGGACAACCGGGTGAGCGTGTATCAGGGCGCGGGCTGGAGCGATCCGGCGCCCGCGCTGATGCGCGACCGTCTGCTCGAGGCCTTCCGCGCCGACGGCCGGGTGGGCGCGCTGAGCAGCGACGAGCGCCAGCTGCACGCGGATTTCGAGCTCGACAGCGACCTGCGCGCCTTCCAGAGCGAATACCGCGGGGGCCGCCCCGAGGCGGTGCTCCGCCTCGACGCGCGCCTGGTGCACACCGCCAGCCGCCGCATCGTCGCCAGCCGCAGCTTCGAACAGCGCCAGCCGAGCGAGGACCCGGCCGTGCCGGCCGTCGTCCAGGCCTTCGGCACCGCCGCCGACCGACTGTCGGCCGAGGTGGTGGAATGGACCGTGCGCGAGGCCGCCGTGGCTCGCTAGGCCCCCTGCGCCCGGTTCGCGCCTTGCGGCGCTCCTACGGGAGGCCGGAAACGCACGGGTTTCGTGTAGGAGCGCCGCAAGGCGCGAAAGCGGCGGTGGGTGCCGTGAGCGCGTCCAATTCCGCACCGCCCGATTCCCGCCTTGTGGCGCTCCTGCGGGAGGCCGGAAACGCACGGGTTTCGTGTAGGAGCGCCGCAAGGCGCGAATGCGGCGAATTTCGGCCTGCCTGCTTGGCAGATTCTGCGGTGTGCGCTGGCGTGGTTGGCAGAGGAAGTGGCAGCGCGTGCACCTCCCGCTGCGATCTTTTGCGCCGAATCGCCGGCCCCGAGCGTGCGCAGTGGATCTGGCACGAATCGTGTTTGCCTTTCCGGATCTGCCGGCGTGCGCCGGAGCTTGCCGCAAATCCTCGAATCCGGTCGATGAACCCGAACCCGTCTTCAGCCCCTTCCCCCCGCGTCATCCCGATCGCGCCCGCGGCGCTGCCCGCCGCGCGGCGGCTGCAATGGCGCCGCCGCCTCTTCCAGGGCGGCTTCTACCTGCTGTTCATCCTCGCGCCGGTGTTCGACCTGTTCCGCTTCGACCTCGACGCCGACCACGCCTGGCTGCTCGGCTTCGAGTGGCGGCTGGGGCTGGACGACTTCCTCGCCAAGCGCGCGAGCAACGTCGAGGCCGGGACGAACCTGTTGCTGCGCCTGTTCCTGCCGGTGTTCGGGCTGGCCGCGGTCGTGCTGTGGATCTCGTGGAAATGGGGACGGCTGTTCTGTGGCTGGCTGTGCCCGCATTTCTCCATCGTCGAAGGGCTCAACGCGCTCTTCGTCCGCGCCAGCGGCAAGCCGACGCTTTGGGAGAAGGTGCCGCTGCCCGCGATGCGGGCGGACGGCACCCGCCTGCGCCGCGATCCGCGCTGGTGGCTGCTGGTGGTGCCGGTCGGTGTGGGGCTGGCGTTCTCGTGGGCGGTGGTGCTGCTGACCTACGTGCTGCCGCCGGCGGAGATCTACGCCAACCTCGCCGGCCTGAGCTTCACGCGCAACCAGACCGTCTTCCTCGCCATCGTCACCACTGCGCTGAGTGTGGACTTCCTCTTCGCCCGTCATCTGTTCTGCCGCTACATGTGCTCGGTGGGGGTGTTCCAGAGCCTCATCTGGATGAAGAACCGCGATGCGCTGGTGGTCGGCTTCGACCGTGCGCGGGCGGGCGCCTGCAGCGCCTGCCTGCCCGAGCGCGAGTCGGCCTGCAACGCGGTGTGTCCGATGCGGCTCAAGCCGCGCAGCATCAAGCGCCACATGTTCACCTGCACGCAGTGCGCGCTGTGCCTGGAGGCCTGCACCGAGAGCCAGCGGGACAACCCGGACGGCCCGCTGCTGAGCTGGGTGTCGGGCGAGGCGGCGCGCCGGAACGAGGCCGGGTTTAGCGCCGTGCGCGAGCGCGATCGGTGAGCGCGCACGGCAGCCGCCCGCAGGCCGCATTCGCGCCTTGCGGCGCTCCTACATGAACCGACACCGCCCGGCGCCGTGTAGGAGCGGCGCAAGCCGCGAACGGTGCCGTGCGGCGGGCGAGGTGGTCGCGGGCGATCGAGGCGGCATTCGCGCCTTGCGGCGCGCCTACAGGAGCCCGACACCGCCCGGCGCCGTGTAGGAGCGGCGCAAGCCGCGAACGGTGCCGTGCGGCGGGCGAGGTGGTCGCAGGCGATCGAGGCCGCATTCGCGCCTTGCGGCGCTCCTACATGAACCGACACCGCCCGGCGCCGTGTAGGAGCGGCGCAAGCCGCGAACGGTGCCGTGCCGCCGGCGAGGTGGTCGCGGGCGATCGAGGCCGCATTCGCGCCTTGCGGCGCTCCTACAGGAGCCCGACACGGCCCGGCGCCATGTAGGAGCGGCGCAAGCCGCGAACCGGGCCGTGCCGCCGGCGAGGTGGTCGCGGGCGATCGAGGCTGCATTCGCGCCTTGCGGCGCTCCTACAGGAGCCCGACACGGCCCGGCGCCATGTAGGAGCGGCGCAAGCCGCGAACCGGGCCGGTCAGCCCTCGCCGGACTCCAGCTGGCGGCGGATCTCGAGCAGCTTCTCGCGGCGGGCCGGGGTGGTCTCGGGGTAGTGCAGGTCGAGCCCGGCGAGGGTGTCGACCAGGATCTGCGACACGATCAGGCGGGCGTTCTTCTTGTCGTCGGCGGGCACCACGTACCACGGGCAGTCGGGCGTGCTGGTGGCGCGCAGGCAGTCGGCGTAGGCGGCCATGTACTTGTCCCAGTGCTTGCGCTGCTCGATGTCGCCTTCGTCGAACTTCCAGTTCTTGTCCTCCTCGTCGATGCGCGCGATGAGGCGGTCGCGCTGCTCGTCCTTGGACAGGTGCAGGAAGATCTTGACGATGCGGGTGCCGTTGCGGTGCAGGTGGGCCTCGGCGTCGACGATGGACTGGAAGCGGTCGCCCCAGAAGTCGCGTGCGGCCAGGGTCTCGTCGGGCAGCTTCTGCCCGCGGAGGATCTCGGGGAGCACGCGCACGATGAGCACCTCCTCGTAGTACGAGCGGTTGAAGATGCCGATGCGGCCGCGTTCGGGCAGCGCGACGTGGGTGCGCCACAGGAAGTCGTGGTCGAGCTCGGTGGGGCTCGGGTGCTTGAAGCTGAACACCTGGCAGCCCTGCGGGTTGATGCCCGACATGACGTGGCGGATGGCGCCGTCCTTGCCGGCCGCG
>JAEUNQ010000180.1 GCA_016790365.1 Thauera sp. | reverse complement strand
AACCCTCGAATGCCGGAATCAAAATCCGGTGCCTTAACCGACTTGGCGACTCCCCAATAAACCTTTTTCGCTGCGCGTCGAGTGCTGCGCGGGCGCTATTGTAACCACTCGTAAAGCGGATGGCGAGCGATGCTGCGCGCTTTCCAAGCCTTCCAGCGTGGCGGACAATCTTTTGTGATGCGGTCGGCCTCTTCTTCCGAGGAGACTTCCGCGAACACGCAGGCGCCCGAGCCTGTCATGCGGGCCGGTGCATGCACATCCAGCCACTCGATTGCGCGCAAGACCTCCGGGTAACGGCTGCAAGCCACCGGCTGCAGATCGTTTCGCGTGGTGCTTGCTGCGAAGTCCGGCATTATTATGGGGGGCGTATTCCGCGTCAAGTCCCCCGCCGAAAAAATTTCCGCGGTCGGGACCTGGACCCCGGGCGAGATCACCACGTACCACGCCGGCGGCAACTCGAGCGGCTGCAGCGCCTCGCCCACGCCCTCGGCGAAGGCGTCGCGGCCGAACACGAACACCGGCACGTCGGCGCCGAGCTGCAGCCCCAGCGCCTGCAGTTGCGCTCGCGACAGGCCGCAGCCCCACAGCCGGTTCAGCGCGATCAGCGTGGTCGCCGCGTCCGAGCTGCCTCCGCCGATCCCGCCGCCCATCGGCAGTACCTTGTGCACCGTGATGTCGGCGCCGAGCCGGCAACCGGTATGCGTCTGCAGCAGGCGTGCGGCACGCACCACCAGGTCCTCAGTCTCGGGTACGCCGGGCACCTCGTTGAGGCGGCGGATCGTGCCGTCCGTGCGCACGGCGAAGTCGATGGTGTCGCCCCAGTCGAGCAGGCGGAACGCGGTCTGCAGCAGGTGGTAGCCGTCGGCGCGGCGGCCGACGACATGGAGGAAGAGGTTGAGCTTGGCCGGGGCGGGGCAGGTGCAGAGCCGGATGGGGTCGCTGCAGTCGGGGGTTTTCAGGGCAGGGCGGTCCATGAGTCGATGATCAGGCGCACGCGAGCGTCGCCGCGCGAGATTTCCAGGCGTCGCGGCACGGCCGCGGCGGTGTCGTCGGCGTAGCCGGGGTAATCGATGCGCCAGCCGTGGTCGAAAACGAGCAGCGGTCGGCCGCCAGCGTCGAGGGTGCGGACCTCGGCGTCCTCGTCGGGCGCGGCCTGGATCCAGCGCGGCAGGCGCGCGGCGGGCAGGTCGACGCCGAGCACCTCGGGCAGCAGCGCGTCCATGCCGGCGGCTTCACGCCGGCTGCCATTGGCGGTCTGCAGGCTGGCACCGCCGGGACCGCCGTCGAGCAGGGCGACGATATGGCCGAGCGGGCTGTACAGGGTGAGGCGGTCGTGGGTGGCAGCGTGCACCCACTCGAACCGTCCGCTCGCCGCCTCGCGGCCGTCCGTCGCCGACAGCCTCCCCTCGACCGCGAAGGCGCGGAGCAGCTGGCGTGGCGCTGCCGGCGTGGCGTCGCGAACGAGCGGCGACGCGCACGCCGCGAGCAGGAGCGTGCAGGCGATGGCCAGCAGGGACTGCCGCGTGCCTGGCACGGGAAGGCGGGTGTGTGGGCTCACTGGATGCCGAGGCGGCGGCCGGTGTCGGTCAGCAGGCGGTTTTCGGGGTGTGCGGCAAGGGCTTCGGCGAAGATTCGCCGTGCCTCGTCCCGCCGCCCGAGCGACCACAGCACCTCGCCGAGGTGGGCGGCGATCTCGGCATCCTTGCGCATGCCGTAGGCGCGCTCCAGGTGCTCGAGCGCGCCCGCCTGGTCGCCGCGGCGGAAGCGCACCCAGCCGAGGCTGTCGAGGATGAAGGGATCTTCGGGCAGGAGCGCATGCGCGCGCGCGATCAGCTCCTCGGCTTCCTCGAGGCGCAGGCCGCGGTCGGCGAGCGAGTAGCCGAGTGCGTTCAGCGCATGCGCGTGGTCGGGCTGCAGTTCGAGCACGCGACGCAGCCGGGATTCGAGCAGGTCCATGCGGTCGAGGCGTTCGGCCAGCATCGCGGCCTCGTACAGCAGGCCGGTGTCTTCCGGGGTCTCCAGTAGGGCGGCATCGAGCAGCGCCAGCGCCTCGGCGGGACGCTCTGCGTCGCGCAGGATCTGGGTTTCGGTGAGAAGGTAGCGGCGGGCGAGGTCGGGATCACCGGTCTCGCCCTGCAGGAGGGCGCGTGCCTCGTCGATCCGGCCTTCACTCGCCAGGCTCTGGGCGCTGCGGATCTCGGCTTCGGGGCGCAGGCCCTCGCTCTCGATCTCGCTGAACCACTTGCGCGCGTTCTCGCCTTCGCCTCGATCGGCGGCGATCTGGCCGAGATGCAGGCGGATGAGGTCGGGTTGCGGATGCCCCGCTGCGAGCGCGCGCGCGAAGTGAAGCTCGGCTGGCGCGGGCTCCTCGAGCTGCATCGACAGCAGGCCCACCGCGTAGAGCAGCTCGGGATCCTGGGGCGAGGCATCGAGCAACTGCTTGAAGGCCGCGCGCGCCTCGGCGAAGCGTTGCGCGCTCACCAGCGCGCGTGCCTTGGCCAGGCGCAGCGACCGGCTCGCCGGCGCGCGTGCGCTTTCGCTCTCGAGCACGCGCAGGGCCTCGGTGTGTGCGCCTGCCTGCTGGAGGATCTGCACCTTGAGCAGCACCGCCGGCTCCCAGCCGGTACGCAGCTCCAGCGCGCGATCCACCGCGGCGAGCGCGCCCATCCTGTCCTCGACCGCCTGCGCGGCCTGCGCACGGGCGATGTGCGCCTCCGGAACCTCCAGATAGGGCTCGGTCAGGCGGGCGACGATGCCGCGCACCGCCTGCTTGTCGGGCACGCGGGCGAGCGCATGGCCAAGGCCGAGCAGGTTCTGCGCGAGGCGGCCGTTCGACTGAGCGAGCACGCGTGCGAGCTGGAACTGGATCGCTTCGAGGTTGATGTCCTCGGCGCGGCCGGCGCCGCTCAGTCCGGCGAGCACCCGGCGTGCCTCCTCCGAGTCGGGAGCGACCTCAGTCCAGATCTCCGCGGCGCCGCGCGCCATCACCAGGTTGCGCGAGTACATCGCGATCTCGGTGGCGCGACGGGCGATGCGCGGGTCGCGCGTGCTGCGGGCGAGGTCGAGGTAAAGCTGCGCCGACAGGCCGATCTGGCCGCGCGCGCCGGCGATCTCGGCGAGCAGGAAGTGATAGAGCGTACGCGGCGTGAGCTCCTGCGCGGGCAGGCTGCCCTCGGCCGCGTCGCCGCTTGCCGCCGTCGCGACTCCGCCGGCGCCGAGCGCGAAGGCAAGGCAGAGGGAGCGGGCAAGGCGGGCGAGCTGGGTTTTCATGGGAGGAGTTCCGGGAGCTTCGGTAGGTTGCGGCGAGGCCGCAGCGCAGCGCGGGCACGCTCTGCACCCGCGGGGCGTCGCGAAGGCTTCGAGTGCTCGGCTACAATTCGGTTCATGCCATGGTAGGCAGATCGCCGCCCCTGCTGCAACCCGTCGCCCGCCTGCGTCCGCACGCGGCCAGCCTTTCCGATTCCGCCCCGATGCCCGAACTGCCTGAAGTCGAGACCACCTGCCGGGGAATCCGGCCCCACGTCCAGGGGCGTCGCCTGACCCGCATGGTCGTGCGCAATCCGCGCCTGCGCGTGCCCGTGGCCGCTGAACTGCCGACGCATGTCGAAGGCGGCACGCTCGAAGCGGTGGACAGGCGCGCGAAATACCTGCTGCTGCGTTTCGCCGCGGGCACCGTGATCGTTCATCTGGGGATGTCGGGGAGCCTGCGCCTCGTCGCCGCCGCGGAGCCGGCCGGTGCCCACGATCACGTCGATTTCGTCTTCGCCGAACAGGCGCTGCGCCTGCGCGATCCGCGCCGTTTCGGCATGGTCGTGTGGCAGCCCGCGAGCGCGGCGGTACATCCGCTGCTCGCCAGCCTCGGCCCCGAACCGCTGGGCGACGACTTCGACGCCGCCTACCTGTTGCGTGTCACCCGTGGACTGCGTGCGCCGATCAAGCATGTGCTGATGGACAGTCGCAAGCTGGTCGGCGTGGGCAACATCTATGCCTCCGAAAGCCTGTTCCGTGCCCGCATCCATCCGCTCGAGCCCGCGGGCCTCCTCGGTCCGCGGCGTTGTGCCCGCCTGGTGGATTGCGTGCGCGAGACGCTCGCGGCCGCGATCGAGGCCGGCGGCAGCACGCTGCGCGACTTCGTCGGCGGCGACGGCCAGCCGGGCTATTTCCAGCAGCAGTACTTCGTCTACAGCCGTGACGACGAGCCCTGCCGGATTTGCGCCACGCCGGTGCGGCGCATCGTGAGCGCCCAGCGCGCCACGTTCTACTGCCCGCGCTGCCAGCGCCGCAGCTGAGGCGTTCGCGCGGCCCCCGGGCATGCAGGCGGCGTGCAATATGGCACGCCCGCAAGCCGCGAGGCGGGTTATGGTGAATAATGCACCGGTATGCGGAACGGCGAGGTCTTGCGCTCGTACGTCCCCATGCCCCACCAGCCTGCCGGACGAGCACGCCGATGACCGATCTCACCGAACAGTTTTCCGCCTACGGCCGCTGGCGCGGCCATGCGAGCGACGCGGTCGCCCGACTGCGCGCGTGGCTGGCGCGCAACGACGTCGGCAACGCCCAGGCCGACCTGCGCCTGCAATACCTGCTCGACCGCCTGCGCGACGACAAGCTCACGGTGGCCTTCGTCGCAGAGTTCTCGCGCGGCAAGTCCGAGCTCATCAACGCGATCTTCTTCGCCGACCACGGCGACCGTATCCTGCCCTCGAGCGCGGGCCGCACCACCATGTGCCCGACCGAGCTGCAATGGCACAAGGGTGCGCAGCCCGAACTGCGCCTGCTGCCGATCCGCAGCCGCGCGCGCCAGACCCCGGTGAGCGAGCTCAAGCGTTATCCCGAAGAATGGACCGTGATCGCGCTCGACTCGGTCGATGCCCCCGGCCTGCAGGCCGCGCTCGCACGCGTCGGCGAGACCGAGCGGGTCGAGGTCGCCGAGGCGCAGGCGCTCGGCTTCCGGGTCGATGAAGAGGGTGGCGACGGCATCCGCCCGGACGCCGACGGTCGCATCGAGATTCCGCGCTGGCGCCATGCCGTGATCCAGTTTCCCCATCCCCTGCTCGAGCAGGGCCTGGTGGTGCTCGACACGCCCGGCCTCAATGCGATTGGCGCCGAGCCCGAGCTCACCCTCTCGATGTTGCCCAATGCGCACGCGGTGCTGTTCATCCTCGCCGCCGACACCGGCGTCACCCAGAGCGACCTCGCGGTGTGGCGCAACTACGTGCAGGCCGGCAGCGAGCGCCAGCGCGGGCGCCTGATCGTGCTCAACAAGATCGACGGGCTGTGGGACGGCCTGCGCGACGATGCGCGCATCGAGGCCGAGATCGGCCGGCAGGTCGACTCGGTCGCCGGAACCCTCGGCATCGATGCGGCGGCGGTGTTCCCGGTTTCGGCGCAGAAGGGCCTGGTGGCGCGCATCCAGGGCGATGAGGCCCTGCTCGCGCGCAGCCGCATCCCGCAGCTCGAGCGCGCGCTCGCCGAGGACCTGCTGCCCACCAAGCAGGAGATCGTGCGCGAGGACACCCTTGCCGAGACCGCCGAGGTCGCCGCCGCCACGCGCAGCCTGCTCGAGGCGCGCCTGGCCGGACTGCGCGAGCAGCTCCAGGAGCTCACCGACCTGCGCGGCAAGAACCAGAGCGTCATCGAATACATGATGCGCAAGATCCGCAGCGAGAAGGAGGAGTTCGAGCAGGGGCTGCAGAAGTACTACGCGGTGCGCACGGTGTTCACCGACCTCGCCAACAACCTGTTCGCGCACATGGGTCTCGATGCGGTGCGCGACGAGACTCGCCGCACCCGCGAAGCGATGCTGGAGTCGAGCTTCACGCGCGGGCTCCGTAATGCCATGCAGGGCTATTTCCGCAGCCTGCGCGGCAACCTGCAGCGCTCGACCGAGGAGATCGGCGAGATCACCCGCATGCTCGACGCGATGTACAAGCGCTTCAGTGTCGAGCACGGACTCAAGCTCACCGCGCCCGAAGGCTTCTCGACGCTGCGCTACGAGAAGGAGCTCGAGCGCCTCGAGTCGGCCTTCAACCGCCAGATCAATACCGCGCTCACCCTGGTCACCACCGAGAAGCACGCGCTTACGCAGAAGTTCTTCGAGACCGTCGCGGTGCAGGCTCGGCGCACTTTCGAACTCGCCAACCGTGACGTCGAGCAGTGGTTGCGCGCGGTGATGTCGCCGCTCGAGACCCAGGTGCGCGAGTACCAGATCCAGCTCAAGCGCCGCCTCGAGAGTGTCAAGCGCATCCACGAGGCCACCGATACGCTGGAAAGCCGCGTGGAAGAGCTCGTGCAGGGCGAGGAGTCGCTGCGGGCGCTGCTGGCCGAACTGGACACGCTAGAGGCCGGCGTCGCCGATGCGCTCGGCGTCGCCGGCAGCGGGCCGGTGACGGGAGTCCGCGCGGCAGCCTGAGCGGCACTCAGTCGGCCGTATCGCTCAGGCGCGGCTGTGGACGCAGGCGGGGCCCGCCGGTGGCGGCCCCCGCGTCCTCGTACCGCGGGATGCGTTCCCGCGCGCGCTTCGGTCAGGCCTTGCCGGTCAGCTTGAGGAACTTGGCCATCAGCTGATCCTGGGTTTCCTCGTGCTTGGGGTCGAGCGGGATACAGTCGACCGGGCAGACCTGCTGGCACTGCGGCTCGTCGAAGTGGCCGACGCACTCGGTGCACTTGTTGGGGTCGATCTCGTAGATCTCTTCGCCTTGGTAGATGGCGCCGTTGGGGCACTCCGGTTCGCAGACGTCGCAGTTGATGCATTCGTCGGTAATCATCAGAGCCATGGTCTTCGCGTCCTTGCGTTTACTTTGATTTGAGTCTTTCCTGCAGCCGTGCGAGCACCCTGGGCTGCACGAACTTGCTCACGTCGCCGCCGAGGCGGGCGATCTCCCGCACCATCGTGGCGGAGATGAACATGAACTCCTCGCCGGGCGTCAGGAACACCGTCTCGACGTCCGGATAGAGCTTGCGGTTCATCCCCGCCATCTGGAATTCGTATTCGAAGTCGGATACCGCGCGCAGACCGCGGATGATCACGCGCGCG
Source organism: Thauera sp. (assembly GCA_016790365.1). Taxonomy (GTDB): domain Bacteria; phylum Pseudomonadota; class Gammaproteobacteria; order Burkholderiales; family Rhodocyclaceae; genus Thauera. Next base: position 4,497 of record JAEUNQ010000180.1, on the reverse strand, counting down.
TCCTGCTGCTTGAGGAACTCCATCAGCAGGCAATCGAAGCCGACCACTTCGACGTTAGGGAAGGCCGATACCGCGTCGCGCGCGATGTCGACCCGGTCGTCCAGTCCGAAGATCGGGTTCTTGCTGTTGCTGCGCGCCACCGCCACGACCACCTTCTCGAACAGGATCGAGGCGCGCCGCACGAGATCCTCATGGCCGCGGGTGAACGGGTCGAAGGTGCCCGGATAGACCGCGATCGCTTCCTTCATTCCTCGCTCCTGCGCATGAGATGGAAATGCACCTGCCCTGCACGGCCCTGCTTGACCGCGCGCCATTCGCCGAGGCTGTCCATGGCGGCTTCGGATTCGACATAGAGCCACCCGTCGGGACGAACCAGCCGATCCAGCCAGGGTGTCACCTGCTCGATCCAGCCCTGCTTGTAAGGTGGGTCGAGAAACACGCCGTCGAAACTGCGCGGCGTCGATTGCGCGAATCTTACCGCATCGCCGCGCACGATCTCTACTTGCGCGGCCTGTAGGGTCTTTGCGGCCTTGTGCAGCGCATCGAGCGCGCGCGCATCGCGCTCGACCAGCACTACGCTCGCGGCTCCGCGCGAGGCCGCCTCGAAGCCGAGAATGCCGGTGCCGGCGAAGAGATCCAGACAGTCCAGGCCGTCGAGCTCCTGGCCCAGCCAGTTGAACAAGGTCTCGCGCACGCGGTCGGGCGTCGGGCGCAGGCCCGGCACCGCAGCCACGTCGAGGAGGCGCGAGCGCCACTGCCCGCCGACGATGCGGACCCGGCTCACTGCGCGGCTTCCGCGGGTGCGGCGGCGGAAGCGGCCTCGGGCGTGGCAGCGCGGTCGCCGTCGCCGCCGGCGATGACGGTGACGAGCTGTTCCGGGCGGATGCGGCGCTGCCAGGCCTCGCGCACCGCGGCGACGTCCACCGCGGCGACCTGCTGCGGGTAGCGCTCCAGCCAGTCGAGCGGCAGGCGGTAGAAGCCGATCATCGACACGTAGTCGAGCAGCTTGGCGTTGGAGTCCAGGCGCAGGCCGAAGCCGTTCACCAGGTTGTCCTTGGCGGCTTGCAGTTCCTCGGCGCTGGGGCCGTCGGCGAGGAAGCCCGCGAGCGTCGTGCGCACCACCGCGAGCGCCTCCTCGGCCTGGCCGCCGCGCGTCTGCAGGCCGATCTGGAAGGGGCCCGCGACCTGCTGCGGCGACAGCGCGCTATACACGCTGTAGGCGAAGCCGCGCTTCTCGCGCACCTCGGCGGTCAGCCGCGACACGAAGCCGCCGCCGCCGAGCACGTAGTTGCCCACCAGCAGAGGGAAGTAGTCGGCGTCCTCGCGCGTCATGCCGGGCTGGCCGACAAGGATGTGGGCCTGCGCCGAGGGGTGCGGGATGCGAAACACCTGCGCACTCGTCGGCGCGGGTGCCGGCAGCGGCGCGGCGGCTTCCGTCGCCGGCAAGCCTTCGGTGAGGCGGGTCGCGATGCGCTCGGCGGCGGCGCGGTCCACGTCGCCGACGATCGCCACCGCGGCGCGCCTGGCGCCGTAGTGACGGCGGTGGAAGTCGATCAGGTCCTCGCGCCCGATGGCCGCAAGCGACTCGGGCGTGCTGTCGTGGCCGTAGGGGTGGCCGGCGTAGAGCGCGGCGTTGAACTGGCGGGCGGCCAGCGTGGCGGGCTTGGTCAGCGCCTCGCGGAGGCCGGCGATGGCGCGGCTGCGCTCGCGCTCGAGCACGTCGGCGGGAAAGCCGGGGCGAGCGAGCAGGGCGGCGGCCAGCTCGACCGCGGCGTCCAGTTCGGGGGCCGAGGACAGGCTGCGCAGCGCCATGCTGGCGCGGTCGTTGTCCGTGCCCCCCGAGAGTTCGATGCCGAGGTCGGCCTTGCGGTCCGCGATGGTCTGTTCGTCGAGCCCGCCGGCGCCGGCGTCGAGCAGGGCCTGGGTCAGGCTCGCCAGCCCGGCCTTGCCCTCGGGGTCGAGCGCGGCGCCGGCGGCGAAGGAGACCTGGATGTCGACCAGCGGCAGCGCGCGGCTCTCGACGAAGTGCACCCGCGCGCCGGTGGGCGAGGTCCATTCGACGATCTCGGGGGCGGCGAGCGTAGCGGCCGCCGCCGTCGCGCCGAGGACGAGCGTGGCGACCCGCAGGAGGCCGGACAGGGGGCGGTGCAGCGAGGGATGGAGGGGCGATGCGGTCATGGGGGCGAGGCTTCCTGGCGGCGCCATCAGTGGCGCGGGGCGGCGAAGGGCGAGCGCGGGCGCTTGTCGCCGAGCGGCTGTGGGTCGAGGCGTGCGGTGCTGAGGCTGGCGTCGTCGAAGTAGCGCTTCGCCACCGCCTGCACATCCTCCGCGGTGACTGCGCGCAGGCCCTCGAGCAGCTTCTCCTCGTCGCGCCAGGACAGGCCGGCCGCTTCGAGGTAGCCGATCTCCATGGCCTGGCCCATCAGCGAGTCGCGCTTGTACACCTGGGCGGCGATCGCCTGCGTCTTGACGCGGGCGAGCTCCTGCGCGCTGATGCCCTCCTCGGCGATGCGGCGCACTTCGGCGCGCAAGGCCTCGGCGAGCGCCTCGGGCGTGGTGCCGGCGGCGGGCACGCCATGCAGGTAGAACAGCGCCGGGCCACGGTTGCCGGTGTCGTAGCCGGCGCCGACGCTCACCGCGGTGCGGCGGTCGCGCACCAGGCTGCGAGTCAGGCGGGCGCCGTCGTAGCCGTCGAGCACCGCGGCGAGCACGTCGAGTGCGTACGCTTCGCGGTCGTTCGCGGGGTCGCGCAGTGCGGGCACGTGCCAGGTCATGGCGAGGTAGGGCAGCTCCGCGGGGGCCTTCACCACCGAGGCGCGCGGGCCGCGCTGCGCCGGCTCGGACGAGATGCGGCGCGCCGGCAGCTCGGCTGCGGGGATCGCGCCGTACGTCCGCTCGGCCTCGCGGAACACCTCGCGGTGATCGACGTCGCCCACCACCACCAGCCAGGCGTTGTTGGGGGCGTACCAGCGCCGGTACCACTCGCGCGCATCCTCGGGCTGCATGGCCTCGAGGTCGGGCATCCAGCCGATCACCGGGCGGCGGTAGGGGTGGGCCTGGTAGGCGGTGGCCATCAGCTGCTCGAACACCAGCGCGCGCGGCTGGTCGTCGGTGCGCAGGCGGCGTTCTTCCTTGACCACCTCGATCTCGCGCGCGAACTCCTCGTCGGTGAGCACGAGGTTCTTCATGCGGTCGGCCTCCAACGCCATCATCGTCGGCAGCTGCGTCGGCGGCACCTGCTGGAAGTAGGCGGTGTAGTCCTTGCCGGTGAAGGCATTGTCGCGCCCGCCGACCGCGGCGACGCGGCGGTTGAACTCGCCCGGGCCGACCTCCTTCGTGCCCTTGAACATCATGTGCTCGAGGACGTGGGCGACGCCCGATACGCCGTCCGGTTCGTCCATCGCGCCGGCGCGGTACCAAACCATGTGCACCACCGAGGGCGCGCGGCGGTCCTCCTTGACGATCAGCTTCATGCCGTTGGCGAGCGTGGTCTCGAAGGGGTTGGCGAGGGCGGGCGCAGCGAGCGCGGCGGAGAGCGCCGCGCCGAGGAGGAGGCTGCGCGCGAGGCGACTTCCGGGGCGGCCGGCGAGGGAGTGGCGAAACATGGACTTGTCCTGCATCTGTTAGAATCCGCGGCACTCCGCGAGGCCCGCTGCGCATTGCGCCGCCTGTGCCGGGGAGCCGCATCTTAGCGTGATCGGCGGTGCGCGCCCATGCTAGCCGGGCCGCGCGTGCCGACGCAAAACGTCCCCTCTGACCCGAGCGTTTCATGTTTGGTTTCCTGAAAAAGAAGTTCGGCAAGTCCGTCAACGAGGCCCAGCCCGCCGAGCAGGCGGCCGAGGAGCAGGCTGCATCCGAGGCGCAGGTCGAAGGCCTGGCCGACGCGCACGCGTCGCAAGCGCCGGAAGAGGCTCTCGCAGCGCCGTTAGCCGGGGATGCGCGTGCCGACGCGGCAGCGGTCGAAGCGACCGGGGAGCCGGCCGCGGCGGTCGCCGCCGACGAGGTCGAGGCGCAGGGCACGGCTGTCGCGTTGTCCGGGCCGGTCGCAGAGGCGGCCGTTCCCGAGCCCGTGCCCGGGATGGAGCCCAGGCCCGCTGTGGAGGTGCAAGCGGAGGCGGTGCCCGAGGTGTTGCCGGAAACCTCGAGCGAGCCGGTCGCTGCGCCCGAGCCCGTGCCCGTGCCCGTGCCCGTGCCCGTGGCGGAGCCGGCCCCCGAGCTTGTTGCCGAGGCCGAACCCGAAACTGAAGCCGAACCCGAGCCGCAGCCCGAGCCGCCCGCGGCCGCCGCGGTCGCGAAGAAGTCGTGGACCGAGCGCCTCAAGGCCGGCCTCGCGCGCACCCGCAACCAGATCGGCGGCGGGCTGGCGAGCCTGTTCGGCCTGCGCAAGATCGACGAGGACCTGCTCGAGGAGCTCGAATCCACCCTGCTGATGGCCGACTGCGGCGTCGACGCCACCCAGCACCTGATCGACGACCTGCGCCGGCGCTGGAAGCGCGA
>JAEUNQ010000146.1 GCA_016790365.1 Thauera sp. | reverse complement strand
CCATACCGCTCTCCTTAACGCTTCAACATGGGCGGCAGGGGATCGGGCCCGCCCAGAATGTGCAGGTGCAGATGATACACCTCCTGCAGGCCGACCCTTCCGGTATTGACGATGGTGCGGAAGCCGTCGGTACAGCCCTGTTCGCGGGCGATTTTGCCCGCCGCAACCATCAGACGCCCCATGGCGGCCTCGTGTTCCCCCGACAGGTGCGCCATCGAATCGACGTGCACCTTGGGTACCACCAGAACGTGTACCGGGGCGACCGGGTGGATATCGTGGAAGGCATAGACATGCTCGTCTTCGTAGACCTTCTTCGACGGGATCTCACCACGCACGATGCGGCAGAAGACGCAGTCGCTCATGCGCGCGCGCCTTCCGCGCTGCGCGACTTCTTCTCGTCGATGCCCGATACGCCCTCGCGACGGCGGAACTCGGCGAGCACGTCGTCCACCGACAGGCCGTGGTGGGCAAGCAGCACCATGGAGTGGAACCACAGGTCGGTGACCTCCCATACCAGGTGCAGCATGTCCTTGTCCTTGGCCGCCATGATGGTCTCGGCGGCTTCCTCGGCGACCTTCTTGCAGATCGTGTCGGTGCCCTTCTGGTACAGGCTGGAGACGTAGGAGGAATCCGGATCGGCCTTCTTGCGCGCGGCCAGGGTCTCGGAAACGCGGTGCAACACTTCGATATCGATCATTTGTAGATCTCCTGCGGGTCTTTCAAAACCGGATCGACGGCCTCCCAACGGCCGTCGGCGAAATATTTCTGGAAGAAGCAGCTGTGGCGTCCGGTGTGGCAGGCGATGCCGCCAACCTGCTCGATCCGGAGCAGCACGACGTCGTTGTCGCAATCGATGCGGATGTCGAGCACTTTCTGCACATGGCCGGACTCCTCGCCCTTGTGCCACAGTTTGCGCCGCGAACGTGACCAGTAGATGGCTTCGCCGGTCTCGGCGGTGCGCTGCAGCGCCTCGCGGTTCATCCAGGCGAACATCAGCACGTCGCCGGTGGAGGCCTCCTGCGCGATCACCGGCACCAGGCCGTGCTCGTCCCATTTGACGTCGTTGAGCCAGCGCGTGTTCTCGCTCACAGCCTCACCTCGATGCCGCGCGCGCGCATCAGCTCCTTGGCCTCGCGCACGGTGTGCTGTCCGAAATGGAAGATGCTCGCCGCCAGCACCGCATCGGCGCGGCCCTCCGACACGCCCTCGGCAAGATGCTCGAGGGTGCCGACGCCGCCGCTGGCGATCACCGGGATGCGCACCGCGTCCGACACCGCGCGCGTGAGCGCGAGGTCGAAGCCGCTCTTGGTGCCGTCGCGGTCCATGCTGGTGAGCAGGATCTCGCCCGCGCCGAGCGACTCGACCTTGCGCGCCCACTCGATGGCGTCGAGGCCCGTATTGTTGCGCCCGCCATGGGTGAACACCTCCCACTTGCCGGGCGCGGTCTGCTTGGCGTCGATCGCCACCACGATGCACTGGCTGCCGACCTTGCTCGAGGCCTCGAAGACCAGCTGCGGGTTATTCACCGCCGCGGTGTTCATGCTGACCTTGTCGGCGCCGGCGTTGAGCAGGCGCCGGACGTCCTCGACCACACGTACGCCGCCACCGACGGTGAGCGGGATGAAGACCTGCTCGGCCACCTGCTCGACCACATGCAGGATGATGTCGCGGTCGTCGGAGCTCGCCGTGATGTCGAGGAAGGTGATCTCGTCGGCGCCCTGCTCGTCGTAGCGGCGGGCGATCTCGACCGGGTCGCCGGCGTCGCGCAGCTCGACGAAGTTTACGCCCTTGACCACACGCCCGGACTTCACGTCCAGGCAGGGGATGATGCGCTTGGCCAGCATCAGCGATACCCGCAGGAGAAGATCATTCGCGCGCGCCCTCGAGTTCGTCCGCGCGCGCCTGCGCGGCGGCGAAGTCGAGCGTACCCTCGTAGATCGCGCGCCCGGTGATTGCGCCCATGATGCCCTCGTCCTCGACCGCGCACAGCGCGTCGATGTCGCGCAGGTCGGTGATGCCGCCGCTGGCGATCACCGGGATGCGCAGCGCGCGCGCCAGGCGCACGGTGGCCTCGATGTTGACGCCGGAGAGCATGCCGTCGCGGCCGATGTCGGTGTAGATCACCGACTCGACGCCGTAGTCCTCGAACTTTTTCGCCAGGTCGACCACGTCGTGGCCGGTGAGCTTGGACCAGCCGTCGACCGCAACCTTGCCGTCCTTGGCATCCAGGCCGACGATGATGTGACCGGGGAAGGCGCTGCAGGCGTCGTGCAGGAAGCCGGGATTCTTGACCGCGGCGGTGCCGATGATGACGTAGCTGATGCCGTTGTCGAGATAGTGCTCGATCGTGTCGAGGTCGCGGATGCCGCCGCCGAGCTGCACCGGGATGTCGTCACCGACCACGTCGGTGATCGAACGGATCGC
>JAEUNQ010000083.1 GCA_016790365.1 Thauera sp. | reverse complement strand
TAGAGGGTCGCGTAGCCGGTCGCCATCTCGCTCTTGTTGCCGGTCGTGAGGACGATCGCGCCGGTCTTGTTGGAGAGCGCCATCAGCAGCATGCCGCGGATGCGCGCCTGCAGGTTCTCCTCGGTGGTGTCGGCGGGCAGGCCGGCGAACTGCTCGGCGAGCAAGCCGGCGAAGACCTGCATCGCCGGCTTGATCGCGATTTCGTCGTAGCGCACGCCCAGGCGCGCCACCATGTCGCGCGAGTCGTCCAGGCTCATCTGCGCCGTGTAGGGCGAAGGCATCATCACCGCGCGCACCTTGTCGGCGCCGAGCGCGTCGACCGCGATCGCCAGGGTCAGCGCCGAGTCGATCCCGCCCGACAGCCCGATGATCGCGCCCGGGAAGCGGTTCTTGGCGAGGTAATCGCGCACCCCGACGCGCAGCGCCTCGTATACCTCGGCCTCGAGCGTCCGCGCCGCGACCTGTTCGCCGCCCGACCAGGCCCCCGCGGCGTAGGCGACGATCGCCACGCGCTCGACGAAGCTGCCGAGCTGCAGCCCGAGCGCACCGCGGGCATCGAGCGCGAAGGAGGCGCCGTCGAACACCAGCTCATCCTGGCCACCCACCATGTTGCAGTACAAGACCGGCAGGCCGGTCTCGGCGACACGCGTGCGCAGCACGTCCAGGCGCTGCACCTGCTTGTTCATGTGATAAGGCGAGGCGTTGAGCGCCAGCAGCACCTGCGCTCCCGCCGCCCGCGCCGCCTCGGCGGGACCGCGCTCCCAGACATCGGCGCAGATGTTGAGCCCGAAGCGCACCCCCGCGCACTCGAACACGCAGGCCGTGCCGCCGGCCTCGAAGTAGCGCTCCTCGTCGAAGACCTCGTAGTTGGGCAGCAGACTCTTGTGGTATCGCGCCAGCACCGCGCCGTCGCGCAGGACCGAGGCCGCGTTGTAGCGCTCACCGCCGTCCTCCACCGGGTGGCCGAGTACCACGGTGAGCCCCTGCGCCGCGGCGGCGATGCGCTCGACCTCGCGCGCGCAGGCGCGGTAGAAATCCGGCCGCAGCAGCAGGTCTTCGGGCGGATACCCGGAGAGCGCGAGTTCGGGCGTGAGCATCAGCTGCGCACCGGCCGCGCGCGCTTCGTCGAGCGCGGCGATGATGCGGTCGGCGTTGCCGACGAGATCGCCCACGGTCAGGTTGAGCTGGGCGACGGCGATGAAGACGGGGGCTTGGGCATGTGCGTTCATGGGGCGGAACTATACCGCTTCGGCGAAGCTCCACGACAGGCCCCGCATGCGCCGCGTCACATGCTTGCACACCCCCTCGAGCGCGGGCGCGGCCCCACGCCCTCCGGGCCGAGCGCCCTCGCCCACGCGCGCGAGCGCATCCGCGGATCCTCGCCCACAAACCCACAGCCAGGGTGCGCAAGCCTGTGGACAAGTCGTGGACAGCGCTTGCAAGTGCCTGTCGCGGCGACGTATCGTCGCACTGCACAAAAAACAGGCAGCCAGCTCCGCCGCCACACCCCCAAGCTCCATGACCCAGCCCGACGGATTCCAACTCTTCCCCGCCATCGCCCGTATCGACGCACGCCAGTGGGATGCCCTGGTCGATGCAAGCACCGCCAGCGCCGCACCCTGCGTCCGCCACGCCTTCCTGCGCACCCTCGAGGAGAGCGGCTGCGTAGGCGGGCGCAGCGGCTGGACGGCCACCCACGCGACCCTGTGGCGCGAAGGCACCTTGTGCGCGGCCATGCCGCTCTATCTCAAGGCGCACTCCTGGGGCGAGTATGTCTTCGACTGGGCCTGGGCAGAGGCCTACCAACGCCACGGCCTCGACTACTACCCGAAGTGGCTCGGGGCCGTGCCGTTCACGCCGATTCCCGGGCCACGCCTGCTCGGCCGCGACGATGGCGCACGCCGGGAACTGCTCGCCGCGCTGCTCGGACAGGCGCGGGAGAGCGGCCTGTCGTCGCTGCACCTGCTCTTCCCGCTCGATACCGAACGCGCGCTGCTAGAGGCCGCCGGGCTGATGATCCGCGAGGGCGTGCAGTTCCATTGGGAAAACCCGCCCGCCAGCGCGAACGAGCCCGCGTCCCCGGGAGCCGGTACAGTGCGCTCCGTGCCGCCGCGGCGGTGGGCGGGCTTCGAGGACTTCCTCGCCAGCCTGGCGAGCAGCAAGCGCAAGAAGATCCGCCAGGAGCGCCGCCGCGCCGCCGCGCATGGTCTCCACCTGCAGTGGCTGGACGGCCATGAGGCGCGGGACGAGGACTGGGCCTTCTTCGCGCATTGCTACGCCACCACCTACGCGCTGCACCGCTCCACGCCCTATCTCAGCGCGGATTTCTTCCTGCGGCTAGCACACAGCATGCCCGAGGCCGTGCGCCTGCTGGTCGCGCGCCGCGACGGCCACCCGGTCGCCGCAGCGTTCTTCCTGTGCGATCGCGAGGCGCTGTATGGGCGTTATTGGGGCTGCATCGAGGACCTGCCCTTCGTCCACTTCGAGTTGTGCTACTACCAGGCCATCGAGTATTGCCTCGAGCACGGGCTGGCGCGCTTCGAAGGCGGCGCCCAGGGCGAGCACAAGCTCGCCCGCGGCCTGCTCCCGGTGCGCACCTACTCCGCGCACTGGCTCGCGGATGCGCGCTTTCGCGGCGCGGTGGACGACTGGCTGGCGAGGGAGCGCGCGGGCGTGAGTCACTACCTGGACGAACTCGCCGAGCACAGCCCGTTCCGCCACGACAGGGATGCCGCTGGCAGTGCAGGAACGGGGCAGACTGCCGACGCTGAGCGCGCGCCACCCCCACCACGCTGAACGCGCCGTCCGGCGGCGAGTCGCGTCAGCGTCCCTGCAAGCACCCCTGGATGCGCGGCAAGGCAAGGTAATACGCGGTGATCGTCTTGGCATCGGTGATACGTCCGGCGCGGATGGCCTGCTCCACCTCGTCCACGCGCAGGCTCAGCACCTCGAGGAACTCGCCGTCGTCGAGCGCACGCGCCGCCTGCGACAGCCCGTGAGCGAAGAAGACCTCGATCCGCTCGTCCGAGTAGCCGATGCAGGGATGCATCACCCCGACGTGTTCCCAATGCGCCGCGGCGAAGCCGGTCTCCTCGCGCAGCTCGCGCCGCGCGCACGCAAGGATGTCCTCGCCGGCGTCGATCTTCCCGGCGGGCAGTTCGAGGAAGGCGCGTTGCAGCGGATAGCGGAACTGGCGCTCGAACACCAGAGCCCCGCTCTCCTCCAGCGCGACCACCACCACCGCACCCGGATGGCGGATGTATTCACGAACGCTGTAGCTGCCGTCCGGCAGCTCGACACGATCGCGCCACACCTTGAGCAGCGCGCCCTCGAAAACCGCCTCGCTCTCCAGCGTGTGCTCGTGAAGGGCGTCGCGCCCGGCCCCGCTCATGCGCGTCCCTGTGGCGTGCGGCGTGCCGGACGCCACAGGTAGGCCCAAGCGAAGCCGGGAAACGCGAACGCGACGAAGAGGCAGAACGTGGTGGCGTAGAACGCCCAGCCCTGCTCATACACCCGCCCGTGGGACTGCGCCTCGATCACTGCAGCGAGCACGCCGACGAAGAAATAAAGCAGGACCAGTTCGACAAAACGCCAGCCGAGCCCCTTGCGGGCACCGGCTGGCGGCTTGCGGACGAAGAGGATGCGGTCGAAGACGAAGGGCAGGTTGGCCATCGTGAAGGCGATGGCCAACAGCAGGAAGACGCCGGCGTCCGCACCCACCACCGGGTCAGAGCGAGCGCAGCAGCGCGAACGCGCACAAGGACATCAGCGCCTGCGGGGCGAGCCCCAGGGCCGCGATCGCGAGGCCGTTGGCCGAGAGCATCACGCGCACTTCGGGCGCAGCGTGGATCGGCGACTCATCGACCGGATCGTCGAAGTACATCACCTTGACGACGCGCAGGTAGTAGAACGCCCCGATCACCGACATCACCACCGCCAGCACCGCGAGCCAGAAGTAGCCGGCCGCGACCACCGCCTGCAGCACCGACAGCTTGGCGAAGAAGCCGATGAAGAAGGGGACGCCCGCCATGGAGAACATCACGAAGAGCATCATCAGCGCGTACCACGAGCTGCGCTTGTTGAGCCCCTTGAAGTCGTCGATGTTCTCGGCCTCGAACCCGGCGCGCGACAGCAGGATCAGCATCCCGAACGAGGCCAGGCTCATGATCACGTAGGAGATCGCGTAGAACATCGCCGAACTGTAGGCATTGAGCGCGAAGTGGCGATCGCCCTCGACCACGCCCGAGAGCAGGCCGAGCAGCATGAAGCCCATATGCGAGATGCCCGAGTAGGCCAGCATGCGCTTGATGTTCTGCTGCGCGATCGCGGCCAGGTTACCCAGCACGATCGAGGCGGCGGCCACGAGCATCAGCATCATCTGCCACTCTTCGGCGATGTCGAACAGCGCCCAGATCAGCAGGCGCACCGCCATCGCGAACGCGGCGAGCTTGGGCGCGGTGGCGATCACCAGCGTCACCGCGGTGGGCGCGCCCTGATAGACGTCGGGCACCCACATGTGGAAGGGCACCACACCCAGCTTGAAGCAGATGCCGGCGACCAGGAAGACGAGGCCGAACATCAGCACGGTCTGGTTGGCGGTCTGGTTGTAGAGCGCCTGCGCCACACCCGAGAACTCGAGTGTGCCGGTCGCGCCATACACCATCGACATGCCGTAGAGCAGGAGGCCGGAGGCGAGCGCGCCGAGCACGAAGTACTTCATCGCTGCCTCGGTCGAGCGCGCCGAGTCGCGATCGAAGGCCACCATCGTGTACAGCGCAAGCGACATCATCTCGAGACCGATGTACATCGGCAGCATGTGGTTCGCGGTGACCATCACCATCATGCCGAGCGTCATCAGCAGCGCGAGCAGGTAATACTCGGGCTTGTCGATCTTGCGGTCGGCGAGATAGCCGCGGCCGTAGAGCAGCGCGATCGCGGTGGAGAAGTAGATCATCAGCTTCAGCACGTCACCCAGCAGATCGCTGATGAACAGGTTGCTGAAGGTGAGGACCACCTCCCCCTCCATCGTGAAGATCGTGATGAAGGCCGCGGCGATCAGGGTCGCCTGAGTAAGCAGATAAGCCAAGTTGCGAGCGACGCTGCGCGCGAAGGTACTCGCCAGCATGATCACCAAGGCCATCACGGCCACGAAGATCTCGGCCGCTGCGGGGTAGAAGTCGGGGACGACGAAATTCATCTTCTGACCAGTCCGTAAAGTGTCTCGTGCGCTCGCGCCGGG
>JAEUNQ010000057.1 GCA_016790365.1 Thauera sp. | reverse complement strand
CGCGATCCGGACGTCCTCGACACCTGGTACTCGTCGGCCCTGTGGCCGTTCTCGACGCTGGACTGGACGGGCGACGACGCTCTTGATGCGGTCAACCCAGTTTTGCAGCAATATTTGCCGTCGACCGTGCTGGTCACCGGCTTCGACATCATTTTCTTCTGGGTCGCCCGCATGGTGATGATGACCGGGCAGATTACCGGCCGGATCCCGTTCAGGCACGTCTACGTGCACGGCCTGATCCGCGACGGCGAAGGCCAGAAGATGTCGAAATCCAAGGGCAACGTCCTCGACCCGATCGACCTGATCGACGGCATCGGCCTCGACGCGCTGGTCGAAAAGCGCACCAGCGGCCTGTTGAACCCGAAGCAGGCGGAAAGCATCGCGAAGAAGACGCGCAACGAATTCCCCGAAGGCATCCCGGCCTTCGGCGCCGACGCGTTGCGCTTCACCTTCGCCAGCCTCGCCAGCCCCGGCCGCGACATCAAGTTCGACCTCGCGCGCTGCGAGGGCTATCGCAACTTCTGCAACAAGCTGTGGAACGCCACCCGCTTCGTGCTGATGAACTGCGAGGGCCAGGACTGCGGTATCGGCGAGACCGTCGCCTGCACCACCGAGGTGCTCGACTTCTCCTTCGCCGACCGCTGGATCGTGTCGCGCCTGCAGCGCACCGAGGCCGAGGTGGGCGAGCACTTCGAGGCCTACCGCTTCGACCTGGTTGCGCGCGCGGTATATGAGTTCGTGTGGGACGAGTACTGCGACTGGTACCTGGAGCTCGCCAAGGTGCAGATCCAGTCCGGCACCCCGGCGCAGCAGCGCGCCACCCGCCGCACGCTCTTGCGCGTGCTCGAGACCGTGCTGCGCCTCGCGCACCCGCTGATCCCCTTCATCACCGAAGAACTCTGGCAGACGGTCGCCCCGCTCGCCGGCCGCAAGGAAGGCGACAGCATCATGCGCGCGCGCTATCCGCAGGCCGAGCCCAAGCGCATCGACGAGGCCTCCGAGGCCAGGGTCGCCGAGTTGAAGGCGATGATCTACGCCTGCCGCAACCTGCGCGGCGAGATGAACATCTCCCCGGCGCAGCGCCTGCCGCTGGTGGCCGCCGGCGACAAGGCGGCGCTGGCGCTGTACGCACCCTACCTCGCCGGCCTGGCCAAGCTCGCCGAGGTGCAGGTCGTGGACGAGATCGGCGCCGACGCGCTCGCCCCGGTCGCGGTCGCGGGCGAGACCCGCCTGATGCTCAAGGTGGAGATCGACGTCGCCGCCGAGCGCGAGCGCCTCGGCAAGGAGATCGCCCGCCTGAAGGGCGAGATCGCCAAGGCAGAAGGCAAGCTCGGCAACGCCAGCTTCGTCGACCGCGCCCCTGCAGCGGTGGTGCAGCAGGAACGCGACCGCCTCGCCGGCTTCAAGGCCACCGTGGACAAGCTCGAGCCGCAGCTGGCCAAGCTCGGCGGCTGAGGGACGAGGGAGCGCGGGCGTCTCGGCGCCCGCGGTTTCCGCACCGCCGGTTCGCGGCTTGCGCCGCTCCTACAGGGGGCGTGGCGCGGTGGTTCATGCAGGAGCGCCGCAAGGCGCGAAAGCGGCTGACGCGCGGGTACGCGAGTCGGTTCCTGCACCGCCCGGTTCGCGGCTTGCGCCGCTCCTACAGGGGGCGTGGCGCGGTGGTTCATGTAGGAGCGCCGCAAGGCGCGAATGCGGCGCTATTTCCGCTTCAGGAAGAACTCGTACGCCCTGTCGGACGTTTCACCCTGGCCGATCAGCTCGTTCCCGGTCTGGCGGGAGAAGGCCTGGAAATCCTTCACCGAGCCGGGGTCGGTCGCCAGCACGCGGACGATCTGTCCGCTCTGCATCTCGGCCAGCATCTTCTTGGCCCGCAGGATCGGCAGCGGGCAGTTGAGCCCGCGCGCATCCACTTCCTTGTCGTATCTCATGTCCGCTCCCTGGTTGGATCCTCTTGAAGGCGCACGATTCTAAAGGATGGCGATGCCCCCCGAAAGGCGACGCTGCCAATGGCGAGCCCCTGCACAGCGCGTCATCCCCCGGCGCCCGGTGACGCCGCTCAGCGCTCGCGCTTTTCCTCGAGCAGGCGCTGCTTGAGCTCGCGCAGGCGCGCATCCACCGCCGACAGCGTGTAGAAGTCGCCATCGTTGGCCCGCCGCGCGATCTCGAGCTGCTCGATCGCGGCCGGCAGGCTGCCACGCAGGTAATAGACCTCCGCCTGGGTGCGATGCTGCTCGGTACGCTTTCCGAGCGCCGCGTAGGCGCGCGACAGCAGCTGCCACAGGCGCGGATCGCCGCTGCGGTTGTCGATGCGTTGGCGCAGTTCGGCGGCGGCGGCGGCGGCACGTCCGCCGAGGATGCGCGCGTCGGCGAGCGCGTAGCTCACACTGCGGCTGGAGGGAGACTGCTTCTGCGCGGCCTCGAGGATGCGGATGGCGCCCGCGGCATCCTTGCGTGCGAGGCGAATCTCCGCAGCCAGTCCCTCGACCCAGACCGTACCCGCCGGCTTTCCGCGCAGCGGCTGCAGGCGCGCCTCGGCCTCGTCGAGGCGACCGGCGCGCATCAGCGCACGGGCCAGCCCATAGGCGAGCGCCTCGTCCTTCGGCTCGCGCGCGAGGCGGTCCTGCAGCTCCTGCACCGCCTCGGCGGGCTGGCCGGCGTTGGCGCGCAGCTTGGCGCGCGCGAAGCGGAAATCCGCCGAGTCCGGCACCTGGCGGTAGCGCATCGAGGCGACGCGGTTCTCCATGTCGGCGATGCGCTCGGTGGTCAGCGGGTGGGTGCGCAGGTAGGCGGGCGCGTTGTTCTCGTAGACACGCGTATTGCGCTGCAGGCGCTCGAAGAAGCCGGGCATGCCGCGCACGTCGAGGCCGGCCTTGTCCAGGGTCTCCAGGCCGGCGCGGTCGGCCTCGCGCTCGAAGGCGCGGGTGTAGCCGAGCTGCGACTGGATCGCCCCGGCCTGGCCGGCGGCGATCGCGGCCTGGCTGAGGTCCGAGTTGCTGCGCGCGGCCAGCACCGCGACCAGCATCGAGGCGATCATCAGCATCGCCGACTGGCTCTGCCGGCCGACGATCTGCGCGATGTGGCGCTGGGTGACGTGGGCGATCTCGTGGCCGAGCACCGAGGCGAACTCGGACTCGCTCTCCGCCGCCAGGATCAGCCCGGTATGCACGCCGATGAAGCCGCCGGGCAGCGCGAAGGCGTTGAGCGTGGCGTCGCGCACGACGAAGAAGTCGAAGTCCAGTCCCGGATTGCTGCTCACCGCGGCGAGGCGCTGGCCGAGGCGGTTCACGTACTCCTCGACCTCGGCATCGTCGAGGTAGGCGGCGTCGCGCCAGCGGATCTCGCGGATGATCTGCTCGCCGATGCGGCGCTCGGCCGCGGGCGAGAGTTCGGACGCGGCCACGTCGCCGAGATCGGGCAGCTCGGCGGCGAGCACGGGAACCGGCGCAGGCAGGGCCAGCGCGAGGCTGAGCAGCAGGGCAAGAGGTCGGCGCATCATCGGGTGCTATGATACCTGCCGATCCGCGCCCGTTCCCCCGCCGATGTATCGACGTGTAGCGGAGCCTCCCGCCGCGTGGCGATTTCCGCCGCGGCCTCTCCGCATCTTCTCCTTCGCCACACCATGAGCACTCCGGAATCCAGCCCGCTGACCCACTTCGACGCCGACGGCCAGGCCCACATGGTCGACGTCGGCGCCAAGGCCGAGACCCGCCGCGTCGCCATCGCCACCGGCCGCATCCACATGCTGCCCGCCACCTTCGACATGGTGAAGTCGGGCAGCGCGAAGAAGGGCGACGTGCTCGGCATCGCCCGCATCGCCGCGATCCAGGCCTCCAAGCGCACCAGCGAGCTGATCCCGCTCTGCCACCCCATCCCGCTCACCCACGTCGCGGTCGAGTTCGAGCTCGACGAGGCCGCGCACGCCATCCGCTGCACGGTCACCGCCGAGACCGTCGGCCGCACCGGCGTCGAGATGGAGGCGCTGACCGCGGTCAACGTCGGCCTGCTCACCATCTACGACATGTGCAAGGCGGTCGATCGCGGGATGCGCATGGAGGGCATCCAGCTGATGGAGAAGCTGGGCGGCAAATCGGGGCACTGGAAGGCGTGAGGGGATGAGGCGCCAGGCGTGAGGCGCCGGGTGTGAGGCGCCAGGAGTAAAGCGTCGGGAGTCAGGCGCCTGGCGGCGGCTTCGAGGCTGCGTCGCGCCGCGCGAGGCGCGCGAAGACCAGCGGGAAGGCGCCGGTGCCGGCGAGCGCGATCGCCGAGACGAGGAAGGCCAGCCCCGCCATCGGGTCGGACAGGGCCGGGTGCAGGAGCGTGCCGGAACCGGCGAAGCACAGCAGCGCGGCCGCGAGCGACAGCGCCGCGAGCACGAACAGCACGAGGGCGGCGAGCGGCAGGCGGGCGGGCGTGGCGTTCATCGTGGCGCTTCCGCAGCGCTTCCGGTCGTGACGACCGCCGCGCGCACCTCACCATGGCGCGGCGCGGCGGACAATCCGTCGGGCGCCTGCGCAGCGCGGAGCGCGGGCGGCAAGGTGGCCGAACCTGCCCGTTCCACCTCCCCCACCCCACGCGGCCCTCCCGCCACAGGCGGAACCTCTTCCACCTTTCGCACGCCGATCCCGCAGGTCGCGCCGACACTGCCGATCAGCAGCACCGCGCCGCCGGCCCACAGCGTGGACCTCAGGCGCCTTGAAAGCGCATCCGCCATGGCAGTTCTCCCTGGATGAAGAGCCGCGCCTCTTCCGAGCGCGGACGAGCGAAGAAGGCGCGCACCGGGGTGTGCTCGCACACCCGGCCGCCCGCCATGAAGACGATGTCGTCGCCCAGGCGGGTGGCCTGACCGAGGTTGTGGGTGACCATGAGGATGCGCGTGCCGTCGGTGCGGATCTCGCGGATGATGCGCTCGACGGCGGCGCTCGCCGAGGGGTCGAGGCTGGCGGTCGGCTCGTCGAGCAGCAGCAGGCGCGGCTTGGTCAGCCAAGCGCGCGCAAGCGCGAGGCGCTGCTGTTCGCCGCCGGAGAGCTGGCGCGCGCTGTCGCCGGCGCGGTCGGCGAGGCCAACGCGCTCCAGCATCTCCACGCCGCGCCGACGCTGCTCCGCTCCCGCCACACCGAGCGGCTTGAGCCCGAGGACGACGTTGTCGAGCACCGACATGCGCAGCATCATCGGGCGCTGGAACACCATCATCACGCCCTGCTCCGGCCGCGCCCCCCCGGCGCCGCCCCAGGCCATGCGTCCCGCGCTCGGCTCGATCAGTCCGCAGATCGTGCGCAACAGCACGCTCTTGCCGGCGCCGTTGGGGCCGAGCACCAGGGTGATGCCTTCCTCGCCCAGTTCCAGATCCACGCCGGCGAGCACCTCCCGCCCGTCGGGCGCGAAGCGCAGATCGTGGATGGAGAGCGGGAAGATCGGCATCGCAGCCTTCAGCCGAAGCGTCGCATCGCCCACTGCCGCAGCACGTAGGCGAGCGCGTTGAGCGCGAGGATGATCACGATCAGCACCATTCCGAGCGCGATCGCCAGCGCCAGGTCGCCCTTGCTGGTCTCGAGGGCGATCGCGGTGGTCATGACCCGGGTGGCGCCGTCGATGTTGCCGCCGACGATCATCACCGCGCCCACCTCGCTCATCGCCCGGCCCAGGCCCGCGAGCACCGCCACCACCAGCGAGTGGCGGCAGTCGTGGAGCAGCGTGGTGACGCTGTCCCACCACGAGAAGCGCATCACCTGCAGCTCCTCGGCGTAGCGCGCCCACACGTCCTCCACCACCTGGCGGGTGATCGCCGCCATCAGCGGCACCACCAGCAGGGTCTGCGCCACCACCATCGCCGCCGGCGAATACAGCATGCCGAGCGCGCCGAAGGGCCCCGAGCGCGACAGGATCAGGTACACCACCACACCCACCACCACCGAGGGCAGGCCCATCATCCCGTTGATCAGCACCGACAGCGTGGTCTTGCCCGGAAAGCGCCCCACCGCGATGCAGGCCCCGAGCGGTAGCCCGATCAGCGTGCCGAGCACCACCGCCGCGCCGCTGACCTGCAGCGACAGCGCGACGATCTCGAGCACGCTGTGGTCGAAATGGGCGAGCAGGGACAGCGCATCGGAGAAGGTGGCGGCGAAGGCGGACATCGGCGGGGAGGATACCGGAAACACCCCCGCAGCCGGAACGCCGGCGGACCCTTCACGGGCCCGCCCGGCCGCCCGCAAGCGGCAAAGGGCCCGCGGGCTAGTCCTCGTAGGCCAGCAGCAGCACCTCGGCCGCCTGCTCACGGAGCGGGATCAGGGCCTGGTAGGCCGGCGAGGCGAACCAGCCGCTCGCCGCCGCGGCGCTCGGAAAGCGGATGACGACGATGTCCGTATGCGGAGATTCACCCGAAAAGCTCGCCACCCGGCGACCGCGCAGCAGGAGCTCCGCGCCCCAGGGCGCCAGGGTGTCCGGCACCTTGCCCCGGTACTCGGCCCACTTGTCGGCATCCTTCACCGTGATGTGGCCCACCACGTATCCTTGACTCATCGGCAGTCCTTCCAGAAAAGATTCGAAGCGTGCACAGGATGGTGCCGGACGCCACGCCGCTCAACCCCCGCCCTTCTGCATCCCGCGGTCCAGCCGCGCGAGCAGCGCGCGCCGCGCCGGCTCCGCGCCGGGGCCGAAGCGAAAGCGCACGTCGAGCTGGGGCAGCTCGAAGAGTCCCAGCCGGCGCACGCCGGCGGGCTCGATGGCGATGACGAGGGCCTGCGCCCCCTCGTGGAGGCTGAAGCGCAAGCCGCCGGCCTCGGTGATGACCGCCGGCCAGGCCTGGCGCAGGTCGCGCGAAAACGCCTGCGGTGTCGCGGTGACCCGGCGCTCGAAGGACTCGGGCACCGGACCGCTGATGAAGGCCACCGCTTCAGCCGCCGGCGATCGGCGGCCAGATGGCGAGCTCGTCGCCCTCGGCGAGGCGCTTGCGCGGCCGCTCCGAAGGCGGCACGAAGTGGCCGTTGACCAGCACGAGGTGGGCGCTGCGCTCGGGCACGTTGTAGCGCCGGATCATCTCCGCCACCGTGGTGCCCTCGTCCACGTCGAGCTCGAGACGGTTGCCGCGGTGACCGCTCGGCAGGTAGTCCGACAGCGAGGCGAAGAGCTTGAAGGCGATGCGGATCGTCACACGGGTCTCCATGCCGTGGCCCTCAGCGCGCCAGCGCCATCGGCTGCTGACTGCGCGCGACGTAGGCATCGACGAAGGCGAGCGGGTTGGCGAGCAGGCGGTCCTTCCAGTCGCCCAGCCTGACCTGGCCGTGGATCAGCCCGCGCAGCGCACCCACGTGCTGGGTCAGGCCGATCGAGGTGGCGCCGACCAGCACGTCGTCCTTGAATTGCAGGCTGAGGTAGCGGTAGCGCGCCTCGTCGACCATCTCCACGCCGCTGCCGCCGGCCTCGGGCTTCTCGCCCCACCACTGGCCGAACGAGGACGAGATCAGCCCGAGCGTGTCGAGCACGTTGATCGCCAGCACGCCGTTGAGGCGCGAGTCGTGCGCGAGCTCGCGCGCCATGTTGGTGGCGGCGATGCGCGCCTGGTCGGCGGCGTTGGGCTGGATCGCCGACACCAGGTGGGCGCCGGTGAACAGGTCGGGCGCCTCGGCCACGTCGCCGGCGGCGAAGATGCCGGGCACGCTGGTCTCCAGGTGGTCGTTGACCAGCACGCCCTTGGCCACATGCACCGACGTCTCGTCCAGGAAGCCGACGTTGGGCGCCACGCCTGCGGCGACGATGACCAGATCGCAGTCGAGGCGGTCGCCGGTAGACAGGCTCACCACCAGCGGCGCATCGCTACCCACCTCGCTGCCACGGTCGATGCGCTGCACGCCGGCCGAGGTGAGCACGCGGATGCCCTTGTCCTCGACCCAGCGCTTGATCATGCCGCCGGCCTTGGGCGTCATCATGCGCGGCACCATGCGGTCGCCCATCTCCACCACGGTGAGCTGCACACCGCACTTGGCGAGCGCCTCCATGATGATGCAGCCGATGAAGCCGGCACCCAGCTGCAGCACGCGCGCGCCGGGCTTGGCGTGCGCGGCGATCGCGCGCGCATCGGAAAGCGTCCAGCAGGTGTGCACCGAGGGCAGGTCCACGCCCGGGATGGGCGGACGCACCGGATGCGAGCCGGTGGCGATCAGAAGGCGGTCGTAGTGCTCGAAGTGGCCGTCGTCGAACAGCACCTTGCGCTTGTCGGTGTCGAGCGCGACCGCACGGCCACGCAGCTGGCGGATGCGCAGGCGCTCGAAGTGGCCGGCGTCCTTGCGCAGATACGTACCCGACTCGTCGATGTTGCCTTCGAGCAGATAGGGAATCGCCATGCGCGAATACGGCGGCGCGTCTTCAAAGCCGACCATCAGGATGTCGTCGGCCGGCGCGAGCTTGCGCAGGGTCTCGGCGGCAACGACACCCGCGGGGCCGTTGCCGAGAATCAGGTGTTTCATTGCAGCATCCTCGGTTGAAACACTTCGGAGGTCATCAAGCACGCCCCCTGCAGGAGCGCCGCAAGGCGCGGACGGAGCCTTCGACGCCGCCCTGTAGGAGCGCCGCAAGGCGCGAATGAGGCCGTCGTTCGCGCCTTGCGGCGCTCCTACACAGGGTGGGCGGAGCTTACAGGCCCAGGCGCGCCCGCGTCTCCGCGGTCGGTTCGCCCGCGGGCGTCCACCCGCGCACCTCGTAGTAGTGCGGCAGCATCTTGTCGAGCTGGTTCACCAGGCCCTTGGCCGGCCCCGTCTTCGCCGCCTCCTGGGTCAGGCGCGGCGGCAGGTTGTCGTCCTTGGCGGTGAAGCCGGCGGCGTTGTTGAACATGCGCTCCATGTTCCAGATGCGCTCGCCCACCTCGTTCAGCTTCTCCATGCTCCAGTCGCCCTCGCACGCGGCGGCGACCTGCGGCTGCACATCGGCGAGCGTCCACGCGAAGCTGGTGAACACGCAGATGCCGGCCGAGTCGAACACCGCGGTGGCGTCCTGGAAGGCCTTCACCAGCTCGGGCTTGCCCTCGGTGGCGAGCGGGTCGGTCTTGACCGGAATGCCGAGCACTTCCGAGGCCACGGTGTAGCCGCGCAGGTGGCAGGCGCCGCGGTTGGACGTGGCGTAGGCCAGGCCCATGCCCTGGATGCCGCGCGAGTCGTAGGCGGGGAATTCCTGCCCCTTCACGCTCATCGACAGCTCGGGGCGACCGTACTGCTCGCACAGGCGCTTGCTGCCCAGGCCGAGCTCCTTGCCGAAGCCCTCGCCGAGCGCGGTCATCTCGACCATCTTCGCCAGCGCCTCGGCCGAGCCGAAGGGCGCGGCCATGCCGATCTTCTCGTCGGTCAGGATGCCGAGCTCGTAGAGCTCCATCGCCGCGCCCACGGTGGCGCCGAAGGAGATCGGGTCCATGCCCTGCTCGTTGCAGATCAGGTTGGCGTACTGCAGCGCCTCGAGGTCGCCCACGCCGTTGGCCGCGCCGAGCGCCCACGCCGCCTCGTATTCCAGGCCGCCGGAGGCGCCCCAGTACTTCGGGCTGTTCTTGACCGTGAAGTGGGTCTTGTCGATCTCGGAGATGCGCCCGCAGGCGATCGTGCAGCCGAAGCAGGCGGCGTTGGTGACCAGGTGGGTCTTGCCGTCGGACTCGCGCTTCTCGTGCATGGCCTCGGCGGAGATCTTCGAGGCGTCCTCGAACTGCACGTCGCGGTGGTTGCGGGTGGGCAGCGCGCCGATCTCGTTGATCACGTTCATCAGCACCTGGGTGCCGTACTTGGGCAGGCCCTGGCCGGTCACCGCGTTGTCGGCGAGCACCTTCTTGGCATCAACGGTGGCCTTGAGGAAGGCACCGAAGTCCTTGATGCCCGACACGCCCTTGGTGCCGCGGATCGCCACCGCCTTGAGGTTCTTCGAGCCCATCACCGCGCCCACGCCCGAGCGCCCGGCGGCGCGGTGCAGGTCATTGACGATGCAGGCATAGAGCACCTGGTTCTCGCCGGCGACGCCGATCGAGGAAATGCGCACCAGCGGGTCCTGGAGTTCTTCCTTGATCTTCTCCTCGGTCTCCCAGCAGCTCCTGCCCCACAGGCCGGCGGCGTCACGCAGCTCGGCCTTGTCGTTCTCGATGTAGAGCCACACCGGCTTTTCCGACCTGCCCTCGAAGATCACCATGTCCCAGCCGGCGAACTTCATCTCGGCGCCGAAGAAGCCGCCCGAGTTCGAGCACGCGATCGCGCCGGTCAGCGGCCCCTTGGTGACCACGGTGTAGCGGCCGCCGGTCGAGGCCATGGTGCCGGTCAAGGGCCCGGTGGCCATGATCATCTTGTTGTCGGGCGACAGCGGATCGACCCTGGGGTCGATCTCGGACACCAGGTACTTGGTGGCCAGGCCGCGCGAGCCGAGGTACTCGTCGGCCCACTTCATGTTCAGCGCCTCTTCGGTACAGGTTCCTGCGGTGAGGTTCACGCGCAGGACTTTGCGATTCCATCCCATGACGCATCCTCCTCAGGCAGCGGCCGAAGCCGGGGTGTTGGCCTTCGCGGCCCAGGCGCGCATCTTGTCGATGCCGGTCCAGTCGGCGTCCACATA
>JAEUNQ010000026.1 GCA_016790365.1 Thauera sp. | reverse complement strand
CTGCTTCATGTAGAGCACGACGAAGGGCACGAAGACCAGCAGGGTGATCACCTCCTGCATGATCTTGAGCTGGGCGAGGCTGAGCGTGGTGGCGCCGATGCGGTTGGCGGGCACCTGCAGCAGGTATTCGAAGAGCGCGATGCCCCAGCTCACCAGTGCGGCCACGTACCAGGCCTTGGTCTGCATGTTCTTCAGGTGGCCGTACCACGCGAAGGTCATGAACACGTTGGAGGCGGTAAGCAGCAGCGCGGTCTGCATCCACACGGGAATCGAGCTGACGGACTGGATCCAGGCGGCCATGGGCGGAGGGAGGGTGGGGCGGTGGTGAGCGGGTCAGGGCTAGCGGCTGCGCGTGGTGTCGGCGGTGGTCGGCACGCGTTCGATCGCCTGGCCGGCGAGCGCGGGCAGCAGCGCCGCCACTGCGCCGCGGCCGGGGATGCTTGCCGCGGGGTCGATCTCGGCCAGCGGCAGCAGCGCGAAGGCGCGCTCGTGCATGCGCGGATGCGGCACCTGCAGGCCGGCCTCGTCGATCACCGCGTCGCCGTGCAGCAGCAGGTCGAGGTCCAGCGTGCGTGGCGCCATCGGAAAGTCGCGGCGGCGGCCGGCGTCGTGCTCGATCGTGAGCAGGGCCTCGAGCAGCGGGCGGGGGGCGAGCGCGGTGTCGAGGGCGATCACCGCGTTGAGGTAGTCGGGCTGGCCGGCGACGCCCACCGGAGTGCTGCGGTACAGCGAGGAGCGCGCGACGACACGGGTGTCCGGCAGCGCATCGAGGCGCTGCAGGGCTTCGGCGAACGCGGCGACCGGATCGCCGAGGTTGGCGCCGAAGGCGATGTATGCGCGGACCAAGCGGACGCGCTCAGGACGGATCGACGACTGCGGTGTCGACCGGCGTGGCGTTCTCGCCGGCCGGCTTGCGCTTGCGCCGACGGCGCTTCTTCGCCGCCGGGGCGGCGTCGGGCGGCGCCTGGCGCAGCAGCGCCTCGCGTTCGTCGGGGCCGGCGTGGGCGAAGTCGTCCCACCAGTCGACGATCTCCATCGGGATCTCGCCGGCCTGTGCGCGCAGGCGCAGGAAGTCCCAGCCGGCGCGGTAGCGCGGCTGCTCGATGACGCGGTAGGGCGCCTTGCCGGCGCGCTTGTCGAAGCGCGGCTGCAGCGCCCAGATGTCCTTGATGTCGCCGGCGATGCGTCGCGTGATGGCGAGCTTGCCGGCCTGCGCGTCGAGCACCTCGTCCATCGCCTCGAAGAGCGCCGGTTGGCTGTGGTCGCCGGTGGCTTTCTTGTTCTCCCAGGTCTTCAGCACCTCGTGCCAGAGCAGGGTGGAGAACAGGAAGCCGGGCGACACGGACTTGTCCTGGCGCACGCGCTCGTCGGTGTTCTCCAGCGCCAGGGTGACGAAGCGCTCGCCCATCGGCTGCTCGAGGATCACGTCCAGCAGCGGCAGCAGGCCGTGATGAAGGCCTTCTCCGCGCAGCTGCTGCAGGCACTTCAGCGAGTGGCCGGAGAACAGCAGCTTCAGCATCTCGTCGAAGAGCCGCGCCGCGGGCACGTTCTCGAGCAGCGGTCCCATCTCGCGGATCGGCTGGCGTGCCGCGGGGTCGATGGTCAGGCCGAGCTTGGCCGCCAGTCGTACCGCACGCAGCATGCGTACCGGGTCCTCGCGGTAGCGCGTGCGCGGATCGCCGATCATGCGCAGCGTCTTCTGCTGGATGTCGGCGACGCCATGGTGGTAGTCGACGATGGTCTCGGTGCCGGGGTCGAAGTACAGCGCGTTGACCGTGAAGTCGCGCCGAGTGGCGTCTTCCTGCTGGTTGCCGAAGACGTTGTCGCGCAGCACGCGGCCGTGCTCGTCGGTGTCGGCGCTCTCGGCGTCCTGGCTGGCGCGGAAGGTGGAGACCTCGATCGTCTCCGGACCGCTCATCACGTGCACGATCTTGAAGCGGCGACCGATGATGCGCGAGCGGCGGAAGGCGGCGCGCACCTCCTCGGGCGTGGCGCTGGTGGCGACGTCGTAGTCCTTGGGCGGCTGGCCGATCAGGAGGTCGCGCACCGCGCCCCCCACGACGAAGGCCTTGAAGCCCTTCTCCTGCAACACCGCGCACACCTTGCGCGCGGCCGGCGACAACTGCTCGCGGCGGATGCCGTGGCGTTCGACCGGAATCAGGGCGGGTTCGGAGCGAGCGGTGGGCGCCGGGCGCTTGAAGACCTTGCGCAGCAGCTTGCGGATCATCGGGAAAGGAGTCGTGCTTGCATAAGCGCGCAATGATAACCGATCGAGTCGTCCGCACGCTGCACGCACGCGGCGGCCGTGCAACAGGCCTGGGTGACGAATCCCGCAGCCGCCTTCGCGCCTTGCGGCGCTCCTACGCGAGCCGCGGCGCTCGCCGGCTCCCTGTCGGAGCGGCGCAAGCCGCGAATGCGGCGGTTCCTCCGGCGACGTGGGTGACGAAACCCGCGGGCGTCTTGAATGTTCAGCGCAGCGAGATCACCGGCCAGCCGGCCGACTCGGCGTGGGCGCGCAGGGTGTCGTCGGGGTCGACCGCGACCGGGTCGGTGACGCGCTGCATCAGCGGCAGGTCGTTGTGCGAGTCGCTGTAGAACCAGCTGTGCTCGAAGCTGCCGAGATGCAGGCCGAGCGACTCCAGCCAGGCGTCGACGCGCTCGATCTTGCCCGCCTTGAAGGCCGGCGTGCCGCGCGGCTTGCCGGTGAAGGCGCCGTCCTGCTGCGCGGGGATGGTCGCCACCACGTGCGGGATGCCGAACTCGCGCACGATCGGGCCGGTGACGAAGGCGTTGGTGGCGGTGACCACCGCGACCAGGGCGCCGCTGTCGAGGTGCTCGCGCACCAGTGTGCGCGCCTTGGGGGTGATCATCGGGCGGATCGATCGCGTCATGAACTCGCTGTGCCAGGCGTCGAGCTGTTCGCGCGGGTGGCGGGCGAGGGGGGCGAGTTGGAAGTCCAGGAAGGCGAAGATGTCGAGCGTGCCCGCCTTGTAGTGCTCGTAGAACTCGATGTTCTTCGCCTCCTGCACTTCGCGGTCGAGCACGCCCTTGTCGATGAGGAACTGCGCCCAGGCGAAGTCGGAGTCGCCGGCGAGCAGGGTGTTGTCGAGGTCGAAGAGGACGAGATTCACGTTCGGGCTCCGCAGGATGGATCGGGTGGATGAGGATTCGGGCAAGGCGGGGCGCGCACCGCACGGCGCCCGACGGGGTCAGATTTCCAGTCCCTGCTGGATCATGTCGCGCAGCAGCGGCAGGGTGATCGGGCGCTTGTGCTCGAGCGAGGCGCGGTCGAGCGCATCGAGCACCTCGCGCAGGCTGGAGAGTTCGCGGCGGCCATGGCGCAGCAGGAAGTCGACCACCTCGTCGGCCAGGCGCAGGCCGCGCCGCGCCGCCAGGGTGGCGAGGATCTCGGCGCGTGCCTCGTCGTCGAGCGGCTGCACCTCGTAGATCAGGCTCTGGCCGATGCGGGTGCGCAAGTCCTCGCGCAGCGCCAGGCCGAGCGGGGCGGCGGGGCCGCACAGCAGCAGCGACTGGCCGTTGCCGCGGGCGCGGTTGAAGGCGTTGAAGAGCGCGACCTGCGCGGCGGCGCCGAGCTGGTCGACGTCGTCGATCGCGAGCAGCGCACCCGGGGTCTCGGGCAGGTCGTCCTCGACGGTCGCGGCGGCCAGCAGGTGGGCCGGCCGGCCGGAGGCGCGCGCGGCGTCGGCTGCGGCGCGCAGCAGGTGGCTGCGTCCGCTGCCCGGCGTGCCCCACAGGTAGATGTGGCGCGCGGGCAGCTGCGCCGCGGTGGCGGGCGAAGCGAGCAGCGAGACGGTGGCGACCAGCTCGGCGTTGGCACCGGCGACGAAGTTCTCGAGCGTGGGCGGGGCGTCGGGGCGGATGTCGAGGACGAGCTGCTTCATGGGCGCTCGAGCTCGCTCGCGATGATCGGCCGCGGCTGCGTGCCGAGATACACCGGACTGGCGAACCAGGCCGTGCGTACCTCGCGCAGGCCGACCAGGAGCGCGGCGCTTACCGGCAGCGCGACCAGCACGCCGACGAAGCCGAAGAGCTGGCCGAAGGCCATCAGCGCGAAGATCACCGCGAGCGGGTGCAGGCCGATGCGCTCGCCCACCAGGTAGGGCGTGAGCACGAAGCTCTCGACCACCTGGCCGAGCGCATACACGATCGCGACGCCGACCAGCGGCGGCCAGCCCTGCGCCTGCAGCAGCGCGGCGATGATCGCAAGGACCAGCCCGCCGCCGAAACCGACGTAGGGGATGAACACCAGCAGGCCGGTGAGCACGCCCACCGGCAACCAGAAGTTGAGCCCGGCCAGCCACAGCCCGGCGCTGTAGAACACCGCCAGCAGCAGCATCACCGACAGCTGGCCGCGCAGGAACTCGGACATCACCGAGTCGATCTCGGCGAGGATGCGGGTGGTGGCGTCCACCCAGGGCCGCGGCACGATGCGCTCGAGCTCGTCGAGGATGCGCGGCCACTCCTGCAGCAGGTAGAACATCACCAGCGGGATCAGCAGGACGTTGGCGGCGAAGGCCAGCACCGCCATCCCGCCGGTCTTCAGGTGTCCGAGCACCACCGGCACCAGCTCCTGCGCGCTCGTCCAGTTGTCGGCGACGAGCTGCTGGAACTGCGCAGCGTCGAGGCGGACGTCCACGCCGAGCCGGGCCTCGAGCAGCGGGGCGATGTTGAGGTTGAACATCTGCACCAGTTCGGGCATGCGGCGCACCAGCAAAACCCCCTCGCGATACACCATCGGCACCAGGATCAGCGCGAGCGCGATCAGCAGCAGGCCGAGCGCGCAGATCACCAGCAGCACCGCGAGCGGCCGCGGCACGCGGCGCGCGACCATCCAGTTGACCGCCGGATCGCAGATGTAGGCGAACACCGCACCCACCACGAAGGGGGTGAGGATGGGCCCGAGCAGCCAGAGCAGGGCGATGAGGGCCGCGCCGGTCGCGGTCCAGGCGACGGTTTGCAGGCGATCGACGCGGGGAGGCTTCATTTAAAGTAAAATCGCGGGCTTGGCGCGGGCGAGAGCCGCCCGCGGAACACGTAAATGTAGCCACTTGGCGTTGCGGCCTCAAGCTCGGTTCCACCGGGCATGCGGCGAGGCCCGGCAGCCTGCGAGCTCGAAGGAACGATCTTGGCCGACCATCACCCCGAACCGCTGGATCCCCAGCCCTCCCTTTCCTACCGCGACGCCGGCGTGGACATCGAAGCGGGCGACGCCCTCGTCGAGCGCATCAAGCCCTTCGCCAAGCGCACCATGCGCCCCGAGGTGCTGGGCGGCATCGGCGGCTTCGGCGCGCTCTTCGAGCTCTCGAAGAAGTACAAGGAGCCGGTGCTGGTGTCCGGCACCGACGGCGTCGGCACCAAGCTCAAGCTCGCTTTCCAGCTCAACAAGCACGACACCGTCGGCCAGGACCTGGTGGCGATGAGCGTGAACGACATCCTGGTGCAGGGCGCCGAGCCGCTGTTCTTCCTCGACTACTTCGCCTGCGGCAAGCTCGACGTCGACACCGCCGCCGACGTGGTCCAGGGCATCGCCCGCGGCTGCGAGCTCGCCGGCTGCGCGCTCATCGGCGGCGA
>JAEUNQ010000359.1 GCA_016790365.1 Thauera sp. | reverse complement strand
AAGGCCCGCCTGGCCCGCTACGAGGAGATGGCGAGCGTCGAATACCAGCGCCGCAACGAGACCCAGGAGATCTTCATCCCGCCCGGCGAGCGCCTCGGCGACAAGGTCATCGAGTTCCACGGCGTCAGCAAGGCCTTCGGCGACAAGCTGCTGATGGACAATGTCAGCTTCGCCATCCCGGCGGGCGCCATCGTCGGCATCATCGGCCCCAACGGCGCGGGTAAATCGACGCTGTTCAAGATGATCGAGGGCCGCGACAAGCCAGACTCGGGCACGGTCGAGATCGGCGCCACGGTGAAGATCGCCGCGGTCGACCAGACCCGCGAGGGCCTCGCCAACGACAAGACGGTGTTCGAAGCGATCTCGGAGGGCGCCGACATCCTCACCGTGGGCCGCTTCGAAATGCCCAGCCGCGCCTACATCGGTCGCTTCAACTTCAAGGGCGGCGACCAGCAGAAGATCGTCGGCAACCTGTCGGGCGGCGAGCGCGGGCGGCTCCACCTGGCCAAGACGCTGATCCAGGGCGGCAACGTGCTGCTGCTCGACGAACCGTCCAACGACCTCGACGTCGAGACCCTGCGCGCGCTCGAAGACGCGCTGCTGGAATTCGCCGGCTGCGCGCTGGTGATCTCGCACGACCGCTGGTTCCTCGACCGCATCTGCACCCACATCCTCGCGGCCGAGGGCGACTCGCAGTGGTTCTTCTTCGAGGGCAACTACCAGGAATACGAAGAGGACAAGCGTAAGCGCCTGGGCGACGAAGGCGCCAAACCCAAGCGCATCCGCTACAAGCCGATCGCGCGCTGAACCCGCGCTGGACGAATTGCCTGCCGGAAGCCCGCTGCACGACCTGCAGCGGGCTTCCGCGTTTACGCCATCCGAGGAGGAGAACAGATAATCCTATTTACATATTGACTACGCATTTTCCGTTTGTCATTATGGTTTCATCATCACTCCTGAGGAGGCGATCATGGCGGCAGGCAGCGGAGTCGAACGGCAGCGCGGTCAAGGCATGACCGAGTACATCATCATCGTGGCGCTGATCGCGGTGGGTGCGATCGCGGTGTATCAATACTTCGGACAGACGGTGCGAAACCAGACCGCCGCGATCGCCACCGAGATCGCCGGGAAGGATGGCGGAACGGCCAAGAGCGCCGCGCAGACCGCGGCCGGCAAGGCGGCGACCGAGGCCAACACCGCACGTACGCTCGACACCTATACCGGCAACGCGGGCCGCTGACGCTCCCCTCCAGCCACTGCGAGCCCATGCTCATGGCTTCGGTACCGCACCCCCTCGCCGCAAGACCGACGCGAAGGGCCGACCGGAACTGCGGCCAGGCTCTGGTGCTCGGGCTCTTCTTCCTCTTCGCCACCGCGGCCGTCCTGCTGCTGATGTTCAACACCGGCAGGACGACGGACGAAAAGATGCGCCTCACGAATGCCGCCGACGCAGTCGCGTGGAGCGTGGCCACAGTCGAGGCGCGTGCGCTCAACTACGACGCGTACACCAACCGGGCGATCGTCGCCAACGAAGTCGCGGTCGCGCAGGCGATCAGCCTGATCTCGTGGATGCACTACTTCGAGACCGCCGTCGAAAACTCGCCGACCCTGAACCAGGTCGCATCCAGCTGGCTTTACAAGCCCGGTGAATACCTGCGCCTGCTGCAACTGCTCGCCGGGGTGAACGGCACGGCCTACCTGGCCGTCGGGAGCGGAGGTTCGCTGCGGGCAATCGTCGAGAGCCTGGATGCCGCCCTCGGTGCGATCACCACCACCCACGACGCCGTGGCAGGCACGCTGGCAGCCTCGCAGCAGATCATGCATGCGAGCCTGGACACCGGCATCACCCAGACGGGTCTTGCGAACAAGCTCGTTCATCGGATCGACCCCGACATGCTGGCGGCGGTGAACCCGATCAGCCATGACTTCCGCCGCCTCACCCGCGCCATGGCGAAGGACTCTCCGCAGGGCGACGAACGCGGGCGGGTCGCCGACGTCACGCTGCGCTCGCGCGACGCATTCACCCGGGAGCGGGTATGGTCGATCCGTGGCCTGAACCTGCCACCCCTGCAGCGCAAGGTCGAACTCAAGCGCCGTGGGGGCACCGAGCTGATCGGCTACGACGAGTGGCGTGCGCTCGACACCCTGGAACATGAAGGCCAGCGCATGAAACGCTGGCGCTGGCGCTGGCGTCGCACCCCCCTCGCCTGGGCCGGTGCGAGCGCCGCGCACGAGGCGGAAACCGAGGC
Source organism: Thauera sp. (assembly GCA_016790365.1). GTDB lineage: Bacteria > Pseudomonadota > Gammaproteobacteria > Burkholderiales > Rhodocyclaceae > Thauera. Next base: position 42,679 of record JAEUNQ010000359.1, on the reverse strand, counting down.
CGGGCGCGGCCATCATGGCAACACCTACGCGAGCAATCCACTCACCACCCTGCACCTCGCCGAGCCCTCGCTGGCGACGACGGGCAAAGCCACCACGCGCTTCGGCGGCCTGCCCGAGACGCGCGAGTTGCGCGAGCTCTCCCCTGCCGCGGATCAGCGCTCGGGAGTCACCGTCCGCGTCGCCAAGGCAAGGGACAGGATGCGAAGCTCCGGGGGAACCGGCAGCGTGCAGCCGAACGGAGCGCTGCGCATGTTCGAAGCCGATGCGCCCGGTGGCCAACTTGCCGCGATGGCACGTGCCGAGGTCTTCTTCGAGCGTCCTGCCCCGCGCAGCGACCGCAAGGCCGAGCGAGCCAGCCTCTACAGCCCCTACTGGCATGCGCGTCTGACCGCCGTCACAGCGGTCGACCGCGGCTGGGCCGCCGCCCAACAGGACGGAATGGTGCTCCCATGACCACCCACCGTCACCCCATGCCCGAACGCGACGCGGCGAGCGGACAGTCGACGACCGAGTTTCTCGTGCTCGCGCTGGTCCTCGTGCCGCTCTTCCTGAGCCTGCCACTGCTCGGGAAGTACCTCGACCTCACCCACGCAACCGAGCAGGCGGCGCGGTACGTCGCCTTCGAGACTGCGATCCAGGGCCCTGCCCGACCGACCCCCGGTGCAGGGACACTCGCCAGCGAGGTGCGCCAACGCTTCTTCAGCCTGCCCCAGGCACCGATCCTGAGCCGCTCGGGCGAGGCCTCCGCGACCGCGCATGCGCCCAACCCTCTGTGGACCGATCATCGCGGCCATCACCTGCTCGACGACCCGGCAAGCCGGATCGCAGTCGAGCTCGCGGCACGCGAAGACAGCACCCCGGCTGTCGCCCTGCTTGCCGGCCCCCGCGGACTGGACCTGCCCACGGGCAACGAACACGCCGGCACGATCCGCGTGACCCCGCGCGACATTCCCGGCCTGCCGCCCTTCGAGAACCTCGGGCTCGCGATCAGCCGGCACCAGATCCTGCTCGGCCACACCTGGTCGGCCGCCGGATCGGTCGACTACGCCCGCCGGATCGAACGGGCCGGCCCGCTCGCCTATCCGATCCAGCCGCTCGCGCTCATCGGCAGCACCGTAGGGCGGATCCTGCCCCCGCTGGTGCTCGATCGGGCAATCAAGGTCGGGCGTATCGACGCCGAGATCCTGCCCTGCGATCGCCTCGAACAGGGGTGCTGACCATGCCCACATGCCGCACTTCGCAGCACGCGCACGCCACCTCCGAGCTGCGGCCCGGCGCCGGAGGTCGAGGCCGCACCGCACTCCGGCACGCCTGGATCGTGGCCACCCTGCTCGCCTGCTCCGGTGTCCGCGCCGCATTGCCCGAGCCGCTGCCCCCCTTTGCCGGCGCCAGCATCACCCCTGTGCTCGACGACGCCCGCATTCACGGCGTACCGACCCGCATCCGCCAGTTCGAGGCCGAAGCTTCGGCAGCCACCGTCCGCGCCTTCTACCGGGCTGCACTGGAGGGCACACCTGTCGCATCTCGGATCGACGGCTGGGAAGTCCTCTCGTGGACGCATTCCACCGCCTTGCGGACGGTGCGCCTGCGTCCGTGCCCTTCGAGCCCGATCTCCTGCACCGAAGGTACCCTGTCCGAGTCCGACCTCTCGCCTGCGGCTGCGCCGTCCTCTGCGCTTCCGTGGCTTCCAAGGGGCAGCCTGCTCAGCACCGACATCGAGATGAACGACCCCGGCCGGCACGCCCGCATCCTGGTGTGGCACGACGAATCGTCCCCGTCCTGGGCTGCGGCCCGCCTGGTGCGCGAACTGTCGGTCCGGGGCCTGGCGCTGGAGCGTCGCGTGCCGGTCAGCCGATCCGGCCTGGACGGCATCGGCCTGTGGTTCGGGGCCCACGGCCGCGAGGCGGTCGCGACCATCGTCGCCCGCGGCGGCGCGACCACCGTCACGCTGCACATGGTCGAACTCATCGCCCAAGGCCGGCCATGAAGCGAATACGAATGCCCTCCGGTCAGGCGATGACCGAGCATCTCGTGATCCTCGCCATCGTGCTGGGCGTCTTCGCCCTCCCGGCCGTCGACGGGCAGCCACTCGTCGTCTTCCTCGCCGAGTCCGTGGCCACGGGTTTCGCGCGCTTTCTCACCAGCATTTCACTCCCGGTGTGATCCGCCCATGCCCAGGACAATCCCGCGCAACCTGTTGATCCTCGCCGTTGCCGCGCTCTTCGGCCTGGGTGCCGCCTGGCTTGCCGCGCGCTATCTCGAGGAGCGCGCCTCCGAGATCGAACAGCGCCAGCACGGGCAGATGGGCCGCGCGGTGGTCGCCAAGACCGACCTCGCGGTGGGGACGCCACTCTCCCACGAGCTGGTCGCCGTGCGCGAGGTACCAATCGAATGGCTGCACTCGAGCGCGATCACCCCGGAACAGTTCGAGCGGGCCGCGGGGTCGGTACTCGCCCTGCCGGCACGCGGCGGAGAGCCGCTGGTCTGGTCCCAGCTCGAGGAGCGGCAGCCCGCGGCACTCTCCGCACAGCTCGCCCCCGGCCGCCGCGCGACAACGATCCCGGTCGACGAGACGAGCTCACTGTCCGGCCTGCTGCGCCCGGGCGATCGGATCGACCTGCTCGCGACCGTCCAACGCGACAACCATCACCTCACCCTCCCCCTGCTGCAAGGCGTGCGTGTGCTCGCGACCGGGAGTCGTACCCGGTCCGACGAGGACAGTGTCTTGGGCGACGGACTGGGCAACAGCTTCGGCACCGTGACGCTGGACCTCTCCGAAGAGGAGGCGACCCGACTCGTCGCCGCACGCGCACTCGCCCGCCTGACCGCGGTGCTCCGTCACCCGCAGGACACGCGCCCGGCTTCCCTGCAGCGTACCGACGCCCTCGCCCTGCTCGGCCTGGCACCGCCGCCACGTGACACAGGCGTACCGGTCATCTACGGCGGCATCGAGAACCCCGCGCTGGTCCCCGCCGCTTCACCCCTTTCCCGCCCCGCCCCGCGAGCCCAGCCTGCCCATGACCCGGACTGACCCGATCCGCCCGCCCAGCCGCCACCGGCCGCTCCTGTGCGCCCTCCTGCTCCTGGGCGCTCCGGGCCTTGCCCTGCCCGCGCCGCCCGCCCCGCTGCAGCCGACCGCGCCCATCGAAGGCGGCCGGGCCGTACTTCCGGTGATCCAGGAGATCCAGATGTTCGCCGGCGAGACCCGGGTTCTGCCCCAGCGCGATGCGCAGCGCCTCGCGGTCGGCGACGCCAAGGTGCTCTCCGCAGCGGTACTCGACGACCGCGAGATCCTGCTGATCGCCAACGGCCCGGGCGACACCATGCTGCAGGTATGGACCCGGTCAGGCCGCAGCCAGCGCGTCAAGATCACCGTCCGCCAGACCGACACCGCACGCATCGCGCGCGACCTGCAGGGCTTCCTGCACGATGTCCCCCGGCTGCGCACCCGCAGCATCGGCGACAACGTGGTGATCGAGGGCGAGGGCCTGAGCGACGCCGAGCGCGACAAGGTGGCCGAGCTCGCCAAGCGCTTTCCGCAACTCATCGACTTCACCAGCCGCGTCGGGCTGGACCGCATGTTCGCCTTCGACGTGCGCTTCGTGGAGATCAGCCGCAGCGGCCTGCGCGACCTCGGCATCGACTGGACCACCCAGGGCAAGCCGCTGCTCGGCATCGGGGTGATCGGCGACCTCTATCACGACAACCGCACCGGGAGCACGGTGACACGCACGCTCGGAACGGGCGAGCAGCGCTCGGAAGTGGAGATCGCAGCCAGCCGCGTCTCGCCCTTCGCCGCCAATGTCGCCTTGGTGGGCAGCTTCTTCGGCCGCCTCAACCTGCTCGCGCAGAAGGGTGACGCGGTCATCCTGGCCTCCCCACGCCTCTCCGCACGCAACCGTGGCGAGGCGAGCTTCCTCGCCGGCGGCGAGATTCCGGTTCCCGTCGCCTCCGCCACCGGCACACCCAGCGTGACGTTCAAGGAGTACGGCATCCGCCTGAACATCCTCGAACCGATCGCAGACGCCGCCGGCACCATCCGCGCGCGTATCCGCACCGAGGTCAGCTCCCTCGACCGCAGCGTCGCCGCACAGGGCGTGCCCGGCCTGCTTTCACGCCGTACCGAGACCGAGTTCAACCTGCGTAACGGCGAGACCCTGGTCCTCTCCGGCGTCCTGCAGCGCGAACAGCAGAGCGACGAGAACGCCATCCCGCACCTGGGCGACGTCCCGGTCCTCGGTAGCCTCTTCCGCTCGAGGCGCTTCAACAACCGCGAGAGCGAACTCGTCGTGTTCGTCACTCCCTGGCTTCTCGAACCGGGAGAAGGCCTGCTCGACCCGCGCGCGCAGATACTCGAACAGCGCGCAGAACAGGCGCTCGCTCCCGAGCCTGAGCCCGAACCGATCGCGCGCGAACCCGCGGATCGCACCTGGAACGACCTCTACGGCGGCAACTGACCGGAGACCGGCATGTTCTTCCGCAACCCGCGCAAGCCGACCACGACACCTCCTGCCACCGCACCCGCGACCGCGGACACGGGGGCGGGGACGATCGCACCTGCACACGAGCCTCCCGTCGGTCCGGTTGCCGAAACACGGCCGTCGGCTGGCGCACCGAACGCCGGCTTCGTTTGGCGAAAGCGCATCCACGAGCGTCTCCTCGATACCATCGACCTGCGCCGGCGCGACCTCAACCGGATGTCGGACGACGAGTTGCGCAGCGAGACCACGACGCTCGTGCGCGAGATCATCGCTGGCGAGGCCGCACTGCCGACCGGGCTCGACCGCGAGCAGCTGTGCCGCGAGGTCCTCGACGAGGCGATCGGCCTAGGGCCGCTCGAAGCCCTGCTGGCCGACGAGGCGGTGAGCGAGATCATGGTCAATCGCTTCGACCAGATCTTCGTCGAACGCGGCGGACGGATCGGCCCGCACCCCACGACCTTCACCAGCGACCGCGCCGTACTCGGCGTCATCGAGCGCATCGTCGCGCCACTCGGACGCCGCATCGACGAATCCTCGCCGATGGTGGACGCCCGCCTGCGCGACGGCTCGCGCGTCAATGCGATCATCCCGCCGCTCGCCCTCAAGGGACCGACGCTCACCATCCGCAAGTTCGCGCGCCGCGCGCTCGAGGTCGAGGACCTCGCCCGCCTCGGCTCGCTCTCCCACGACATGGCGGCATTCCTCCGCGTCTGTGTCGAGCAGCGGCGCAACATCGTGGTTTCCGGCGGCACCGGCTCCGGCAAGACGACCTTCCTCAACCTGCTGTCGAACTTCATCCCCGACGGCGAACGCATCATCACCATCGAGGATGCGGCCGAACTGCGCCTGCGCCACAGCCACCTGGTGAGCCTGGAGGCACGCCCGGCCAACCTGGAAGGCCGCGGCGCGATCAGCATCCGCGACCTCGTGCGCAACGCACTGCGCATGCGCCCCGACCGTATCGTGGTGGGCGAGTGCCGCGGCGGCGAAGCGCTCGACATGCTGCAGGCGATGAACACCGGCCACGAGGGCTCGCTGACGACGCTGCACGCGAACAGCCCGCGCGATGCGCTCGCCCGCCTGGAAACCCTCGTCCTGATGGCGGGCATGGATCTTCCACTCGCGGCAATCCGCGAGCAGATCGCCAGCGCGGTGGACATCATCGTGCAGCAGACCCGCTTCGCCTGCGGCGCTCGCCGGGTCACCAGCATCACCGAACTCACCGGCATGGAGGGCGGACGGATCCAGTTGCAGGAGCTGTTCCGCTTCGAACGCCGCGGCACCGACTCGGGCGCGCCCGATCCGACGGGCGGCCATTTCACCGGCTGCGATGCGGTACCGGGCTTCTACGACGACTTGCGCCGCCAGGGCGTGGCACTCGACCTGCACCTGTTCGACCGGAGACGCCCATGAACGCAACGATGTCGTCGCAGGGCGTCTTGCTGGCCACGCTCGCCTTCGGTCTCGCCGCAGCGTTGCTGGCCTGGTCGGCGATCCGGATCGCCAGCAACGCGCTCGCGCGCTACCACGAGCGCTTCACCGCCGAGGCCCATCTGCAGCTCGAAGAGCTCTTCCTGTTCATGGACCCCGCGCGGCTCTTCGTGCTCAACCTGCTCGCAGTCACCGTGGGAGGCATCGGCACCTGGCTCGCGAGCGGAGAACCGCTGTTCGCATCCGCCGCAGCCTTCGCCCTGGCGCTGCTGCCGCGCTTCGCGTTCGGACTGTTGCGCCGGCGCCGGCGTGCCCTGATCGAACAACAACTGCCCGATGCGCTGCAGGTCATCGCGGGCGGCCTGCGCTCGGGGGTATCGATGACGGTGGCTCTGCAGCAGCTCGTGCGCGAGGGGCGGCCACCGATTGCCCAGGAGTTCGACCTCACCCTGCGCGAACACCGCCTCGGCATTCCGCTCGACGAAGCGCTCGACCACCTTGCGGAACGCGTCCGCCTGCCCTCGCTGACCCTGGTCGTCGCCGCGATGCGGATCGCCAACGAGACCGGCGGCAGCCTCGCCGAAGCGCTCGAGCGCGCCGCACTGACGGTGCGCAGCCAACTGGCGATGGAGGGCAAGATTGGCGCGCTCACCGCCCAGGGCAAGCTGCAGGCGGTGGTGGTCGGCATGCTGCCGCTCGCTCTGCTGCTGGTGCTCGACCGCATGGAGCCGGAGGCGATGGAGTTCCTTTGGCACTCACCTCCAGGCTGGGCGACCCTCGCGGTGCTCGCCACGCTCGAAGTCCTGGGCGTACTGCTGATCCGGCGCATCGTGGCGATCGACGTATGAACCTCGACCACTGGTTCCCGCACGACCACCGCAGCGTGATCGCCGCAGTGGCGCTTCTCGCCGGACTCGGCAGCGCCGGCATCATCGCCGCGCTCGCGCGCAGCGTCGCCAGCGTCCAGCCCGAAGACCGCACCTGGCTCGACGCCCCTCCGCGCTTCGTGCGCATGCTGTGGTGGCCGACGCGCTGGATCGCGCACCTGGTCGCACCACTGCTGCCGCCGCCGATTCAGGCACGACTGGCCGCACGCCTGCGTCTCGCCGGACTCGACTACACGATCTCCCCTGCGCAGCTGCTCGCACACCGGCTCGCAGTCGCACTCTGCGGAGTCGCCATCGGCCTCGCGGTCGCCAGCGCATGGCGGCTGCCCCCTGCGCTTCCCGCACTGGCGGGCGCAGTCGCCGGCACCCTGATCGCCTGGTCCTGGATGGACGATCGCATCCGGTCCCGCCGCCGCCTGATGCTCAAGCAGTTGCCCTTCGTTCTCGATCTCATCACCCTCTGCGTCGAGGCCGGCCTCAACCTGACCGGCGCGCTGCAGCAGGCTGCGGCGAAGGGTCCGACCGGGCCGCTCGGCGACGAGCTGCGTCGGGTCCTGCGCGACGTGCGCGCCGGCAAGTCCCGCGCCGACGCGTTGCGCGGCTTCGCCGAACGGGTCGGCGAGCCGGCGATCGCGAACCTCGTGTCCACGGTGATCCAGGCGGAGAACATGGGCATGAGCCTCGGTCCCATGCTGCGCGCGCAGGGTGAACAACGTCGCGCGGAGCGCTTCGCCCGCGCCGAGAAGGCGGCGATGGAGGCGCCGGTGAGGATGTTGCTGCCGCTGATCGCCTGCATCTTTCCCTGCACCTTCATCGTGCTCGGCTTCCCGATCGCGGTGAAGTTCATGACCATGGGGCTGTGAGCATGCGCGTGCACGTCGCCCGCGGTTTCCTGCAGCGCGCCCGCGGCCTCCTCGGGCGGACCTCCATCGCCGCAGACGAGGCCTTGCTGATCCAGCCGTGCTCCGCGATTCACACCTTCGGCATGCGTTTCGCGATCGATGTGGTGTTCATCGACCCGCAGGGCAGCGTCCTCTCGGTCTGCGAGGCGCTCGGCCCCTGGCGTGCCGCACGCTGTCGCGGTGCCGCGGCCGTGCTCGAGATGGCGCCAGGCGCCGCGAGGCGTGAAGGACTCGCTCCCGGCACGAGTATCCTCGCCGCCACCACCTTGTCTGCCGTGACAGGCCCATGAGCCGCCCGTCCGGGATACCGACCCCGAACCGGGCCCGCGGTCGCCAGCGGGGCGCGAGCGCGGCCGAGTTCGTGATCGTCGCCCCCGCCATGCTCGCGCTCACCCTGGCGATGCTGCAGACCGGGCTCGCCTACCACGCCCGAAGCATCGTCAACTACGCGAGCTTCGAAGCCGCGCGCGCCGGGAGCATCGCCCACGCCAGGCTGGCCAGCATGCGCCTGGCCTTCGCGCGCTCGATGACCGCCTACTACGGTGGCGGTCGCGACATGGCCGAGCTCGCCACCTCGTTCGCCGCTGCGCAAGCCGACCTGGCCACCGCCTTGCGCATCGAGGTGATTTCGCCCACCCGCGAGAGCTTCGACGACTATCACAGCCCGGCGGCCGCACGCCGGCTGCAAACCGCGGCTCGGGTCATTCCCTCCGCCCAGCTCGGGGTGCTCGTCTGTCCGGCCGACCGGGCGAACTGCAACGCCAACCCGGCGAGCAACCGCTCGGGCCAGTCCCTCGCCGACGCCAACCTGCTCAAGCTGCGGGTGACCTGGGGACTGCCGCCGGACAAGCAGGTTCCGCTCGCCGGGCGCTTCTTCACCTGGGCCCTGCGCACGCTCGACCCTGGAGACGAAGACGCCTTCCGCCGCGGCCTGGTCGAGGCCGGCCGGATCCCACTCGTAAGCCAGGTCACGCTGCGGATGCAATCCGACGCGGTCGAGAACGAAGCGATCCAGCCACGTGCGCGCGAAGCGGGACAAGCGCAGCCCCCCGCCCCCGTGCCGCTGCCGGAGTGCCCGCCCGGGGATCCGCTGTGCACGCCCGGGACCGCGGACGATGGCGCCACAACGGAGACGCCGGTCACGAACACGGAGGGTGACGGGCCGACGGAAGACGGCTCCGGCCCCCAGGACGAAGGCGAGCCCGATCCCGCGGAAGACGGCGAGGACGAAACCGAGGACGCGGAGGACACCGAGGAGGAACCCGAATGCTGACCCTGGCACCTGCTCACCCGTCCTGCCACCCGCCGACGGTCGACGGCCGCACCGCACCCGCGCGGCGACAGCCCTCGAGCCGGATGCGCGGGGGTCTCGGGCGGGCCCCGGCACGGTCGTTCGGTACCGCCCTGCTCGCAGCCCTCGTCCTCGCCACGCCACCTGCGCGCGCACTCGACACGCCCTCATCCCTCGGCGCGGGCGACATCCAGACGAGCGGTTGCGGGATCACCATGAGCTGTGCCCCCGACCCGGCGCAGGACGAGAGCGCCGCCCCGGAAAGCACGGGTGCGGGGCAATGCGTCGCCAACAACGCCGGCAACCCCTGCGGCAGCGCCAGCGGTCCGGCCAGCCAGGGCTCGGCCACCGGCCAGGACGTGGGCGCGGGCAACCCGATCGATGTGCTCTCAGGCAACAAGTACCAGCAGGAAGTCGACCTGCCGGCGCTGCCGGGCGTGCTCGGACTCGAGATCGTCCGCCAGTACAACAGCCGACGTGCCCGACTGGGCGATGTCGGTGCGCTCGGCACCGGATGGCGACTCTCCTACGAGACCCGCCTGCACATCCGCGACGATCGGCTCGAGATCACCCAGGCCGATGGCGCGCGGGTGATCTTCCCCCGCCGCGCCGGGGTGCCGCAGCGCTGCGCCAGTCGCGATCCGGGCCGCGGCGAGATCCTGATCCGGCCCCGCGCCGGCGGCGGCGACGACTACCTCTGGCGCTGGCCCGACGGCCGCAGCCTGCTTTTCGACCGTGCCGGCCGACTCGTGCAGATCCTGGTCCCGAGCGGCGAGTTCGTCTCGCTGCGCCACGACTCCGCCGGTCGCCTGCTCCAGGTGACCGATCCGCAGGGCCGCAGCCTGCAGCTGCACTACCACCCGCCAGGCAGCGGAGTCGACGGCATCGCCTACATCGACAGCCCGCTCGGGCGCTTCTCTTATCGGCAGGAGCCCACCGTGCTTCCGACGCGGACAGACGCGGGCAAGCGCCCTGGACCTTCCATCCGCGCGCCCGAACGCCGGAGCTCGTCCGATCGTATCCAGCCCCCGCAGCGCGGCGCGAGCGCTCGAAAGACCTCTTCGCCCAGGACCGCCGCCGCTCGACTGGTCCGAGTTGACTATCCCGGCCCGCCGAATTCGAAGACCGGCGGGGCGGCCGCCCGCGAATACCACTACGAGGACCCGCGCCACCCGATCGCGCTCACCGGGATCAGCGTGCTCGCCCGCCAGCCCGAGGGCCCGCCCATTCCCGAGCGCATCGCCAGCTACGCCTACGACGCGACCGGGCGCGGCATCCGCTCGGTGAGGGGAGCCCTGCCGGCAGCCGGCGAGAGCGGCCCCGAGGACGTGCGCCTCGAATATCCCGCGCGCGGCCGCACCGTACTCACCAACAGCCTCGGCCAGCGCACCACCTACCTCGGCGCGGTGATCGCCGGCGAGCGCCGCGTGCTCGAAGCGCGTGGCCCGGGCTGCGCACGCTGCGGCTGGACCGATGTCCGCTATGGCTATGCCCCCGACGGCCGACTGAGTGCCATCACGACCCTGGACACCGAAGGCCGACCGCGCATCTCCACCCAGCATCGCTTCGACGCCCTGGGGCGCATCGCCGAGACCCTGACCGCAGATCTCGCCGATGGTCGAGCCCGCCTGCTCGACCGCGTTCGCTACGAGTACCCCGAAGCGCCGGCCACCGCGCTCGCGCACATGCACCTCGCAGCGCAGGCGGCCGAGCCCGCCGCGATGACACCTCCGAGCGCGGTCATACGCCCGAGCGTCGTCCCCGGGCGCGAGCATCGCATCGAACTGCGCTACAACACGGCCGGCCAGCCGATCGAGCTGCGCGAGTCGGGTTTCAGCCCGGTCGACGCCGAGGGCCGGACGAATCCCGTACCGATCGAGCGCCGGATCACCTGGCGCTACACCACGATCAACGGTCGCAGCGTGCTCGCCGAGATCGACGGCCCGCTCCCCGACGGACCGGACGCCAGCCCGCTCGACAGCGACCTCGTCCGCCTGCACTGGGACGAACGCGGCAGCTTCATTCGCGCGCTGGAAGGTCCCGGCGGCCGGCGCAGCGAGATCGACTCCGATCCCGCCACCGGCCTGCCGCTACGCGTGCGCGATGCCGAAGGGCGCGAGACCCGCCTGCGCCACGACTCCGCCGCGCAGGTCATCGGCTGGCGCAGCCAGGCCCCGGGAAAGGCGGCAGGATCGGTCCGCGCCGCCGAATACGACGCACTCGGCCATCTCGTCGAGTTGCGCGCCGGCGACGATGAAGAGAACCTTCATCCCCGCTGGCGGCGCGCCTTCGATGCCGCCGGCCGCCTGCAGTGGCATGCCGACGCGCTCGGCAGCCTGCAGACCTGGGCCTATGACCACGAGAGCCGCGTCGTCGAGACCGCGCTGCGCAGCGCCAGCCGTCTCTCACGCCGCCGCTGGCGCTACGACGAGCACGGGCGCCTCGTCGGCATCGACGGCGACAAAGGCTTCACGCGCAGCCTGCGCCACGACGCGATCGGGAGACTGGTCGGAATAAGGGACAGCCACGGTCGCGAGCTGTTACGGCCGGTGTGGCACGAGGCCGGCAGAGCCGGGACAGCCTCTCCCCCCGCTCGCCCCCGCAGGCTTCACGACGACTTCGGGCGAGCCGTCCTCGAACGCAGCCCCGACGCTGGGGAGCGCTGGCGCAGCTTCGACGCCGGCGGCCGCCTCGTCGCCATGGGCGACCCCCTTGGCCACCGCGCGCGTTACACCTGGGACCTGCGCGGTCGCATCCTCGCCCAGGAGATCACCGACGGGCGCAGCGGCACCACGGAGACCACCCGCTGGCGCTACGACGGACCGCGTCTGCTCGAGGTCGAGCATCCCAACGGGCGCGAACGCCACGAGCACGACCAACTGGGTTTGCGCAGTGCACGCATCGTGAGCCTGAAGCGCGACGACGGCGAGCTCGTCGTCGTCACCCGCTACGAGCACGACGCCGAGGGGCGCCTCCTCGCCACCACCCTGCCCGACGGCAGCCGCCTGCGCTACGAGCGCAACGGCCAGGGTCAGGTCGTCGCCGTCAAGCGCCAGCCGGTGGCGACGCCCTGGCTGCGCGGGCTGGCGCGCGAGCAGACGATCGCCAGCGCGTTCGAGCGCGACCTCTTCGGCCTGCGCGGCTTCCTCGCCGGCAACGGCGTGCGTGCGCTGCATGAGCGCACCCGCGCCGGAACCCTGATCCGCGTAGCCATCGAAGGCGCCAAGCGACACCCGCGGGAGGCCGCCCGGTCCGCCGACACCCCCTTGCTCGACTACCGGTACGCCTGGGACCCGGAGGGCAACCTGCTGCACGAACGCCGGCACGAGCCCGGCAGCGAACTTCCATCGACGCGGCGTAGCCAGGCCTACGATCTTCGCAACCAGCTCGTGGCCAGCGTGGAATGGAGGGACGACGGCGGTTTGCTCACCGAGACCGGCGTTTGGCGCTACGCCTACGACCGCCACCAGCGCCGCGTCCTCGCCCAGGAAGGCACCGGGTCGCAGCACGATCTCGTCAGCCACACCCGGCGGCCCCTCTTCGCATCGGGCACCCACCGGGTACTGTCCTCGCGCCCGAACACCCAGGGCCATCCGCAGGCCGCGATCCCGCCGGCCAGGGTGGGCGAGCCCGGCCCCGCCGGTCACCACGACCCCAGCGGCCAGCCCGGACGCCTCGGCTCGCGCAGCCTGCACTGGGACGCGCTCGGCCGCCTGATCGAGGTGCGCGAGGCAGATCGCGACGTCGCCCGTTACGCCTACGACCACCGCGGCCTGCGCATACGGCGCACGCGCTTCGATCCCGCAAGAGCCGCGCCCGCCAAGACCCACACCGTCCACGACGACGCCCGCCAGCCCCTCGCCGAGCTCGATGCCGACGGCAGGCTGATCCGCCAGTATGTCTGGCTCGCCGACCTGCCGCTCGCCGTACTCGACACCGCGGCCCACCCCGACACCGGAACCGGCTCCGCGCGCCGCATCCTCGAGGACCTGGTCCGTATCGTGCAAAGCTGGCTCGCCCCGCAGGCCGGCCTCGCCTGGCTGCACACCAACCACCTCGGCGCCCCCGAGCTCGCCACCGACGCCGACGGTCAGCCGATCTGGCGTGCCCGCTACGCTCCCTTCGGCGCCGCCACCGTCACCTCCACGCCCGCACGCCCCGACTTCACCCTTGACCTCCGCCTCCCCGGCCAGGTCTTCGACGCCGAAACCGGCCTGCACTACAACCGCGCGCGCTACTACGATCCTGCAGCGGGCCAGTACCTCACCCCCGACCCGCTCGGCACACCCGACGGGCCCAACCCCTACGCATACGCGGCATTCAATCCGCTGCGGAACGTGGATCCGGATGGGTTGGTGTTGTTCGCGTTCGATGGCACGGACAACTCGTGGGACAGACGCGAGCTCGAGCGGCTCGGAGGCTCGGAGACCAATGTCGTTCGATTTCTTGATCTGTACGACTCCGGCAACAGAAACTATGTCTCGGGCGTCGGCACTCGGCATTACGAAAACGGACGAACGAACTATCTCGGAGAGGCGTACGAGGACATCCTCCCCAAGGGATTCGGCCCGGTTCCCGATCGCGGCGGCAACTACACCGGGCGCGAACGTATCGAGCGCATGTGGGAGTACCTCATCGACGAGGCCGAGGCCCTCGACGACAAGACCATGATGGACATCGACATCGTGGGCTTCAGCCGCGGCGCTTCGCAGGCCCGCGAGTTCGCCAACACCCTTGCCGAGGCCCTGGTAGAACAGGACGGCAGGCAGATGATCCGCTACCCGGCGATCGACCGCGACACCCAGCGCGAAGTCACGCGCTGCCAGCCGGCAAAGCTGCGCTTCATGGGATTGTTCGACACCGTGCTGAGCACCGACCTGCCCTTCGCTGCGGACTACCGCCTCGCCATTCCGGACGAGTTCAGCCATGTAGCGCACGCCGTGGCGCTGAATGAATATCGCAGCCAGCCGATCGGCTGGGACGCAGGGGGCTACCCTTTCAATGCCGCCTTCTGGAACGACACCCGCCGCAATCTGGACGAAGACCTCCACCAGGGCGGATTCCCGCTCGAGTCGATCGGCGCCAGCAGCCGGACGCCCGGCCAGATCCGGATCGAACGCGGCTTCATCGGTGCCCATGCCGACATCGGGGGCGGCTATGCGGAAGGTGAAAACCAGTTATCCCTTGTGGCATTGAGCTGGATGGTGAAACAGGCAGAGCTCGCAGATGTAAAGATAAACCCATCCGGCCTAGACACGATTCCGACCGCCAACCCGATCGTCCACGATCAGAGCAACAGCCTGCGCGTTGGCCATCCGGACAATCCGGAGAGGCACATGATCTCCCGGGATATCCGCGAAGGCGACACCCTCCGTAAGGAATGGGAACTGCTGCGCGCCGAAGACCGTGAGGTGCGCGGCGCGATAAGCGGCGCCACTCAGCGCACGATGGGCTTCACCGCCTTCGGTCCCAGGGACCGGAGCATGGTGAATGCCGACACGCACAACTACATCACCTACTTCGACCGACCGGTCGGCAACGACCCGGACAAGACCTGGAACGCACTCACAGGGAACCAGACCGGAACGGTAAAAATTGCCGACTACATGGATTGGCTGAAGAACAACGGCTACGGCTTACCCAACCGATAGCCCAGCGAAGTGCCCGAGGAGACAAACGATGCAAGCCCCTGGCTCCCTGCCCCAACCGCCCTCCCGAGTCCGCCGCGCACTGTTGATCGCTGCCGGCGGCCTGCTACTGAGCGCCTGCGGCCACGGTGGCAAGCGCACTGCGGCGGAGCCAGCGCGCCCCTTGAACGCCGAAGATGCATTCCTGAAGCACAAATTCAGAGGCCTTGAGGGGGGGCAGCTTCGTGTTGATTCCTTGTTTTACGTCCAAGGACTCAACATCTTCGATGAAAACGGCGATCTCTTCTTCGCCACAGCAGGCATGACCCCACCGCACCGGGCAAATTTGAGCTTCGGCGCCGATTTCGGTGTCCCGAAGCTCCTGCGCGTGGAATGGCGCGACAAGATCGAGAAGGAGCCGGACGGCGCGCTCAAGCGCGGCCTGCCAGGCCGCGCCTTCTACGGCGGCAAGACCCTCGGCGACTACACCGTCCCCGTCGCATCCCGGATCCCCGAGTCGCTCCTCGAAGACAAGCGCCGCAACGGCGGCGGCTTTCGGCTGAAGATCCGCATCCACCCCGACGGCCCGCTCATCGGCTGGGATCTGGAGCGCGGAGTCGGAACCGGGCCCGACGGCTCCAGGTACCACCATGCGGGGGGCGACTTCCAGGAGGCCTACATCTACAACGGCAAGGTGCTGCGCAAGGGCTGGTACATCCACCCCAGGACCGGTCAGCGCATCGAAACGGACTACTGAAGACGCGCCTGAAGCCTGAGGTCCCGTGCAGCCCACGAAACGGCGGGCTGCGACGTCGGCTCACCCCCGCCCCATCTCCTGCAACTGCACGATCATCTCCGCCAGCCGCCAGCGCTGCGCGCGCCATGGCTCGCTGCCCTCCTCCAGCCCTGCGATCTCCACGCGCAAGCGCGCGATCTCGCGGCGCAGGCCGATCTCGGGCGGGGCGAAGCCGGCGTTGCGCAGGATGTGGTTGGCCATGCGCTGCTCGGGGGAGACGAAGGTCTCGTCCTCGAAGACCAGCGGTCGGCCGGCGCCGGGGAGATGGTCGAAATCGCCGTTGCGCAGCGCCTCGAGGATGCGCTGCTCGGCCAGCAGATCGAAGACCGCGTTCACGCCGCCTGTCGTCGCGCCGCGGCGCGGGTGCTGACGAGGATGCCGCCGACGATCAGCAGGAAGGCGATGCCGTGGTAGGGGCGCGGCCACTCGCCGATGACGGCGGCGGAGAACACCGCAGCGAACAGGGGGGTGAGGTTGTAGAAGATGGCCGCGGTGGCCGGGCCGGCCTCGGCCACCGCCACGCCCCAGGCGCGGTAGGCGATGATCGACGGGCCGACGGCGATATAGACGATGGCGGCGACCAGGCCCCACGACCACTGCGTCGGCCCGGACGGGAACACCACGTCGCCCGCGGCGGCGGCGGCCACCGCCCAGAGCACGCCGAAGACGCACTGGGCGACGAGGAACTCGGCCCAGTTCCACTGCGGCCGCGCCTCGCCGGCCATGTGCGCGGGCGGGCGCGCGAGCATCCAGCTGTAGCCGGTCCAGCCGAGCATGGCGAGCAGCATCAGCAGGTCGCCCTCGACGAACTCGATGCGGGCGATCGCGGCCGGGTCACCGCGCGACAGCACCAGCGCGACGCCCACGAGCGAGAGCAGCGCACCGAAGACCTGTACCGGGCGCGGGATGACGCGGTAGAACACGGCGCCGATCAGCATCATCCACACCGGGGCGCTGGAGGCGATCAGGGTGACGTTGAGCGGCGTGCTGGTGCGCAGCGCCATGTACTGCAGCGCGTTGTAGGCGCCGACGCCGATCAGCCCGAGCACCGCGAGATGCGCCCAGCGCTCGCGGATCTGCGCCCGCGCCGCAGGCGTGCCGAGCGCGCGCCAGCCCAGCGGCAGCAGCAGCACGAAGGCAAGCATCCAGCGCACCGCGTTGAGCCAGAGCGGATCCATGCTGCCGATGGCGAGGCGGCCGACGACCGCATTGCCTGCCCACAGCAGCGGCGGCAGGACGAGGAAGAAGACGAGTCGGGGAGTCAGATGCATTTGGGGGGTCGATCTTTATTGTTTTGCGGGCAGCGTGGAGGCTGCCCGGACGCGAGGCCAGAACCTTAGCGGTTTTGCGGCAGTCCTGGCCAGTCCGCCGCGCCGAGCGCGAACTTGTAGGCGAAGCCGCTCCACGACTCGCCGCGGCACAGCGCGTCGATGAAGCCGGCGCGATCGGTGATCCAGCTGCCGCCGACCACGGTGACGCCGCGGGCGAACAGCGGCTCGGGCAGGCAGCCGGCGCTCGGGCCGATCAGCACGATGCGCTGCGCCTTGCGGCAATGCGCGAGCATGTCGTCGACCGTGTGGTTGAGCAGGATGGTGCTGGTCGACAGTACCTTGTTGCAGTCTTCGAGCGCGGCGGCGTCGAGGGTGACGCGGTAGCCTTCGTAGTGGCCGGCGTAGTCCGGGTTGAGCTCGATCACGGTGAGCTGCGCACCGGCAGCGGTGACCTGCTTGAGCAGCGGGGTGAACAGCCCCACCATGCCGACGTGATCGCCCGGCTGCGGGTCGATGCCGCCGATCGAGTCGATGGCGCGCGGCGGCGCGAAGCCCATGCGCTCCATCACCGTGCGCGACAGCGCGTTGGCCGCGGCGAAGCCGAGCGTGCGGCGGATCTCCGCATCGCCCCCCGCGCCGGCGGTGGGCGCGGCGAACTCGCGCGCGAGCTGCAGCGCATCCATGCCGACGATGGTGTGCGGGTCGTCCGAGGCGGCGAGCCGGGGCAGGATGCCGCCGAGCAGGACATAGGAGAGGCCGAGCGCGCCGTCGTCGAGCTCGAGCGCGCAGAACTCGCCGTTGCGCGACTCGGCCGCCTCCGGCGGCGGCAGGTGCAGCGCGCGCACGCGCGGGACCGGGCGGCCGGCGGTGGCGCGTTCGAGTTCGGCGATCAGGTCGGTGGCGAAGGTCATGATGGACAGCGGCGCAAGGCCAGGCGGTGGGGTCGGGCGAGCCTACCACGACGGCACGCCCCCCAAGGTTTCACGATCCCCTGCAGGAGCGCTGCCAGGCGCGAATGCGGCTCAAAGGCGGTCGCCGCGGTGGCGGCCGGCGCGGATCGCGGCGGCGGCCGCCTCGGGGGTGACGGTGGCCGCGCGGTTTTCGGGGGTCCGCAGGGCACCGGGGAAATAGTCCGCGGTGAGGTGGCTGGAATGCACCGGCGAGCCGCCGCCGGCAGCGAGGGTCGGGGCATTCGCACCGGCGCCATCCCCACGCCGGCCGTCCGCGTCGGCATCACCCGGCTTGCCCGCATCGCCTCCATAGCGCCGCCAGTCGCGCACCCAATGGATGTCGTCGGCGAGTTCGAGCAGGCCGATGGTCTCGCGGTCGCCGATCAGGATGCCCTGCACGCGCAGGCCGCGGTCGCGGCGGGCGGCCCCGACGCGGGCGGCGAGCGCCGGGGTGGCGCCGAATTCGCCGTCGGAGGCGATCAGCAGGTCGGCGAGTTCCCAGCCGGCCTCGTCCAGCCGGGCGATCGCGCGCTCGAGCGGAGCGCAGATGTCGGTGCCGCCGCCGAAGCCCTGGCCGAGGAAGCGGGCGAGCCGGCCGACGCCATCGGGATCGACGCCGAGCTCCATCTCCACCACCTCGTCGGGCCCGCCGAAGGCATACACCCGGCAGGCCCGGCGCTGGGCGTGGGCGCAGCGCGCCGCCTCGAGCACCACGGCCTTGGCCACCGCCTCGGCGCCGCCCTGCATCGAGCCCGAGGTATCCACGCACACCAGCATCGGTCCCTGCTCCAGGCGCCGGTCCGGCGCCGGGCGCAGGCTGGGACGCAGCACCGGGGCCGGGCGCAGGCAGTCCTCCTGCAGGTGGTCGTCGTCCTCGTAGGCGAGCAGCGTGCGCTCGGCGCGGCGCGCGTGCCAGACCAGGCGCAGGCGCGGATGGCCGAGCAGCATCGCCTCGGCTGGCAGCATGCGTGCGATCCGGCCCGAGCGCTGCACGCCGCGCGTCTCGCCGGGCAGGTCGGGCACCCGCACGCGGCGCGACACGCTGCGCTGCACCTCGGCCTGCTCGACCACCGCCTGCAGCGCCTGGCTCGACTCCGAGACTTCGTCGGTTGGGCGGGCGCGGCCAAGCGCGCGCAGGATGCGGGCGAGCTCGGGCAGGCGCTCGATCAGCGCGCGGATGCGCATCACCTCGCGCCATTCGGTGCTGCGCAGCAGGCCGCGCAGCGCGTCCCAGCGGGTGTTCTTGAGCAGGTCGCCGAGATCGCCGAAGGCACCGACGAGCTCGTCGATCTCGCCGCAGCGCTCGGCCCAGTCGGCGGCGAAGGACTCTACCGCCCTCGTCCGCGCCTCGGCCTCGGTGTCGCCGCGATCGCGGTAGTCGACGATCAGGTCGAGATGGAAGAGCAGGCCCTGCAGCACGGTATCGACCAGCTCGGCACGGTCGGCGCAGTAGGCGGGCAGCTCGAGACGGCCGAAGACCGTTCGCACGACCGCCTGCAGGGGCGGCTCGGGCCAGGCGGGTGACGCCTGGGGCAGGCTGCCGGCAAGCAGCGCACTGCGCCAGGCTTCGAGCGCCGCCAGACGACCGTCGAGTTCGCCGCCGGAGTGGGTCATGCCGCCGAGCCAGAGCGCGCGCGGCAGGCGGTCGAGCGGTGCAAGCGCGGCCTCGAGAGGCTCGAAGCGCGCGGGGTCGGGTGGAGACGCACCCGGCTGGACGGCGGCGGAGCTCACCCGAACCTCACTCGGGCAGTGCGTCGTGGTCGACCGGAGCGGGCACCGCACCGGCAGCTGCCAGCCGCGGTAGCGACTCGAAACCGGCGCGTGCCGTGCGCGCGCGTTCGGCGAGCGCCGCCAGCGCCGCATCTGCGGCGGCAAGGCCGGCACGTGCGGCGGTAACGAAGGCAGGATCCGCCCACAGCGCCTGGTCCGCCCAGGCTTCGAGCGCGGCACGCTGCGTGTCGAGTTCATCACGATACTTGACCAGACGCGCGAGCACGTCGTCGAGCTGGGCAGTGCGTGCCCCGATGTGCAGGTGGCCGTAGCGCCGCATGCGCGCGGAGCTCATGCGCAGCGCTGCCGACCCGCCCTTGGCGTCGCCGATCGCACCGGCGAGTTCGCCCGCCTGCTGCGTCGCCGGATCGATCGCGGAGAAGCGCAGCCGGCCCGCCTCGTCGTAGTCGAGGTCCGTGGCCTCGCGCTCGCCGGCGAGCTGAGCCTCGAAGGCCTCGACCACGCGGGTGATGCGCGGCGGCGACCACGCCTCGCGGACCCCGAGGCGCGCCGCCAGCCACTCCGCCACCACCAGCCGCGCGGGCTCGTCGGCGGCCACGCAATACGGCACCAGACCCAGGTCCCACTCGCTCGCAGCCGACCTGCCCTCGCTCGCCGCGGCCACACGCAGCAGGTGGGCGAGCTTGACCCAGCGCCGGTCGGACACATAGACACCGCGCCCCGCCAGCCAGTCACGCAGCTCGGCGAGGCGGTCGAGCACCACCGCCGGCAGGGCGCAGCTGCCTGCCGCCCGTGCGAGCGCTGCGCGGTCGAGCGCGTCGAGTTGGAGTTCGGGCGCCGGCGCGAGCGGCTCCGGCGAACCCGCACGATCCTCGCCGAGCAGTCTCCGAAACCCCTCCGCACTCACCGGCGCCACCGTCAGGCGGAGCAGGAACCGGTCGAAGAAGGCTTCCGCCACCTCGTCCTCCGGCACCTGGTTGGTCGCGCCCACCACGCTGATCAACGGGCAACGCATGCGGCCCGCGCCGTTGTCGAATTCGCGCTCGTTGAGCAGGGTCAGCAGCGCGTTGAGGATTGCGCTGTTGGCCTTGAAGACCTCGTCGATGAAAGCCACCGCCGCATCGGGAAGGAAGCCGGCGACCTGGCGCTCGTAGCGGTCTTCCTCGAGCGCGCGGATCGACAGCGGGCCGAAGAGTTCCTCCGGCACGGTGAAGCGGGTGAGCAAGCGCTCGAAATAGCGCGCGTCGCGAAAGGCGAGATGGATGCGCCGCGCGAGTGCGCTCTTTGCGGTGCCGGGCGGCCCGACGAGCAGCGTGTGCTCGCCGGCGAGCGCGGCAAGCAGGCTCGCGCGCAGCACCTGCCGGCGCTCCACGAGGCCCGTCTCCAGCGCGGCGAGCAGCCCGGTCAGCCGCCCGCGCAGCAGCGCATGCGCCCCATTCATCAGGTGCTGGGGCCGTGCGCCGCACCGTAGGCGTGCGCCTTGAGGGTCTCGAGGTCGACCACGCGCAACGCCCCCTCGTGGGTGGCTTCGAGGATGACGGGCGGCGCCACCCCGGCCTCGAGCGCTTCCTTCCAGCGCAGCGCACACAGGCACCAGCGGTCGCCCGGCTTGAGTCCGGCAAAGCGGTACTCCGGTCGCGGCGTCGACAGGTCGTTGCCGGCCCGGCGCGAAAAGTCGAGGAAGGCCGCATCGACCCTCACGCAAACGACGTGGCGACCGAGGTCATCCGGCCCGGTCTCGCAGCAGCCGGTGCGGTAAAAGCCGGTCAGGGGCGAATAGCTGCAGGCGAGCAAGGCTCCACCCAGCACGTTCTTCGAAGTGTTCATGTTCTGGAATCCGGAAGTCTGCTGCGGCAGGATCGGCAACCGCCCGCTGCGTCCGCATCGCCGGCAGCGATCGGAGCATTGTAGCTGCGGCGCTCGTTCACGGAATGAACGATCGCGGCGTATGCTCGCATCCTTGAAATTCCTGCTGCAGTCGCTCCCCTGCTGACCTATTTCTGGTATTTTTAATCTTTCCCTCGAATCGCAGACGTCCATGGCCGGAAAATCCGACACCACTCCCGAGTTCATCAGCACGGCCCAGGCGGCGCGTCAGCTCGGACTGTCGCTCGGCGCGGTGCAGCAAATGGTCGAGAGCGGGGCTCTGGCCGGCTGGAAGACTGCAGGCGGCCACCGCCGCATCCGCCAGGATTCGGTCGACGCCCTTCTTGCGCGCGCGCGCGCTCCCGCGGCCCCGGTGCGCAGCAGTGGTGACCGCGTGCGCGTTCTGGTGGTCGAGGACGACCAGCTGCTGCAGAACATCTACCGCGAGACCTTTCTTACCTGGAGCCTGCCGCTCGACGTGCACCTGATGGATCACGGTCTCGACGCGCTGGTCGAAGTTGGCCGCGAGCCGCCGGACCTGCTCATCGCCGACCTCCGTATTCCGGGGATCGACGGCTTCGAGATGATCCGCCGCCTGCGCGACAACCCGCTGTCGAGCGACATCGCGATCGTGGTGGTGTCCGCGCTCGGCCCCAAGGAGATCGCCGCGGCAGGCGGCCTGCCCGAGGACATCACCGTGTATCGCAAGCCCATCCCCTTCCACGAACTGCACGGCTACGTCCAGGCGCTGATTTCGATGCGCCGCCGTGGTCGCCACACCGGCTGAAGACGGTTCCTGCCGCGAGTCCGCTCGATGGAGACCGTTCGCGCGATCCGCAAGATGAGCCTGCGCGCAAAGCTGATCGCGATCTTCATCGCGATCAAGGTCGTGCCTTTGGTGCTGCTCGCCGTGTTCGCCTGGAATGCGGCCCGCGACCTCGGACAGCTCGTCACCCAGCGCGCGGTCACCATGTCCGAGGTCATGCGCGACACCCAGATGCGCACCGGGCAGACCGCGATCGACGACGCCATCGACGCCCTCGACGATCGCTCGCGCGAGGCGATCGAAACCCTCACCACCAGCACCGCACGCAGCATCGCCCAGTTCCTCCACGACCGTGACAGCGACATCCGCCTCGCCGCCAGCCTTCCGGCAGACGAGGCCGCGTATCTGGGCTTCATCGAGACCCGCGTGCGCAACATAGAGCAGCACGGCCCCTATACCCTCGACGCCGCAGGCGAGCGCTGGGTCGAACTCGACCCGCAGCCACGCGAGCTCGCCCTGGTACGAGCCCCGCTGCCGGACAACTCCAACAGCTTCCATTACCGCGCACCGGACACGCACATGCGCGGCACTCCACGCCCCCTCTTCCTCGAGATGAGCTTCATCGACCTCGAGGGCCGCGAGCGCATCAAGGTACTGAGCGACGCCGGACGAAAGCTGCTCGACCCCGGCCTGCGCGACATCACCCGGCGCGAGAACACCTTCGTGCGCGCCGAAACCTACTGGCCCGCGCTGAAGGCCCTGCGTCCGGGCGAGATCCACGTCTCTCGGGTGATCGGCGCCCAGGTCCGCACGCACTGGATCGGCGACTACACGCCGGCACGCGCGCAAGCCCTGGGCAAGCCCTTCGCCCCCGCGGATTCGGGCTATGCCGGCCTGGAAAACCCCGTGGGCAGGCGCTTCCAGGGATTGATCCGGTGGGCGGCGCCGGTCCTGCGCGAGGGCCGGATCATCGGCTACGTGACACTGGCGCTCGACCACGCCCACCTGATGGCCTTCACCGACACGCTGCGCCCGACTCCCGAACGGCTGGCGCCGATCGCGGACCCCGCCTCGGGCAACTACGCGTTCATCTGGGACGACGAGGGCCGCAACATCTCGCACGCGCGCGACTATTTCATCCACGGCTACGACCCCGCCACCGGCGAACCCTCGGTCCCCTGGCTCGACCACGAACTCTACGAAGCGTGGCGCGCAAGCGGGCTGCCGTGGCCGTCCTTCGCTGCCGGGCAGCCCCCCTATCAGGACCAGCGCCTCAGCCGCAAACCACACCCCGACTCCACCGCCTCGGGCCTCGTCGGCCTCGACTGCCGCTTCCTCAACTTCTCGCCGCAGTGCCAGGGCTGGCACGACATGACCGAGCACGGCGGCTCGGGCTCGTTCAACATCCTGTTCACCGGCGTGCGCAAGCTCACCACCGTCGCAACCATCCCCTACTACACCGGTCCGTACGGGCGGAGCCCGCGCGGCTTCGGCTACGTCACGATCGGCGCGAACGTGGATGACTTCCATCGCGCCGCCACCGAATCGGGTCAGCGCATCGGCAAGATGATCGGCGACGCCGACGCGCTGACCCAGCGGGAGCGCGACAACCTCGTCGCCGACATCGACGACAGCCTGCGCACGACGACCGTCGGCCTCGCGGCGTCCACCCTGGCGATGGTGCTGGCGGTGATCCTGATCGCGATCTGGATGGCCGGACTGCTCTCGCGACGGATCACCCATGTGGTCGACGGCATCCACCACTTCGAGCGCGGCGACCTCGACCACCGCCTCCACGCCGCCGGCGGCGACGAACTGGCCGAATTGGCGCACGCCTTCAACCGCATGGCAGACACCGTCCAGCGCTCGATCCGCAGCCTGGAGGACGCCCGCCACACCGCCGAGCAGGCCAACCGCATGAAGAGCGAGTTCCTCGCCAACATGTCGCACGAGCTGCGCACCCCGCTGAACGGCGTGATCGGCTTTGCCGAGTTGCTCAGCATGGAGCTCGAGGACCCGGAACAGCGCGAGTGCGCGACAACGATCCACGACAGTGCCCGCCACCTGCTCGCCGTGGTCAACGACGTGCTCGATCTCGCCAAGGTCGAAGCCAACCGGCTCACACTGGCCCCGCAGACCATGGACATCGTCCCGCTGCTCGCCTCGGTGGCTGCGCTGCACAAGGTCAACGCCGAAGCCAAGGGCGTGGAGCTGCGGGAAGACCTCCCGGCCCACCCCTGCGTCGTCGACGCCGATCCGGTCCGCCTGCGCCAGATCGTCGAGAACCTGCTCTCCAACGCGGTGAAATTCACCGTGCAAGGCCATATCCTGATCAGCCTCGCCGCCAGCACGGACGAGATCGTGATCCGCATCATCGATACCGGCTGCGGCATCGCCCGGGAAGAGCAGGAACTCGTCTTCGCGCCCTTCTACCAGGCCGAATCCTTCCTCAACCGCGGGCACGGTGGAACCGGCCTCGGCCTCACACTCTCGCGCCGACTGGCCCACCTGATGGGAGGAACGATCGGCGTGGAATCCGTCCTGGGCGAGGGCTCGACCTTCACCCTGCATCTGCCGCGCCAAATCGCCGCCAGCCAAGGCGCTCCACGATCATGAACAAACTTGCCTTCATCATCGACGACAGCGCGGTCAATATCGCCGTCGCCCGCCTTCTCCTGCGCCGGCTGGGCTGGATCGTGGAGGATTTCAGCAGTGCGATCCCGATGCTCGCGCGGCTCGAGGAGGTTCAGCCCGCTTTCATGCTGCTCGACATCTCCATGCCGGACCTCGGCGGGGAGGAAGCCTGCAAGCGGATCCGCTCCAATCCTGCCTTCGACCCGGTGCGCGTCATCGC
This sequence comes from Thauera sp., assembly GCA_016790365.1. Lineage (GTDB taxonomy): Bacteria > Pseudomonadota > Gammaproteobacteria > Burkholderiales > Rhodocyclaceae > Thauera. The sequence goes on along the minus strand of JAEUNQ010000359.1, from coordinate 17,825 downwards.
CTACACCGCCCACGCGATGGAAACGGAACGCCAGCGCTATCTCAGCGGTGGCTTCGATTGCGTCATCACCAAGCCGATCACGATCGCGGCCCTGCAGGAAGCCGTCGGCCACGCGCCGAAAGACTGAAATCCGGGAACAGGCATGCCCCCAGACACACCCGAATCCGCACGCTGTTTCGACCTCGCCGCATTGCGCAGCGACATGTCCGAAAGCGATGCCGCCGTCCGTTCGGTGCTCGAGACCTTTGCGCCCTGGCTGGCCGACACGCGCCGACAGCTGCATGCCGCGATCGGCAACGCCAAGGTCGAGCAGGTGGAGCACGTCGCCCACCGTCTGCGCGGAGCGCTTGCCCAGTTGCGCGCCGCTCCTGCCGTGGCACGGGTGAAGGCGATCGAGGCGTACGGCAAGGCGCATCCCGAGACCGGCTTACCCCCCGGCCACGACCTGCTCGTGGCACTCGACGCCGAGCTGGACGCCCTCGCCATCGAGATCGCCACCCAACTCGAGGCACTGCGCCGCTGAAGCACGACGCACAAAAAGAGCTTTCACGCCCACGCCCTTGCGGCTATAATGCCGCGCTTCCCCGGACAGGTGGATGAGTGGTTTAAGTCGCACGCCTGGAAAGCGTGTTTGGGATAATATCCCAACGCGGGTTCGAATCCCGCCCTGTCCGCCAGAACACCAGCGATCAAGCGCCCTCCGGGGCGCTTTTTTGTTGCGCCTCGCAACGCCCGCGACCGTCGGGTGCCCGGCCAGCCTCACCCACCGCCCAGCGCCCGATAGAGCTGCACCACCGCCTGCTGCACGCCGCGCGTGACCTGCGCGAGGCCGAGCTCGCTGTCGAAGAGCTGGCGCTCGGCGTCGATGACCTCGAAGTAGCTGGAGATGCCGGCGAGGTAGCGCGCGTTGCTCACCCGCAGGCGCTCGCGGTTCGCCTGCACCACGCGGCGCGTGGCCTCGCGCTGCTCGGTGAGGCGCTCGAAGGCGACCAGCGCGTCGCTCACCTCGCGGAAAGCCTGGCGGATGGTGGCCTTGTACTGCTCGACCAGGATGCGTTGCTGCGCCTCGGCCACTTCCACCCCGGCCTGCAGGCGGCCGCCGTCGAAGAGCGGCAGGCCGATCGACGGCTGCAGCGACCAGGCGTAGCGCCCGCTGTCGAAGAGCTGGCCGAGCTCGGTGCTGGCGAAGCCGACCAGCGTGGTGAGCGTGATGCGCGGCAGGAAGGCCTTGCGCGCGGCGTCCACGCTGGCGCCGGCGGCGCGCAGACTCTCCTCGGCGGCGCGGATGTCGGGGCGGCGTTGCAGGAGCGCCGAAGGCAGGCCGGCGTCGAGCCGGGCGGGCGGGGGCAACTCGTCGAGCCGGGCGCTGCGCGCGATCCGGCCGGGGTTGCGGCCGAGCACGGTGGCGAGCGCGTTCTCGGTCTGCGCGATGCGGCGCGCCTGGTCGGCAAGCGCCTGCTCCGAGCCAGCCAGCAGGGATTCGGCCTGGCGCACGTCAAGGATGGACGACACGCCCTCGTCGAAGCGCGCCCGCGTGAGGCGCAGCGCCTTGCGCCGGCCATCCAGCGTGCGGCGGGTGATCTCGTGCTGGGCGTCGAGGTCGAGCAACTCCAGGTAGAGCGAGGACAGCTGCGCGACCAGGCTGGTGCGCACGCCGTCGGCGAGCGCGGCGCTGGCGAGCACCTCGCGGCGCGCGGCCTCGCTGCGGGCCGCGAGCTGGCCCCACAGGTCGATCTCCCAGGCCGGCATCGACAGGCCGACCACGGCGTTCTCGCCGACACGGTTCTCCCGCGGATCGAAGCCGGGCATGCGCTCGCGCGTCGCCGCGGCGCTGGCGTTCACGCCTGGAAACAGCGCCGCGCGCTCGATGCCGTATTGCGCGCGCGCGAGCTCGATGCGCTCGATCGCGATGCGCAGGTCGGCGTTGGCGACGAGCGCCTCCTCGATGAGGGCGTGGAGCTCGGGCGCGGGCAGGATCTCCTTCCACGGCAGCGCACCCAGGCTCGTGGTGCCCTGCTCCGCCTCGGCGCCCTCCTGTGCCGCCTGGCGCGGCCAGCGCTCCGGCACCGGCATGTCCGGTCGCACGAAGGCGACAGGCTGGCAGGCCGCGAGCAGCAGCGCCAGCGCGGGCAGCAGCGCCAGCGCGGGCAGCAGCGCAGGCAGGCGTGCGGGCACAAGCGCACCCAAAAGCGCAGCCAAGTGAACGGGCAGCCGGTGCCCGAGCGGCGGCATGCGTCTCATCGTCCCGCCTCCGTCTCGTCGCCGCGGATGCGGAAGAAGCTCGCGTACAGCAGCGGCACCACCACCAGGGTCAGTCCGGTGGCGAAGATGAGGCCGAACATGATCGTCACCGCCATGCTGCGGAAGAAGGGATCGACCAGCAGCGGCGCCACCCCCAGCACGGTGGTCGCCGCCCCCAGGAAGACCGGGCGCGCGCGGCTCGCCGAGGCGTCCAGCACCGCAAGCAGGCGCGGCTTGCCGGCGCGGATCTCGACGTCGATCTGGTCCACCAGCACGATCGCGTTCTTGATCAGCATGCCGGTCAGGCTCAGGAAGCCGAGGATGGCCATGAACTCGAAGGGCGCCTGGAACAGCAGCAGCCCGACCGCCACCCCCACCACCGCCAGCGGCACGGTGAGCCAGATCACCGCGGTCTGGCGCAGGCCGTTGAACATCACGATCACCGCCACCACCATCGCCGCGAAGCCGAAGGGCGCCGCCGCGGCCAGGCCGGCGTTGGCCTCGGCCGAGGCCTTGTGCTCGCCGTGCCACTCCAGCACGTAGCCGGGCGGCAGCGCGATGGCCTCGATCTGCGGGCGCAGGCGCTCGAACAGCGGCGCGGACAGCTGCCCGGCGGGCGGGTCGCACTGCGCCTTGATGGTCGGGAAGCGGTTCTCGCGCCGGATCAGCGCGTCCTCCCACACCGTGTCGACACGCTCGACGAACTGGCTCACCGGCACGTACTTGCCCGCGCTGGCACTGAAGACCTGGGCGTTGCCGAGGTCCTCGACGCCGCCGCGCTCGTCCGCCGGCGCGCGCGCCAGGATGGGGATCAGGCGCTCCTTGTCGCGATACACGCCGATCTGCTGACCGACGTAGTTGCGCTCGAGCGCGGCGGCGATGTCCGAGGGCAGCACACCGGCGCGCTGCGCGGCCTCGACCGAGAACTGCGGGCGCACCACCGCCACCGCCTGGCGCCAGTCGTCCTGGATCGCCACCGCCTCGGGGTCGGCGGCCATGATCGCCTTGGCCTCCTCCGCCAGCCGGCGCAGCACCGCCGGGTCGGGGCCGCGGAAGGCGGCCTCGATCTTCTTGCCACCGCCGCGCCCGAGCATGAACTTCCACACCTTCACGCTGGCTTCCGGGAAGGCAGCCTCCAGCTCTGGCTGCAGGCGCTCGATGAGTCCGGCAATATCCTCGAAGCGTTCGACATCGATCAGGAGCTGGCCGTAGGCCGGGTTGGGATCTTCCGGGCTGTAGGTGAGCATGAAGCGCAGTGCGCCCTGGCCGATGAAGCTCGTCACATGACGCACGCCGGGCGCCGCGCGCACCTTGCCCTCGGCCTCGGCGACCACGGCGGCGGTCGTGCGGAGATCGGTGCCCTGCGGCAGCGCCAGGTCGACCACGAACTGCGGCCGCGCCGAGTCGGGCATGAAGCCGGGCGGCACATGGCCGAAGGCGACCACGCCGGCGGCGAGCAGGCCGACCAGCACCACGCCGCTGAGCTTGCGGTGGGCCAGCACGCGCTGCAGCAGGCCGCGATAGGCACGCAGCACGCGGCCCTCCTGCGCGTCCGCCTCCACCTTCACCTTGAGGAAGGCGGCGCACAGCAGCGGCGTCAGCGTGATCGCGAACAGCCACGACAGCAGCATCGAGTACAGGATCACCCAGAACAGCGAGCCGGCGTACTCGCCCATGTCGGTGGGCGACAGGCCGATCGCGCTGAAGGCGAGGATGCCGACCACGGTGCCGCCGAGCAGCGGCCACACCGTCGCGCGCACCACCGCCCCCGCGGCCGGGGCCACCGCCTCGCCCTTCTGCAGCCGCACCAGGATGCCGTCGGTCACCACGATCGCGTTGTCCACCAGCATGCCGAGCGCGATGATCAGCGCGCCGAGCGAGATGCGCTGCATCGCGATGCCGTCCATCCACATCGCGATCAGCGTGCCCGCCACGGTCAGCACCAGCACCGCGCCGATGATCAGCCCGCTGCGCAAGCCCATGAAGAGCAGCAGCACCACGACCACGATCGCCACCGCGGCGACCAGGTTGTCGACGAAGCTCGAGACGGCCGCGCGCACCGAATCCGACTGGAAGGAGACCACGTTCAGCGCCATGCCCACCGGACGCTGGTCCTCGAGCGCGGCCAGGCGGCGCTTGACCGCGTCGCCCATCTCCACCACGTTGCCGCCGAGCACGTTGGAGATGCCGAGCCCGATCGCCGCCTGACCATCGTGGCGCATCAGCACCGCGGGCGGATCGACGTACTCGCAGCGGATCTCGGCCACGTCGCGCAGGCGCAGCAGGCCGCTGCCCGCGTCGCCGGCCACCACCAGCTCGCCGAGCGCTTCCACCGACACCACGCCATCCGCCGGCTGGATCTGCAGGCGCAGCGGCCCGGCATCGACCGCCCCGGCGGGCGTGACCAGGTTCTGCGCGCGCAGCGAGGCGTAGATGCGGTCGAGCGGCACGCCGAGCTGGGCGGCGCGCGCGCTCGATACCTCGACGTAGATCGCCTCCCTGCGCTCGCCGAGCAGCGCCACCCGCGCCACGCCCGGCACCAGCACCAGCTCGCGGCGCAGGAAGTCGACGTAGTCGTACATCTGGCGCGGGCTGTAGCCCTCGCCGGTGACGGCATAGAAGAGCGCGAAGACATCGCCGAAGTCGCCCTTCACCACCGGCTCGGCCGCGCCCGGTGGCAGTGCGCGCGCGGCCTCGGCGATCTTGCTGCGCAGCTTGTCCCACACCTGGTCGAGCTCGGCCTGGGTGCGCGAGAACGCCAGCTTGGCCTCCACCTTGACCAGCGACTCGCCGGCGCGCGACACGGAAATGACCTCCTCCACCTCCTGCATCTGCTGCACCGCGCCCTCGATGCGGTCGGTGATCTCCTCGGCCACCTGCGCGGGCGACGCCCCCGGGTAGGCGGTGACCACCACCGCCTGGCGGATGACGAACTCCGGGTCCTCGAAGCGGCCGAGGCGCTCGTAGGCCAGCCAGCCGCCCGCCAGCACCAGCAGCGTGGCCACCCAGGCGACGACCGCCTTGCGGATCGTGTATTCGGCGATGTTCATGCGCGGCCCCGGGCTCAGCGGGACTCGAGCGGACGGACCGCCATGCCTTCGCGCAGCGCGCCCACGCCCGCGGCGACGATGCGCTCGCCGGGCGCAAGGCCGGAGGCCACGACGATGTCGGCGCCGACGATGGCGCCGGTGCGGACCGGCCGGCGCGCGACCCGCCCGTCCTGCCCGACCACCCACACCCCGGGCTGGCCCTGCGCATCGGCGGCGACGGCGGCGAGCGGGACGCGGATCGTGGCGGTGGCCGCCTCGCCCTCCGTGTCCGCCGCCTCCACGCTCACCGCCATTCCGGGCAGCAGGTTCATGCCCGCCGGCACCGAGCGCACCGCAAGCACCACCGCATAGGTCTGCGTCAGCGCGTCGGCCTCTGCGGCGAAGGACTTGAGCTCGAGCGCCAGCGCCCGACCCGACGTGGCGCGGTCACCGTCGCTGGCGCGGCCACGCTCGATCGCGCGCGCCCCCTCGCCGGCGTGCTCGCCCTCCAGGAACGCGACCGCGCCCTGCTGTGGACGCATGCGGCGCACCAGGCGCTCGGGCACGTTCACCACCACCTCGAGCGCGCGCAGGTCCTGCAGCTCGGCGATCGGTTGCTTGGCCTGCACGTTGGTGAAGGGCTCGATGCGGCGGCGCGTGATCACGCCCTCGAAAGGCGCCTTGATCACGGTGTCGGCGAGGTCGCGCTCGGCCGCGGCGAGGCTGGTGCGCGCGGCCTCGAGGCGGGCGCGGCGGTCGTCCACCTCGGCGCGCGCCACCGCCTGCTCGCCGTCCCACAGGCGCTGGTAGCGCGCGAGGTCGTTGCGCGCGCGCTCGAACTCGGCACGCGCCGCATCCAGGCGCGAACGGTAGATGCGGTCGTCCAGGCGCGCGACCACCTCCCCCGCCTTCACCCGCCGCCCCTCCTCCAGGCTGAATTTGTCCACGAAGCCCGGTACGTCGAACGACAGCTCCGCGCGTTTGGCCGCGCGCACCCGCCCGGGCAGGCGCAAGGCCTCGCTCGCCGCGGCCTCGCCCACGGCAAGGATCGAGGCCGGACGCGTCGTCTCCACCACCGCCGCGGGGGCGGGCGGCTCGCTGCAGGCGGCGAGGGTCAGGCACAGCGCCGAGGCGACGACGACGGAAGTCAGCTTGGAATCACGCATGCGGTTCTTTAGGTCGGAGGCGGACGTTGGAGCGGTGGAAGGCAAAGCCCCGACTGCGCAGCGCATGAGCATCGAGAGGGGATCGCGTGCGCTCCACACAAGCCAGGGGTCGATACGGCAAGCTCACCGGGCGCATCCTCGTCAGTTCGGCCGGTCGAGGATGCGCTTGCGCAGCAGGTCGTAGCCGCGGCGATCGATCGCACCCTCGTCGAGCGCGCGCTGCAGGTCAGCCAGCTCCTGGCCCTTCGAGATGGTCGTGGTGCCCTGCACCTTCACATAGGTATCCCCGCCGCACCCCGCCAGCAGCAGGGAGGCGAAGACGGCGAGCGCCGGAAGTGTGATCGTGCGCATGGCTCACTCCACGCTGTCGATGAGGCGTTTGCGCTGGCGCTCGTACTCGTGCTCCGACAGGGCTCCGGTCTCGCGGGCGCGCTTGAGGTCGATGAGCTGCTGGCCGATCGAGACATCGACCGTCGGCCGCACGACCTCGTGGCCGCCGCAAGCGGCAAGCGAGAGGCCAAGCAGCCCGGCGAAGAGGGCGGCGGGGGTGTTCATCCGAGGAGGCTCCGTGGGTGACGAATCGCAATGCGGCACCGCGCTGCAAGGCGCGACACGGCACCACAAGCGCGAGTGCAAACTCGTCGGAGAGCATAATCCGGCGCGCAGGTTCCGTGTCTGGGACACGCCCCATTTTGAGACAACGTTGCGCCCGTGCATCCAGCTTCGCCTTGACGCGAGGCTCCAAGCTGTCCAGCCGCCCGGCTACTGCGCCGGCGGGACCTGCTCGAGCAGGCGGCTGCGGATGGCTGCGTCCATTGCCAGCTCGATCTGGTAGAGGCGCAGCGTCTGCGTCGGCGAGAGCACCTCCCCCGCCTTCCGGATCATGCGCTGGCGCGCATCCAGCTTCGCCTGCTCGAGTTCCAGCGAGCGCTTGAGCGATGCCCGCGCCGTCGGGTCGTCGATCCAGCCCGCGTTGAGCCGGCGCGCGTACTCGCCCAGGTTGTCGAGCTGGCGGTCGCGCATCACCACGATGTCCATCAGGTAGGACTGGTAGATCGGCCAGAAGCGCTTCGCGCTGCGCTCGTCGAGCTTCATCTTGCCGCTGACCTCGATCACGCGCCGCAGGTCGACGTCCTTGAACTGCTCGCGGATCAGGCCGATCGCGGCGTCCTCCTCGGGCGTCGCGGCGTGCGCAGGGGCGCCGAACGCAAGCGCAGCACACAGCGCGACTGCGACGACGCGGCATGACGGAATTGCGGCGCTCATCGCGCGCCTCCTGGCTGGTTGTTGTGCAGGATGATCCCGGTGGCGACGGCCCCCACGGCGACGCCGATCAGCACACGTCTGAGATCGTCGTCGTCGCGGCGATCGTCGTAATAGCGCTCGCGACGGTAGCGATCCTCGTAGTGGTCGCGGATGCGCTCGCGGCGGTGCTGCGCGATCGCGCCGGCCACGTAGGCGCGCTTCATCTGGCGATGACGGATCGCATCCTTCGCAGCCAGCGAGCGATCGATGCGGCGCTCGGCAAAGCGCGAGGACTGCGCGTCTGCCGTCGGCGCCCACAGCCCCGCCACCAAGGCGAGGGCAAGCGCGAGGCCAGGGACGATCCGGCGCAAACCCGCCGGGAGCAAGGTGTCGCGCAGCGCGGCGAAAGCATGGCGATTCATCAGCGGATCTCCTTCACCGCGTCAAGGAAGAGGCGAGCCTCGTCGTTCTTGCATACCGCGTAGATCTCGCCCACCAGCGCGGTGATCCCGTCCTGGTTGAGCGGCCTGCGCACGAAATCGATGCCGTCGCGGCCGCTCAGGTAGCCGTGGGCCCACATCAGGAACACGTAGGTACGGTCCTGGGCGGCCGCAAGCGCCTGCTCGTCCTGGTTCACCGCGGGGTCGGCCGACACGAAGAGATCGATGATGCTGCCGCAGCGCGCGCGCTCCATCTCGTCGCCCTGCGCCGGCTCGGCAAAGGCGTTCGTGGAGCCAAGGGCGAGACAAGCGGCGAGGCAGGAGAGCAGGGATCGGGTCTTCATGAAGGTCTTCCTTGCAAGGATCGAAGGGGCTGGAGCACGCCACCGGACGGGGTCGGCACCTGCCGGGGTGGGGGACCGCAGCACGTGGAGCGCGATGAGGCCGTCGGGCTTTACGAGTCGCCCCCCATCGGTAACATCACCGTCGCGTGCAGGAAGCGACCGTTGAAGTAGATGCCGTCGATACGCCGCGCCACTGCCGTCGCCGCGGTCGGCGGGATATCGAGATCGACGATGAACCAGGGGCGGTCCGGGTCGCCTTCCAGGACGGGCTCCAACCCGAGCACCGGCCCGAAACGGCTCATGCGCTCGCTCAACTGGCCGGGGTCCGTTTCAGGCCCCAGGCCCGAGAGGATCAGCTTCATCGGCGGTCTCCAACGGTCCGGTTTGCATTGCGTCCAAAAGGGCTTGAAGGATAGATCGGACGCAACGACAATCGGGCTTGACAGGCCCATTTTGGGCCGGGCATGTACAAGGAGACCTGAATGGACAACTTCGACCAGCGCTTCGAGAAGAGCTTCTCGATGGTGGCATTCGCGACCAATCGCCACCTCGTCGATCACATGCGGCGCCTGGTCCAGCTGCTCGACATGGACATCGACAGCGCCATGCTGTGGGGCCTGGTCGCGCACCTCAGCGTCGCGCACGCGATGCATCCCGGGGCGCGGCCCTCCGACCTCCTCGCCCCCGACGGCTTCATGCTCGGCGAGGCCCGCCCGGTCCGCCTCGCCGATCTCGTGCAGGTGTCGGGGCTGCCCAAGGAGACCGTGCGCCGCAAGCTGGAGAAGCTGCGCGAGCACGGCAAGGTCGAACGCACCGAGGACGGGCGCTGGGTCGCGCCGCGCAGCGGCGTCGACGCGGCCACCTACGAGTTCACCCGCGAGTCGGTCAAGCGCCTGCTGCAGACCGCGCGGGTGATCGAGAACATCCTGCAGCACGCGCGCCTGGACTGAAGCGGCGCGGGCGCACGCTCAAGACTGCACCGGGGCGGCGGGGGTGGATTCGACGCTCACCTTCGCCCGGGCGAGGCGCAGGGCCAGGCGGCGCCAGTGGCGTTCGGGCAGGTGGGCGTAAAGCCACAGCTCTGCGGGCCGCCACATCGCCACCCAGGCGAAGATGTTCAGGCTCTCGCGCACGCCGTTCAAGAGCTTGCCAGCGTCCTCTGGGATCGCCTGCGCGCAGGCGAGCAGAACGACCACGCAGAGCAGCCCGACCGCCGTCGACACCCGCGCAAAACGGAAGATGTCACGGATCTGCAGCGCGTGACGCTGCGCGACCCGCGTGAAATGAGTATGCACTCGCGTCGCGATCGCCTCGGCATGGGCCGCCTCGGCGTCGGGCGCCACGAAGCGGATCTCCAGCGGCGCGCGCTCGTCCACCGCGCGCGCCTCGGCCAGGAGCTCCTCGGCGATGCCTGCCGGAAGCGTGCCGCCGGGCGCATCGCCATCGGGGGCGGTCAAGGAGCGGATGCGGTCCAGGGAGACGCGGAGTTCGTGGCAAGCCTTGTTCATGGGGCTCCTCCCGCACGCGCCCGAGTGATCACACGCGCATGATCGTGCATGGCGCCGGCGCACGGGGCGGCCCTGTCTCATTTCGGGCCGTACCGTTGCCCCAAGCGGCGCTCCTGCAGGAAACCGACGGCTCCGGACGCGATGACGCCCGGGTGGGATGTAGGAGCGCCGCCAGGCGCGCACCAGGCGGTGAAGGCGCGGTGGAGGGGATCGGAGACGCCGCTTTCGCGCCTTGCGGCGCTCCTACATGAACCGACGCGGCTCGGCGCGTTGTATCGATCGACGACGCCGAGTGCGCTCCATGAAAACCCACGACGCCCGGCGGGTTCCGTGAACCGACGACGCCCGTTGGGTTCTATGGACCGACACGGCCCGGCGGGTTTCATGAACCGACGCGGCCCGGCGGGCTGTAGGAGCGGCGCCAGCCGCGAATTCGGCGGTCGGATCATCGACGCGAATGAAAGGCCTCATCCCCGCCCCAGCCATCCCCGCCCCATCTGCCCGACCTCAGCCGCAGTGCCCGCCCGAGCAGCAGCCCCCCGCCGCAATCGGCTGTGCGAGCCCGGCCCAGCGCGCGAGCTCGCTGCGGGTGGGGTGGCGGCCGGCGACCGCCAGCTCGCCGTCGACCAGGGCCAGCGGCAGCGCGTCGTAGCCGGAGCGCTCGACGAAATCCTCGACAACCGCGTTGCGGGCGAACTCGTCCGGCTGCTCGGCAAAGCCGAAGCGCTCGATATGCGCGCCCTGCTCCTTCGCCCACGCCACGTCGGCCGCGAAATCGGCCGCCGCCTCGTCCGGGACCGCGCCGCTGCCGCCCTGCGAAAGCTCGAAGATCTGGATGTGTCTCATTTTCTGTCTCCTGCACCCGCCAGCCCGGCGGAGTGGATGGAAAGGTCGATCGGTTCGGCCGCCTGCGGCGCCGATGCATCGAATCTAATCGCGAGCTGGCATCCCTGCCAAGCGGGTGCGCAGACTCGGGGCAAGATGCGAGTGCACGTTCAGCGCTGCAGAAAGCCCGGCACTGCGATGCTGCATCGCAGGACACGCGCGGTTTCGAGCGATCGAGCAACTCCGCGACCCGAGCCCGGTATTCCCGCCATCCACCGCTTGCTCGGGTCCTGCCGGAACAGCCCATCCACCCACATGCGAATCGAGCCTGCCGCCCTCGGGCAGGGGTCGATCGGGCAATTCACCTTTATCAATTCGGCTCACGCGGAGAGCTTGTAGCACATCCCCCTGGCCTGGCTTCGCGATGGACTGGTCAGCGAAAAGACTCCGGGACCCTTGCTCATGCTGGGGCGGGATCCGCAGCCATCGCTCCATGCGAAGCCCGGCCGCGCCGACCTGTTTCGCAAGGCGCCCCGGATCTCGATTCGGATGATGACGCGCACCTCGGGCAGAACGACAACAGGGCTCACGCTCGCACCAGCTCTTCAGTTGACGGGAGCCGGTCTCCACTCGCCTCGAGAGCCGGCCCCATGGCGTCTGCTGTCAGCTCACGAGCCTGAACAACAGCTTCCGTGCCTCTTCAAGAAAAAGCGTCGAGGATGCGACGGCAGTGGCGATCAGCCAGTCGTCCGCGCTCAGGTCGACGGTGTCGAACACCGCCTGCGCTGGCGCCCAATGCACCACGACGACCTGCAGCAGGACCACGCCCAGCAAGGCCAGCCACAGCTTTCCGTTGCTGAAGAACTGGCGATTGAAGGCACTCCCATGCTCGGTGCGGGCATTGAAGATGTTGAAGAACTGGAAGAGCACGAAGGTGGTGAAGGCCAGCGTCATCGCGCGGGCGGTATCGCCCGCGGCCATGGCCCAGGCATAGACGCCCAGGGTCCCCACCGCCATGGTCAGGCCGTACAGCGCGATGCGCCACATGCGCTGCGGCGACAGGATGGCGGCATCGTCGGCACGTGGCGGCTGGTCCATGATCCCGGAGCGGGCCGGCTCCACGCCGAGCGTCATCGCCGGCGGGCCGTCCATGATGATGTTCACCCAGAGGATCTGCACTGCGGTGAAGGGGGTCGCCAGCCCCATGAAGGGCGCCCCAAGCACGGTGAGGATGGCGCCGATGTTGGTCGACAGCTGGAAGCGGACGAACTTGACGATGTTCTCGTAGATGGTTCGACCCTCGCGCACTGCACCGACGATGGAAGCGAAGTTGTCGTCGGTCAGCACCAGGGTGGCAGCCTCCTTGGTGACCTCCGTACCGGTGATGCCCATCGCCACGCCGATGTCGGCGCGCTTGAGCGCAGGGGCGTCGTTGACGCCATCGCCCGTCATCGCCACGACATGACCGCGCCGCTGCAGCGATTCCACGATGCGCATCTTGTGCTCCGGTGCCACCCGCGCGAACACCGCGCTGCGTTCGACCAGGGCGGTGGTGGCCTCCTCGCTCAGGCCATCGAGCTCGCGTCCCTCATGCACCTCGCCGACCAGCCCGAGCTCGCGCGCGATGGCGGCGGCCGTCACGGGATGGTCGCCGGTGATCATCTTCACCCGGATCCCTGCGGCATTGCACTGCGCAATCGACTCGCGCGCCTCGGGGCGCGGCGGATCGATGATGCCGACCAATCCGTACAGGCTCAGGTCATTCACCCAGCCCATCAAGTCAGCGGAAGGATCGAACGCAGACGCCGGAATCCGCCGTCCGGCGAGCGCGAGCACCCGCATCGCGCCCTCGGCGAGTTCCTGATTGGCACGGAGCAGCGTTTCTCGCGCGTCCGCGTCTAGCGCGAGCTCGCCGTCCCGGCCCTGCATGCGCGCGGCACGGCTGATGAGCACGTCCGGCGCACCCTTCACCCAGATCTGCACCGCGTCGCCATCATGGTGGAAGGTCGCCATGAACTTGTGCGCCGAATCGAACGGCAACTCGGCAATCCGCGGGGTGTGGCGGTTCTGCAGTGCAGGATCCACCCCCGCCTTGACGGCGAGTGCAAGCAGCGCCCCTTCGGTCGGGTCGCCGATGAGCTGGCCGTCCTGCAGGCGCGCGTCGGCGCACAAGGCGGCCGGGAGCAGGCGTTCGTGAAGCTCGCGGCCGGCAGCGCGCCCCTCTTCGTCCACAATGCGGCCGGCGGCGACATAGCCTTCGCCTTCGATGGCGTAGCGGCGACCTGCAGCGTGCAGCACGCGAGCGGTCATCTGGTTCAGCGTCAGCGTGCCGGTCTTGTCCGAACAGATCACCGTGGTGCACCCGAGCGTCTCGACTGCAGCAAGCTTCTTGACGATCACGTGGCGCCTGGCCATGCGGTGCATGCCGAGCGCCAGCGTCACCGTGACCACGGCAGGCAGGCCCTCGGGGATCGCGGCGACGGCAAGGGCGATGGCGGTCATCGCCGTCGTGACCAGGTCGTCACCCCGCATCAGACCGGCCACGAACATCAGGCCGACCACCACGGCGGCAATGAACGCCAGACGCTTGCCCAGCGCGTCGAGCTGGATCTGCAGGGGCGTCGAGGACTCGGCTGTCTGTGCGAGCAGCCCGGCCAGGCGCCCCATTTCGGTGTGCATGCCGGTCGAGGTCACCACGGCTTCGATGCGACCCCGGGTGACCACCGTGTTCATGAACACCATGCCGATCCGGTCGGCAAGGGACGCGCCTTCCTCCACGGCCCCGGCGGTCTTGCCGACCGCATGGGACTCGCCGGTCAGCGCCGCCTCGGCCACCTCCGCGCCGTGCGCCTGCAACACCCTGGCATCGGCGGGCACGCGATCGCCTGCCTCGAGCAGCAGGATATCGCCCGGCACGAGCTCTTCCGCAGGAACGACGCGGGTTTCGCGATCACGTCGGACCCGCGCGCTTGGCGCCAGCATGCCGCGCAAGGCAGCCAGGGCGTTCTCCGCGCGGCGCTCCTGGAAGAATCCCAGGGTCGCGTTGAGCAGCACGACCACGGCAATGACCGCCGCATCCTTGATGTCGCCGATCAGCCCGGCGAGCAGCGCTGCGCCAATCAGGATGCCGACCAGCACGCTCCTGAACTGGTCGAGAAACTTGAGCCATGCGGGGCGCGGGGGCTTCTCCGCGAGGCGATTCGGACCATGGCGCTGCAGTCGTGCAGCGACCTCCGCCTGCTGCAAGCCCGTATCGACGGCGACCTCAAGCTTGCGACAGACGGCCTCGTCGGGGATCGCATACCAGGGAACCACGGAGGGGCGCGGGTTCGTATCCAAGTTCGTCTCTTCGCGATGTGCGCGAGGGGTCAGCGGGATTGCAGCGCACGGATGCGATCTTCGATCGGAGGATGGCTCGCGAACAGGGCCATCCATGCCGGGCGGCCCGCGATGCCGGCGGTGGCGACGTTCTGCGGCAGTTCGCCCGCCTCGAGCCCACCGAGGCGGCGCAGGGCACCGACCATCGGCTGGGCGCTGCCCATCAGCTGCGCGGCACCGGCATCGGCACGGAATTCACGCTGGCGCGAGAACCACGCGACGATGATGCTGGCGAGCACGCCGAAGAGGATGTCGCAGACGATCGTCGTGACAATGTAGCCGATGCCCGGGCCGCTCGACTCTTCGTCGTTGCGGCGCAGGAAGGAATCGACCAGGTAGCCGACGACGCGCGACAGGAACACGACGAAGGTATTCACCACGCCCTGGATCAGGGTCAGCGTCACCATGTCGCCGTTGGCGATGTGGGCGACTTCGTGGGCGAGGACGGCCTCGGCCTCTTCCCGCGACATGGTCTGCAGCAGGCCGGTGGAGACCGCGACCAGGGAGCTGCTCTTGCTTGCGCCGGTGGCAAAGGCGTTCGGCTCGCCCTCGTAGATGGCGACCTCGGGCATCGGGATGCCGGCACCCTTCGCCATCCGGGCCACCGCGTCGACCAGCCACTGTTCGGTGGCATTGCGCGGCTGATCGATGACCTGGGCGCCGGTGCTCCACTTGGCGATCGGCTTCGACATCAGCAGCGAGATGAAGGCCCCGCCGAAGCCCATGATGGCCGCAAAGCCCAGCAGCGCCCCAAGGTTCAGCCCGTTCGCGGTGAGGAAGCGATTGACGCCGAGCAGGTTGGCGACGATGCCGAGCACGAGCACGATCGCGAGGTTCGTGGCGAGGAATAGCACAACGCGTTTCATCGAAAACTCCGTGGAAAATTCGTTCGTTGCCAGATCCCGGTCTTGCGGAATAACCTGGCGCTCGACTTCGACGGTCGTCCCAGGGGCAGGTTCCTGCAATTGCGTCGCCAGCACCTTGTCGATCCGCTTGCCGTCCAGGTCGATGACCTCGAAACGCCGGTTCTCCCGGATGGCGATGGCGCCCGTGCCGGGCAGGCGGCCGAGCAACCACATCACCATGACCTGAAACTCACCGTACTCACCGATCACGAAGACGATTCATGTCGCCTGCCTGTCAGGGATCGGCTACACAATCCATGGTCTTGAATTTCTGTTCACGCCAATCCCGACACTTGCCAGCGAGCGACAACGCCAGGTTGCTCGGCTGACATGGAGAAGCTCGATGGCGAAACCGACGGTTTATTCGACCTACCCGGATATCAACCCTGCACAGGTGCTCCGGCTCATCGGCACCCGGCGCGCCCTGTCCCCCTCGTCGCATGTTGGCCGCAAGCCGCCCACCCAAGGCGAAATCACCCACCCCGCTTCACCTCGCTCGGCGTCTCCCTGCACGCCGGCTTGCATTCCAGCCAACCATTCGAGGCTTGGCGAAGGAGTGGTGCTCGACGGCCATGGCGATCTGCGCGTGCCTCTTCGAGCCCTTGAGCACGACGAAGCCCTCGGCGGTGTATTCACGGCGCGCGAGACCGACGTTGGCCCCGATGCGGCGCCCATGTTAATGCCATTAACACGAGCGCCCCTTTCCATTCACAAATCTCCCCTCGGCGTTAACACCCGATCCCTATGATCGGGATGTGGTTTTTGTACCGGACGCTTCCATGCCCGAGCCGACCCCGCGCCGCGTGCGCATCGCATCGGGCCCCGTCCGGGAAACGCATCGACGCGGAGATCTAAACATGAACAATCAAGCAAGCGGGCATTCCGCCCCATCGGGTGCGCAGGCCCCCGGACGCCCGGGCGAGTGGCGCAGGTTCCTGCTGCTCGCCTTCATCGGCCTGCCCATCACCCTGGTGCTGGCGATCGCGGCCTACGGCTTCGTGGTCTGGTTCCTGCAGATCCTGTTCTTCGGCCCTCCGTCCTGACTCCGCCACGCGCAAGCATCGGCCTCGCGGCATGCACCGCCCGGCCTGGAATCGGACAACCCGCAGGAGCACCCCAATGAAAAATCTGCTTCGGTCCCTCAGGGACCTCTTCCTCAAGCCCGCCGTGCGCATCGGCCTCGGCGTGCTGGTCACCGGCGGCTTCATCGCCGGCGTGCTCGCCTGGCAGGGCTTCAACACCGCCATGGAAGCCACCAACAAGGAAGAGTTCTGCCTGAGCTGCCACACCATGCACGACAACCTGCTTCCCGAGCTGCAGAAGACGGTGCACTGGAACAACCGCACTGGCGTGCGCGCGCGCTGCCCCGACTGCCACGTACCGCACGACTTCACCGACAAGGTGGCGCGCAAGATGCAGGCGAGCCGCGAGGTGGTCGGCCAGCTGCTGGGCACCATCGACACCCGCGAGAAGTTCAAGGAGCACCGCATCGTGCTGGCGCAGCGCGAGTGGAAGCGCTTTGCGGCCAACGGCTCGAAGGAATGCCGCGCCTGCCACGACTACAAGGACATGGACTTCGACAAGATGCGTCCAGCCTCGCAGGTCGCGATGCGCAAGGCCGCCGAGCGCAACCAGAGCTGCGTCGACTGCCACAAGGGCGTCGCCCACCAGCTGCCCGAGATGAAGGGTGCGCGCAACCCGGCCTTCGACACCCTGGTGTCCTCCGCCGCCGGTCAGAGCGTGGATACGGGCAAGGACTACTTCCTGGTCGTGCCGCAGGAGCTCTATGCCGACGAAGGCATGACGAAGCGCATCGGCGCGATCGAGGTCGCCACCCAGGTGAAGGTGCTCGAGACCAAGGGCGACGCGCAGCGCGTCGAGCTGGCCCTGTGGCGCAAGAACAAGGGCTACGGCCGCGTCTGGTACAGCCACTTCGGGCTCAACATCACCAGCGCCGTGCTCGACAAGGAAATCGCCCAGGACGCGAGCTTCGTGAAGGTGCTCGACACCCGCGAGGACCCGATGACCGGCCTCGAATGGCAGCAGGTCACCGCCACCGCGTGGATGCGCAAGGGCAGCGTGCTCGACAGCGTCGAGCCGGTGTGGTCGATCGCCCGCGCCAGCTACAGCAGCAGCTGCAGCGTGTGCCACCGCCAGCCCGAGGAAGCGCACTTCGACGCCAACACCTGGCCCGGCCTCTTCGGCGGCATGGTCGGCTTCACCAGCATGGACGACGACACCGCCCGCGTGGTGCTCAAGTACCTGCAGACCCATTCTTCCGACTTCAGCACGTCGCACGGCGCCGGCTCGCCCGATTCCGCCCTGCAGACCGCGCGTCCCTGATCAGGAGTTGAACACCATGAACTACTCTCGGCGAGGTTTCCTCAAGGCCCTGGCGACGATGTCGGGCAGCGCGCTGGTCGCGCCCGCCCTGCTCGCCAGCCGGTCCGCGCTGGCGGCCGGCGAGGCGGCCGCGGTCGGCGACGACATCACCACCTGGAAGATCTCCGGCTCGCACTTCGGCGCCATCCGCGCCAAGGTGGTCGGCGACCGCGTGGTCGATATCCGCCCCTTCGAGCACGACAAGCATCCGACGGAGATGGTCAAGGGCCTGCTCGGCCTGATCTACAGCCCGTCCCGCGTGCGCTACCCGATGGTGCGCCTGGACTGGTACCGCAAGCGCCACCTCAGCGACACCAGCCAGCGCGGCGACAACCGCTTCGTGCGCGTGAGCTGGGACGAGG
>JAEUNQ010000007.1 GCA_016790365.1 Thauera sp. | reverse complement strand
ATCGCCTTGCGGTCGGCCTCGGAGAGCTTGTTCCACTTGCCCTCGTTGATGACGACGAAGAAGCTCGCGTCGTAGAAGCCGCCCGGGACGATGGTGTGATGCTTGAGCTTGTCCTCGACGCGGAAGTTGATGACCGACTCGATGGTGTGAAGCGACGCATCGACCACGCCACTCTCGAGCAGCTCGTAGGCCTTCGGGCCGGGGCCGGCCACCGCCACCGCGCCCAGATCCTCGAGCAGGCGCTTCTGGATCGGGCCGCCCATGCGCACCTTCTGGTTCTTGAGGTCGTCGGGCTCGACGATGTTCTTGCTGCCGTGGTGAATCTGGCCGCCGCCGAAGAGCCCGACGCCGAGCATGACCACGCCCTCGAAGGCCGGCTTGCCGGCGAGGTATTTCTCGTAGGTCTCCCACAGCGCCACCGAGGACGCCTCGGCTTTGGTGCCGATGAAGGGCATCTCCGAGAACCACACCGCCTTGAAGCGATCCGGTTCGTAGGTGAAGTTGCCCCAGGTGATGTCGGCCACGCCCTTGCGCGCCAGCTCCCAGTGCTGGGCAGGAGCGCCGACCGGCTTGGGCAGGATGCGGACGTCCACACGGCCTTCGGTGACGCGCTTGACGTCCTCGATCCAGGGCTGGAAGACCTCGGGGGTCAGGAAGTGGGTGGGCGACACCCAGCTCGACATGGTCAGGGTGGTGGCGGCCTGGGCGGCGGGCAGGCCGGCGCCGGTGGCGAGGACGAAGCCTGCGGACAGGCTGGCCAGAAGTTTGCTGAGTTTCATGGTGTCTCCTTCAGGGGTGTTTAGTTTTGGAAGTACTGCTCGACCAGGCCGACCCACAGCCGGGCGCCCACCGCGAGGCAGGCATCGTTGAAATCGTAGTGCGGGTTGTGAACCATGCATTCGCCCGACCACCTGCCCTCGGCGTGGCCGTTGTCGCCGTTGCCGACCAGCAGGTAGCAGCCCGGCACCTGCTCGAGCAGGAAGGCAAAGTCCTCGCTGCCGGTAAGCGGCTGGGTGTCGTCGACCACGTGGTCGGCGCCGAAGGTCTTGCGCGCGACCTCGACCGCGAAGGCGGTCTGCGCGGCGGCGTTGATCAGCACGGGGTAGCCACGCTCGTAACGAATCTCGGTGCTGCAGCCGTAGGCGCGCGCCTGGTTGTCGGCCAGCTCGCGGATGCGGCGCTCGACCAGGTCGCGGACCTCGGGGTCGAGGGTGCGCACGCTCAGCTCGAGCTCGGCGGATTCGGCGATGACGTTGTAGGCCGCGCCCGCGGCGAGGCGACCGACGCTGATCACCGCGGCGAGGTTGGGATTGACGTTGCGGCCGACGATGGACTGCAGGCCGAGCACGGTCGCCGCCGCCGGCAGGGTGGGGTCCACCGCCATGTGCGGCATGCCGCCATGCCCGCCACGGCCGACGAAGCGGATCAGCACCTTGTCGGAGGACGCCATGAAGGCGCCCGGGCGCACATGGACCTGGCCGACCGGGATGCCGGGGAAGTTGTGCATGCCGAAGATGGCATCGCAGGGGAAGCGCTCGAAGAGGCCTTCTTCTATCATGCGCCGCGCACCGCCACCGCCGCCGAGTTCCTCGGCCGGCTGGAAGATCAGCACCAGGGTGCCGTTGCCCGACAGTTCCCCGTTGCTTGCACGCGAGGCCAGTGCCCGGGCGGCACCGAGCAGCATCGCGGTGTGGCCGTCGTGACCGCAGCCGTGCATCTTGCCGGGGTTGACACTCGCCCACGGCAGGCCGGTCATTTCCTGGACCGGGATAGCGTCCATGTCGGCACGCAGGCCGATCCTGGGCCCGCTGCGGTCGCCGACGCGCAGCACGCCCACCACGCCGGTGATGGCGATGCCGGTGTGCACCTCGTAGCCCCAGGCGCGAAGCTGCTCGGCGACGAGCGCGCTGGTGGCATGCTCCTCGAAGCCAAGCTCGGGGTTGCGGTGGATGGCATGGCGCCAGGCCTTCATGCCTTCCACGTCCGGCTCGAACAGTGCTGCATCGGTCGTCATCTGGCTCCCTCTCAATAGAATTAGTTCATGTGTGGATATTAGGAACTTGATGCGAACACCGTAAGGCGATATTTTTTCGTGGATGACAACCTTAGGAGTTCATCAGAACCATGAAGGACCACCAGCTCAAGGCCCTCGTTCAGGTCGCTGACAGCGGTTCGATCCGGGCCGCAGCCCGCGCCATGAACCTGAGCCAGAGCGCCCTGACCAAGGCGCTGCGCGAGCTCGAGGAGGACGTCGGCGCAGAACTGCTGCAACGCAGCTACAAGGGCATTGGCTTCACGCCCGAGGGCAACGCGCTGCTGATTCGTGCCCGCCTGGTGCTGGCGACGATCGAGAAAGCACGTGCCGAGATCCGCCAGATGCGCGGCGGTGCCGGCGCGCATGTGAAGGCGGCGATCACCCCGCTGGTCACGGCAACCGTGATGCCGCGGGTGCTGGCTGCGTTTCGCAAGGCGCAGCCCGAAGCCGAGCTCACCTTCCACGAGGGGTTGCTGGTGACAGCGCTACCCGGGCTGATCGAGGGCACGCTAGATTTCGCGGTCGCCCTCGCCTCGCCGCAGGATCTGCCCTACGAGATCGAGTTCGAACCCCTGGCCGATATCGAGGCCATCCCCTTCGCGAACGTCGGCCATCCCCTTTCCGGTGCACGGGATTGGGCGGCCGTCACGGAAGCAGAATGGGTGCTGAACCTGAGCGCCGGGAGCCAGAGCATGAATCTGGTCGGCTGGCTCGAGAAACAGGAGCTCCCGGCGCCGAGCCGCATCCTGCACTGCTCATCGCCCTTCCTGATCCTCGAGTTGGCCCGCCGCAATGACCTCATCGGGTACGGACCAAAGGTCCTGATCACCGATCCGCAGGTCGGCGTCGGCCTGCGCCCATTGGCGCTGCAACCGCTGCCTCCCACCATGCCGCTTGGCCTGCTGACCCAGCGCGGGGTGCCGCTCGGCAGCGCGGCGAAGAAGCTCGCCAACCTGTTCCGCCGCGAGCTCGAAGCCCGGCGGCCGGCGGCAGCGCAGCCCTGAGCCGCCCGCACGCCGAAAGCATCAGCCCTCCCAGTAGCCCTCGCGCTGGTAGATCGCCTTCAGGTGGTCGATGAAGCGCCGCACCTTGGCCGGCAGGTGGCGCTGCTGCGGATACACCGCCTGGATGTCGTAGCTCGGCACCGCGAACTCGTCGAGCACGGTGACCAGCTCACCACGCTTGAGCTCGGCCTGGATCTCCCAGGTCGAGCGCCAGCCCACGCCGAGGCCCTGCTTGACCCAGCCATAGAGCAGTTCGCCATCGTTGCAGGCAAGATCCCCCTCGACGCGCACCGCGAACAACCTGCCGTCGCGCTGGAAGGTCCAGCCGCGCTGCTGGCCACCGGCGAGGTTGAAGGCGAGGCAGTTGTGGCGCGCCAGATCCTCGGGCTGGCGCGGGATGCCATGGCGCTCGAAGTAGTCGGGGGTGCCGCACACCACGCGGCGGTTGGGGAACAGGCGCACGGCGACGTAGTTGGGGTCGGTGACCTCGCCGATGCGGATCGCCATGTCGTAGCCCTCGCGCACCAGGTCGACCACGCTGTCGGTGAAGTTGAAGGACATGCGCAGCCCGGGGTGGCGGGCCTTGAAGGCGGTCGCATACGGCGCGACGTGGCGGCGACCGAAGGCGGCCGGCGCGGAGACGACGAGGTGGCCGCGCACCGCATCGCGGCCGGCGCTGACCGCACGCTCGATCTCGTCGAATTCGCGCAACAGGCTGCGGCTCTGGTCGAGGAACTGCTCGCCCAGCTCGGTGAGTGTGAGCCCGCGGGTCGAGCGGTGCATGAGCTTGACGCCGAGGCGCTTCTCGAGCGCGTCGAGCCGCCGCCCCATCACCACCGGGGTGACGCCTTCGACCAGCGCCGCAGCCGCGAAGCTGCCCTTCTCGGCGACCAGGACGAAGCTGCGCAATGCGGTATGGCGATCCATTCGCGGGTTCTCCAATTCAGGGGCTGGAACATACCTGGAAGACATTCCGGATGCTGATAAGGCCTATAACGGCAGGCAAATGGGCGAGCTGCGTCGCCTGCATCCGCTTCATACGATACTTTAAGTATCGTCAGAACGGATTCCCACGCCTCTTCATCGTTCCCCACCCCGTCCGTATGCTGCGTCCATCGATTCGACGACATCCACCCAAGGAGACAGGAAATGGCCCGCATGAGAGCAGTCGATGCCGCAGCCGCGGTGATGCGCAAGGAAGGCGTGAGCACGGTGTTCGGCGTGCCCGGCGCCGCGATCAACCCGCTGTACTCGGCGATGAAGAAGGACGGCGGTTTCCGTCACATCCTCGGCCGCCACGTCGAAGGCGCCGCGCACATGGCCGAAGGCTACACCCGCGCCAATCCGGGCAACATCGGCGTGTGCATCGGCACCTCGGGCCCGGCGGGCACCGACATGATCACCGGCCTGTACTCGGCCTCGGCCGACTCCATCCCCATCCTCTGCATCACCGGCCAGGCGCCGCGCGCCCGCCTGTACAAGGAAGACTTCCAGGCGGTGGACATCGAATCCATCGCCAAGCCGGTGACAAAGTGGGCGGTGACGGTGCGCGAGCCGGCGCTGGTGCCGCGCGTGTTCCAGCAGGCCTTCCACCTCATGCGCTCGGGCCGCCCCGGCCCGGTGCTGATCGACCTGCCCTTCGACGTGCAGATGGCCGAGATCGAGTTCGACATCGACACCTACGCGCCGCTGCCCGCCTACAAGCCGGCCGCCACCCGCGCCCAGGCCGAGAAGGCGATGGAGATGCTCGTCGCCGCCGAGCGCCCGCTGATCGTCTCCGGCGGCGGCGTGATCAACGCCGACGCGGCCGCGCGCCTGCAGGAGTTCGCCGAGCTCGTCGGCGTGCCGGTGATCCCGACCCTGATGGGCTGGGGCACGATCCCCGACGACCACCCGCTGATGGTCGGCATGGTCGGCCTGCAGACCTCGCACCGCTACGGCAACGCCACGATGCTGGCCGCGGACTTCGTGTTCGGTATCGGCAACCGCTGGGCCAACCGCCACACCGGCTCGGTCGAGGTGTACACCAAGGGGCGCACGTTCGTGCATGTGGACATCGAGCCGACGCAGATCGGCCGCGTGTTCGGGCCGGACTACGGCATCGTGTCCGACGCCGGCGCCGCGCTCGACCGCCTGCTCGAGGTGGCGCGCGAGATGAAGGCCGCGGGCCGGCTGCCCGACCGCAGCGCCTGGGTGGCCGAGTGCCAGCAGCGCAAGCGCACGATGCAGCGCAAGACGCACTTCGACCAGGTCCCGATGAAGCCGCAGCGCGTGTATGAGGAGATGAACCTCGCCTTCGGCAAGGACACCTGCTACGTCAGCACCATCGGCCTGTCGCAGATCGCCGCCGCGCAGTTCCTGCATGTGTACAAGCCGCGCCACTGGATCAACTGCGGCCAGGCCGGCCCGCTCGGGTGGACGATTCCCGCGGCGCTCGGCGTGTGCGCGGCCGACGCCGATCGCCGCGTGGTGGCGATCTCGGGCGACTACGACTTCCAGTTCATGATCGAGGAGCTGGCGGTGGGCGCGCAGTTCAAGCTGCCCTACCTGCACGTGCTGGTGAACAATGCCTACCTCGGGCTCATCCGCCAGTCGCAGCGTGGCTTCGACATGGATTTCTGCGTGCAGCTCGCGTTCGAGAACATCAACGCGCCCGAGACCGAAGGCTATGGCGTCGATCACGTCGGCGTGGTCGAGGGCCTGGGCTGCAAGGCGATCCGCGTGCGCACGCCGGAGGAGATCCAGCCCGCGTTCGCGCAGGCGCAGCAGTGGATGGAGGAGTTCCGCGTGCCAGTGGTGGTCGAGATCATCCTCGAGCGCGTGACCAACATCGCGATGGGGACCGAGATCGACGCCATCAACGAGTTCGAGGCGCTCGCCGAGCGTGGCGAGGACGCCCCGACCGCAATCTCGATGCTCGACTGAACGCACCGCCCCTCGGACGGGGCCGCCGCCGCGCAGGCCGCCCGCCCCGTCCGCAACCGACAACCGGAGACGAAGCAATGCCCAAGTTCAACGCCAACCTCACCATGCTCTTCAACGAAGTGCCCTTCCTCGACCGCTTCCAGGCGGCGGCGGAAGCGGGCTTCAAGGGCGTGGAGTTCCTCTTCCCCTA
>JAEUNQ010000006.1 GCA_016790365.1 Thauera sp. | reverse complement strand
TGTTCGCCGCAGCGACGCGCGCCTTCGGCGAGCATGCCCTCGGCGATGTCGGTGGCGAGCACGCTGCCGCCGGGGGCGACGCGCAGCGCGGCCTGGCCGGCGAGCAGGCCGGGGCCGCTGGCGAGGTCGAGCACGCGCTGCCCGGGGGCGAGCGCGGCGGCCTCGAGCAGGGCTTCGGCGAGGTCGGCGCGCAGGTGGGCGCCGTCGGCGTAGCGCGCGGCGATGCGGTTGAAGCCGGCACGCTCCATGGCCTTGAAGCGGCGGGCGTCGAAGCCGGGCTGGGCGGGATCGGTGGGACGGCTCATCGGCTGCGCTCCGGGTTGGGGTGGATCAGGGGCGGTTGTCGCCGGACTTGGCGTCGCCGGAGGGCGCGAGTGGAGACGGACCGGGTCCGGCGAGAGGTGCAGCGCGGAGGCCCGCGTAGGCGATCACCTCGTCCAGGTAATCGGTCCAGCGCGAGAAGCCGTGGTCGCCGCCTTCGAGCACGGTCTGGCGCGCACCGGCGTACTTGTCCACCGCGTGGCGGTAGTCGAGCACCTCGTCGCCGGTCTCCACCATCAGCCAGAAGCGTTCGGAGCGGGAGATCCTCGGCACCTCGATCGCGCGCAGCTCGTCGATGTGGCCGCGGGTGAACGCGAAGCGCTCGCCGGTGTAGAGATTGTCCTGGATGCCGACGTAGGCCTCGAGCGAGAGTGGCGCGACCACCGCGGGATTGACCAGCACCGCGCGCAGCTCGTGGCGCTCGGCGAGCCAGGTGGCGTAGTAGCCGCCGAGCGAGCTGCCGACCACGGTGGGATCCAGCCCGGCGGCGCGCGCGCGCGCGATCTCGCCCTCGGCGAGCGCGATCGCGGCGCGCGGCGACACCGGCAGCTGCTCGCACCAGAAGCGCTCGGCGAGACCGCGCTCGAGCATGCGCGCCTTCAGGGCGCGCGCCTTGATCGAGGCGGGGGCGGAGCGGAAGCCGTGCAGGTAGAGGATCATCGTGCGTGCTCGATCAGGGTTCGGACCATTCCACCCAGCCGAAGTACCAGGTCGCGAGCACGAAGATGCCGAACACGATGCGGTACCAGGCGAAGGCGATGAAGGTGTGGTTGGAGATGAACTTGATGAAGCTCTTCACCGCCCACATCGCGGCGATGAAGGACGCGATGAAGCCGACCGCGAACACTGGCAGGTCGTCCAGCCGCAGCAGCGCCCAGTTCTTGTACAGATCGTAGGCGGTGGCGGCGAACATGGTCGGGATCGCCAGGAAGAAGGAGAATTCGGCTGCCGTCTTGCGCGACAGGCCGAAGATCACCCCGCCCATGATGGTCGCGCCCGAGCGCGAGGTGCCCGGGATCATCGCCAGCGCCTGGGCGAAGCCGACCTTGAGGGCGTCGGTCCAGCGCAGCTCGTCCACGTCGTTGATGCGCGGGTGGTAGGCGCGCTTTTCCACGTACAGGATGATCAGTCCGCCGACCACCAGCGCGGTTGCAACCGTGATCGGGTTGAACAGCAGACCCTTGATCGTGGAGTGGAACATCAGCCCGAGCACCGCCGCGGGCAGGAAGCCGATGAACAGCAGCCAGACGAAGCGCTGCGCGCTCGGTTCGGTGGTGATTCCGCTCGCGACCTTGATCAGGCGCTCGCGATAGTCCCAGCACACGGCGAGGATGGCGGCGAGCTGGATGACGATCTTGAACACCTTGCTGGTGTCGTCGTTGTAGCCGAGCAGGTCGCCCAGGATGATGAGGTGGCCGGT
>JAEUNQ010000328.1 GCA_016790365.1 Thauera sp. | reverse complement strand
GCGGCGCTCGACCAGGGCACCGTGGTCGACGTCGCCGACCTCTACTACAACACCCCCGCGCGGCGGAAGTTCCTCAAGACCGAATCCACCGAGTTCGCCCACTGCGACGACATGTTCCGCCGCGTCGCGCTCGCGCGCCCGGACATCGGCCTGCAGCTCGCCCACAACGGCCGCGTGATCCACCGCCTGCCGCCGTCGCCACCGGCTGCGCGCGTCGCCGCGTTGATGGGCGACGACTTCCTGCAGCACGCCCGCGAGGTCCAGGCCGACGCCGGCGTCCTGCGCCTGGCCGGCTTCGCCTCGCTGCCCGCCTACTCGCGCGCCAGCCGCGACGCGCAGTATTTCTTCGTCAATGGTCGCTTCGTGCGCGACAAGCTGCTCGCCCACGCGGTGCGCGAGGCCTACGCCGACATCCTGCACGGCGCGCGCCACCCCGCCTATGTGCTCTTCCTCGAGCTCGACCCCGCAGGGGTGGCCGTGAACGTGCATCCGGCCAAGATCGAGGTGCGCTTCCGCGAGTCGCGCGCGGTGCACCAGTTCGTCTTCCACGCCGTGCGCCGCACGCTGGCCGAGAGCGGGGCGGGACGCGCGGCGGAGGTGTCCGCACCCGCGGCCACGGCTGCGGGTGCCGGCCCCGGTTCAGGAGCCGGCGCGCTGCAGGCCTCGCCGGCGTCGAGCGCAGTCCCGCAAGCGGGCTTCGGGAGCGCCATGCCACCGCCCTCCGTTGCGGCCGGCACCCAGGCAGCCTCGCGGTCCTGGCCGCCCGCCCACGCCCAGCAGGGACGCCTGGCGATGGAGTCGGCGAGCCGCGCCTACTTCGACTTCGCCGCGGGCGCGCGCGAAGCGGGCAGCGCCGGCCTGCCCGGTCGATCCGCCGAACATCCCTCGGCCCCCCGCCCCGCGCTCGTGGAAACCGCCACGGGCGAGGCCCCGCCGCTCGGCTACGCGCTCGGCCAGCTGCACGGCATCTACATCCTCGCCCAGAACGCCGCCGGCCTCGTGCTGGTGGACATGCACGCCGCCCACGAGCGCATCCTCTACGAGAAACTCAAGACGGTGATCGACGGCCGCCCGGCGGTGCAGCGCCTGCTGATCCCGGCGGTGTTCTCGGTGGGTGCGAAGGACATGGCCGCTGCCGAGGAATGCACCGAGGTGCTCGCCGGCATGGGCTTCGAGATCGCTGCCGCCGGCCCGCAGGAGCTCTTGGTCCGCAGTGTGCCCGCGCTGCTGGCGAGCGCACCGGTGGCCGAGCTGGTGCGCGAGCTGCTGCAGGAGCTGCGCGAATTCCCCGCCACCGAGGTCGTCACCGCAAGGCGCAACGAGTTGCTCGCGACCATGGCCTGCCACGGCGCGGTGCGCGCCAACCGCCAGCTCACGCTTCCCGAGATGAACGCCCTGCTGCGCGACATGGAGGCCACCGAGCGCGCCGACCAGTGCAACCACGGCCGCCCCACCTGGACGCAGCTCAGCCTGGCCGAGCTCGACCGCTTCTTCATGCGCGGACAGTAGGGGCACCGGGCGCGTTTTCCACGCCAGCCGGCGCCCTTGAATCAGGTCGCCCGATACACCAGCACCCCGACCACCACCGCCGCCACCGTGGCCCAGCCGATTCGATCGACGTATTTGCGCAGCGCGCCCTCCATGCGCTCGCCCCCCCAGGCCATCAGCCCTGCAACCAAAAAGAAGCGGGCGCCGCGGCCGATCAGCGAGGCCAGCGTAAACGGCAGCAGCGCCATCGAGGCCACCCCGGCGGCGATCGTGAACACCTTGTAGGGGATCGGCGAGAAGCCGGCGATGAAGATCGCCCAGAAACCCCACGCTTCAAACCAGGCCACTGCCTGCTCATACGCGCCCCAGTAGTTGCTGCCACGCAGCCAGGGCTCGATGAGGTCGAAGGCGTAGTAGCCGATCAAGTAGCCGAACAGCCCTCCAGCCACCGAGGTCAGCGTGGTCAGGAGGGCGAACCACCAGGCGCGATGCGGATTTGCCAGGCACATCGGCGCGAGCATGACGTCCGGGGGAATCGGGAAGAAGGACGACTCAGCAAAACTCAACCCGCCCAGGAACCAGGGCGCGCGCCGATGCCGCGACCAAGCCATCGTGCGCTCGTAGAGCGGCGAAAAGATTTTCAAGGAAACACCTCGACATGTATGCACGGCCATCCCGTGCGCGACGGGCGCCATCATAACCGCAAGGCACAAGCACCATGAACGACACGAGAACGCTTACAGCCTCGTCACGACACCGGCAGCCGGGGGCACTCTCGTCGCCGGATCGCACACCGGAGCAGGGACCGGGGTTTTCCCCAGCACCGGTGCGCAGCTTTCGGGACAAGCTGTGGACAAGCCATGCAAGCCGCTGGCCGAAAAGGAGAATCGGCGGCTGCCCGTTTTTTGTGCAGCGCGACGACGCGGTACTAAGTCTCACCCACCGATGCGGCGGATTTGAGTCGGAGCGGGGCTTCTGCTAGCTTTCGGCATAGCCGAGTAATACGCCGTTTCACTTGCCCCGCGCCGTCATCTCCACCTGCTGACGACGTAGTGCCCCGTATCGGAGAATGCACTCCATGAAGAAGACCCTCGCCGCGGCCAGTGCTGCGGCCCTGCTGGCGGGTGCTTGCGCCCTGCCCGTCCATCCCGACTCCACGGCCAACGCCCCGGCAGCCGTCTCGCAGCGCGCGCTGCACTCCGCTGCACACTGGAACGGCCTCGCCCGCGACGTCGCGCAGCGCCTGTCCGCCCGCCTGGCCCCGCAGACGGCGCTGTTCGTCAATCAGCATGCCGACGCATCGGCCTTCGACCGCGCCTTCTCCACCCAGTTGATCACCGCCCTGCTAGAAGCCGGCCACCCGGTGCTGCGCACTCCGGCGGGCGCCCTGCGCGTCGGCGTGGACACCCAGGTCAAGCTCGGCGTCGACGCCACCGGTGCGCTCGAAGTCATCGTCAGCACCAGCGTGACCGACAGCAGCCGGTTCATCGCGCGCGAGACCGGCGTGTTCCGCGCGGACGCGGCTGACGAGGCGCTCTATCTCGCCGCCCCGCAGGCACGCTCCAAGTCCTTCCAGGTCGTGGGAGGCGAATGATGCGCAAGCCTGCAATCCTCGCCGCCGTCCTCGCCGCCAGCGTGCTCGTCACCACCGGCTGCGCCACCGAGCCGGTCGCGCAGCGCAAGGAGGTCAGCTTCGACGCCGCCGCGGCCAACCCGCTGATCCCCTCCAACTACGCCGCCGCCGACAGCCTGCTCGCGCAGCTGCGCGGCCAGCTCGCGCCGGCACAGGCGCTGATTGCCGCCACCGTGGTCAACATCGATGCGCTCGAGCAGTCCTCCACGCTCGGCCGCCTCATCTCGGAGCAGGTCTCCGCGCGCTTCACGCTCGCCGGCTACCGCATGGTCGAGATGAAGTTCCGCAACAACGTCTACATGGCGCGCGACCAGGGCGAGCTCATGCTC
>JAEUNQ010000114.1 GCA_016790365.1 Thauera sp. | reverse complement strand
TCCCAGTGGCTGCATGACGCACCTTGCGCGCACTTACCGTTGCGGGGGCAGCACAGGCATTGCGGCCTCGTTTGCGAGGGGCCGCGCACCTGTTTCCCGTTTAACCCGGGGCGAGAAACGCCCGCGGGCACCGATAACGCGCTACCCCTTCCGGGGCAGTGGGGACGGATGATACCGTACGGGGCAGTATCGTGCACTGCAAAAAGAAACAGGCAATTCACCATGCAAGGCCAGGCAAGACAATGACCTGCGAACTCATCCTCGGCGGCGCACGTTCCGGCAAGAGCCGCGAGGCCGAACGCCGCGCCGCCGATTCCGGCCTGGCGGTGACGGTGATCGCCACCGCCGAGGCGCTCGACGACGAGATGGCCGCGCGCATCCGCCGCCACCAGGCCGACCGGCCCGCGGGCTGGCGCACGGTCGAGACGCCGCTGGCGCTGGCCGACACGCTGCGGCGCGAGGCTGCGCCCGAGCGCTGCCTGCTCGTCGACTGCCTCACGCTGTGGCTGTCCAACCTGCTCGCCGATGCCCACACCCTGCCAGCCGGCGCCACGGCCGAGGACCTGCCGCGCTTCCGTGAGGAGCGCGACGGGCTGCTGGCCGCGCTGCCGACGCTGCCCGGCCGCATCGTCCTCGTCGCCAACGAGGTGGGGCTCGGCCTGGTGCCGGAGACGCCGCTCGGGCGGCTGTTCCGCGACGAGGCCGGACGTCTCAACCAGATGGTGGCGAGCGCATGCCGGCGGGTTGTCTTCGTCGCCGCCGGCCTGCCGCTGGTGTTGAAGGAAGGCTAAACTTCGCGGCGAAGCACACTTTCCGGGAGAGGGCCGTGGAGCTGCCTGTACAGGAGCACGAGATGACGCTGGAAGGCTTCCTGGCCTGGGAGGCGGAGCAGCCCGAGCGCTGGGCGTTCTTCAACGGCGAGGCCTTCATGATGGCGGGAGGGTCGGACATCCACAACGCGATCAGCCTCAACACGGCTTTCGCCTTGCGCCAGACCCTGCGTGGCACGCGCTGCAACGTCTTCATGTCCGACGTCCGCCTGCGCCTGGCCGAATCGGACGACCTTGTCCACCCCGACGTCTTCGTCACCGGGACCGACGCCGACCGCGCCCGCCGCCAGGTCAAGGAAGACCCGGTCCTCATCGCCGAGGTGCTGTCGCCCTCGACCGAGGCCTCTGACCGCGGCGACAAGTTCGCCGCCTATCGCCGCCTTGCGGGACTGAAGACCGTGCTCTTCCTGTCGCAGGACCGTGCCCACGTCGAGTGCTTCACCCGCGGCGAGGACGGGCGCTGGGTGCTGAGCGAGGCGAGCGGAGAAACGGCCCGCCTCGCCCTGCCCGACTTCGAGCTCGCGCTCGCCGACCTCTATCGCGACCTCCCGGACGCGGAACCCTCCGACCCGGCCCCCATCACCCCGACACCCTCCGCCGCATGAAGCCCTACGCCATCGCCTCGCCCGAAACCCTGCTGTCCGCCGCGATCCGCCACAAGATCGACCGCAAGACCAAGCCCCTTGGCGCCCTCGGTCGCCTCGAGACACTCGCGCACCAGATCGCGCTGCTGCAGCAGACCCTCGAGCCCGAACTGCGCCAGCCGCACATCGTGGTTTTCGCCGGTGACCATGGCGCGGCGCGCGCCGGAGTCTCGGCCTACCCCCAGGACGTCACCTGGCAGATGGTGGAGAACTTCCTCGCCGGCGGCGCGGCGATCAACGTATTTTCACGCCAGGCCGGCCTCGGCCTCAGCGTAGTCGATGCGGGCGTCAACCACGCCTTTGGCAAGCGCCCGGGGCTGATCGACGCCAAGATCGCGCACGGCACGGCCAACTACATCGAAGAACCCGCCATGAGCGCCGAGCAGCGCGACACCGCGCTCGAGCGCGGGCGCGGCATCGCCCATGCCTTCGCCGACAACGGCTGCAACTGCATCGGCCTGGGCGAGATGGGCATCGGCAACACCGCGTCCGCCTCGCTGCTCACCCACTGCCTCGTGGGTGCCGAGCATGACGCCGAGCTCTACACCGTCACCGGCCGCGGCACAGGCCTCGACGACCCCGGGCTGTTCCGCAAGCGCAGCCTGCTCGCCCAGGCCCTGCAGCGCGGCGGCCGGCCGCACGATCCGCTCGAAGTGCTCGTGCAGTACGGCGGCCTGGAGATCGCCATGATGGCGGGTGCCATCCTCGGCGCGGCCGAGCGCCGCATGCTGGTATTGATCGACGGCTTCATCGTCACCTCGGCCCTGCTCGTCGCCCACGCCATGGCGCCGGCGGTGCTGTCGTACTGTGTGTTCGCGCACCGCTCGCAGGAGCCCGGCCACCGCGTGCAGCTCGACTTCCTGCAGGCCGAGCCGCTGGTGGAGCTCGACCTGCGCCTCGGCGAAGGCACCGGCGCGGCGCTCGCCTTTCCGCTCGTGCAGGCCGCGGTCAATTTCATGAACGAGATGGCGAGCTTCGAGTCCGCCGGGGTGAGCGACCAGGCCCGCAGCCCGGCCTGATGCGTTACCAGCTCGAACTCTTCCTTACCGCGCTCGGCTTCTTCACCCGCATCCCGGTGCCCGCCTGGGTGCCGTGGTCGTCCGAGCGCATGAGCCACGCGGCGCGCTACTTCGCGCTCGTGGGCTGGGTGGTGGGCGCAGCCGGTGCGCTCGGCTACCTCGCCCTTGCCTCGCTGCTGCCGCCGGCCGTGGCGGTGATCCTGTCGATGGCGCTCACCATCCGCCTCACCGGCGCCTTTCACGAGGACGGCTTCGCCGACAGCTGCGACGGCCTGGGCGGCGGCTGGGACAAGGCACAGATCCTCGCGATCATGAAGGACTCGCGGATCGGCAGCTACGGCACCATCGGCGTGGTGCTGATGCTGCTCGCCAAGGCGGCGGCTCTGGTCGAGATCGCCGGTGCAGCGACGCAGGGGGTGGGGGTTGCGCTCGCCCTGTTCGTCGCCCATCCACTCTCCCGCCTCGCTGCCACCTTGCTGATGCACCACCTTCCCTACGTGCGCGCAGACGACTCCTCCAAGTCGGTTGCCGTGGTGCGCCGGCTGACGCCGGTCGAGCTCGCCCTCGCCGCCGGCTTCGGCCTGCTGCCGCTGCTGCTGCTGCCCGCCAGCGGTGCGCTCTGCGCGCTGCTCGCCGTCGCGGTGGTGACGGCGTGGACCGCACGCATCTTCCTGCGCCGCCTCGGCGGCTACACCGGCGACCTGCTCGGTGCGACCCAGCAGGCGAGCGAACTCGGCATCTACCTCGCCCTGCTCGCCGCATCGCGACTCGGAAGCTGAACCCACCCCGACTGCAGACGCGGTCCGACAGGCGCGAATCTTGACGCCGGACAAATAAATCTTGCCTACGGGAACTCCACGACCCAATATCAATTGATCGTGGAATATTTCCTCGACACGCAGTACACGTCTTCAGGCGTGCGCGAAAAGCATGGCGGAGCCCCGACCTGAAGCGTGGCTCTGCGCCCTCCACCCAGGGGGGCTAGGGGAGATTTGCCATGCGTCACCATCGCGAGCTTGTGTCGGTCGCCGCTGCGCCGCGCCTGAAGGAAATCGTCGTCCATGTGACCTGCGCGCTGATCGTCAGCCACGGCCTGGTGCCCGAGCTGGCGTGGGCGGTCGACATCGTCCCCGACGGCCGCACCGCGACCAGCGTGACGCCCACTGCCCCGAACGTCGCCGACGTCCGCAACAGCGGCCCCATCCTCGGCAACGGCAATGCGGTCAATTCGTTCAACCGCTTCAACGTCGGCAACGGCCAGACGGCCAACCTCCACGTGCCCGACGGCGCCGCCGCGCTCATCAACCTGGTGCGCGACCAGAAGACCACGATCGACGGCATGCTCAATGCCATCAAGGAAGGCCGCATCGGTGGCAAGGTGTATTTCGCCAACCCGCACGGCGTCATCGTCGGGCCGACCGGCAAGGTCAACGTCGGCAGCCTGCATGTATCCACGCCGACCCAGCGCTTCGTCGACGACTTCTTCGACGCACCGGGCGGTGCCGAAACCTCGGCCGCCACCCTGGTCGAGGGGCGCGCGCCACGCAACGCCGCAGCCGAGATCCGCATCGACGGCGAAGTGAACGCCACCGACCAGATCGGCCTGTCGGCCGGCACGATCACGGTGGCCGGCAAGGTGCTGAGCGGAGCGAAGTTCGTCGGCTCCGCCCCCGAGTTCAGCGACGTGGTCAACGTCCACGGCCTGGAAGCCGGCGGCACGGTGGTCGCGAACCAGGGCCGCATCGAGATCGTCGGCGACAGCGGCATCGAGGTCACCGGCACGATTTCCTCGCGCCGCGTAAACACGGGCGACGACGCCAGCCTGCGCAGCGGCACATCGATCGCTGCATCGGGCGACATCGCCCTGAGCGCACCCACGATCCGCGTCGGCAGTGGCGGCAAGCTCCTCGCCGCAGGCGGTGGCGTGCACGCCGGCGGCGACGTGACGCTGCAGGCGCAGGCCAGCGGAGGCACGCTCGACGCCCTTTCCGACACCACGGCGCGCATCGAAGCCACCGGTGCGACCCTCACCGGCCGCAACCTCGATCTGCACGCGAGCGCGGAACACCGCAGCACGCTGGCCCCGATCGTCACCAAGACGACGAGTGCGGCCGTCGAGGTCGATGGCTCCACCCTGGAGGCGAGCGGCAGCGCCACCCTCGAGGCGACCGCCACCACCGCAGTCACCACGCCGGATGTCGTGCCACTGGCGGTGGTCGATGTGGACGTGACGGCGACCGTGCTCGCCCGGGGCGACACCAGGATCACCAGCGCCGGCCCCGCCCGCCTCGCCGCCACCACCACGACCACCATCGACGCCCGCCCCGGCCTGCCCGACTTCGGCGCGCAGCCGGCAGATGCCGGCGTGGCGGTCGTCACCGCCAATACCACCGCCAGCGCGGATCTGCTCGGCAACGCCGAGCTCGCCAGCACGGCGGACAAGACCGAACTGGCCGCGACCAACCGCACGACGGTCGACGCGGCCGTAGACGCCTCGGCGGCGGGCAGCAGCGCGGTCGGTGGCAGCGTGGCGGTGAGCGTGGTGCGCAGCACCACCCGCGCGCGCACCGCCGACAACGCTCTTGTAAACGGCAAGACCGGCGTGAGCGTGCACGCGCAGTCGGACACCCGCGTCACCACCTCGGCCAAGGCCGCGGCCGGCGGCGCCACCCAGCAACCAGCAGGCACGAGCAAGACCGAGGAGACGCTCGCGGACTACGAGGACGAAGCCTCGACCTCGGACGGCAGCGTCAGCGTCGCCGCGGCGGTCGCGGTGAGCGACCTCGAGAGCACCACGCTGGCCGCGCTCGACGCCACCCGGGCGGCCGCCAGCGAGGGCGCGCTCGCGGTGGGCAGCGAGGCGCTGACCCAGGCGGACGTGGTCGCCGACGGCAGCAGCACCGGTGGCGCGGTCGGCGTCGGCGCGGCGGTCGCGCTCAACCTCGCGCGCACGAGCGCGGAGGCGCGCATCGGCGGCAGCGCCGATGCACAGGGCATCGAGGTCGTGGCGACCCTGCCCGCGGCCGACGAGATCGACCGCTTCACCAGCGCCGCCACCTCGGGCGCCGGCGCCAGCGACGTCGGCGTGGCCGGCGCGCTCGCGCTCAACGTCATCGACGCGGGCAGCCGCGCCCGCATCACCGGCAGCGCCGACGCCAAGGGCGGCGCGGTCCGCATCGGCAGCGACCACCGCAGCGAGTCCTCGGCCAGCGCCACCCCCGCCGAGGA